>NZ_JAUORC010000008.1:0-161927 GCF_030547465.1 Shewanella sp. 5_MG-2023
GCCCTGACTTAACAGTCAGGGCTTTTTTCGTTTGGGGCAAAAGAATAAATCCTAACGCTGATAACTTGAGTTATTAGTTGCAACATATCAGCGTGAGCGATGAGTGTGGACGAATGCCCATGTGAAAGTAGGTCATTGCCAAGCGCCTAATATCTCTCGTAAGAGAGTCGATAAAGGCCTGACTTAACAGTCAGGTTTTTTTCGTAGTTGGGGTAAAAGACAACAATTCCTGATGTTGATTGCTGAGTCATTAGCTGCTGAATATTATTACTTAAGGCAAGTGTGGGCAGTACCCATGTAAAAGCAGGGGTTATCTTTAGGGCTAACGGACTGAATAATGCTATGTCAGTGAACAATAGATCATAGTAAGGCTAGTCCACTAAGTCGCGCCAAACAAAGTGTGTTTTGCCAAGGGTGCAACTGTGCAGAAGTTTTTACGTTGCTGAAGTTTATTGATGGTATATTTTCGATTAGCTGTTGTTGATCTCTGTCGTCTTTAGTATGTTATTAATGCGTCAAATATTTTATTAGCAATCAACGGTGTAGCCTTGTCAAAGCGACCTTTATTTTCACTATCATTCTTAGTGCCTTTTTTTATAAGCGCCCTGTTCTTTCTATTAGTCAGCGGGGAGTTTTACTATGAAAGAGAAGAGTTGCATTCTCAATTGGCGGCTAATGAATCTAAGCACATTGAGAAAGAATTGTATCGGATGACGCATGTCATTGAGTCAGCGTTAGCTAATCAAGACACTTCAAGAATTGAACAAGAGGTTTCTCTTACTGCTATAGATAGCAATATGATGGTTTATGTCATTTTAGATGCTTCTAGCCAAATTCGCTTCGCTAATCATGTCATATGGCGTGACAGTAATGCTACTAATGTTATTGATGGTTACATCAATGACATCCATCAACAAGCGGTAAGCAATAAACGCCCACTGATTCAAACCAATTTAGAGCGTGGCTCTATACAAGCATATTATCCTATCAATGCCTCAGATAAATATAGTTATTCTAGCGCGGTAGATGTGATTTATGTTGAGTACAATATCTCCTCATTGATGGCTGAGGCTGCAGACAGCCTCCAAAAACGCTTTATTTATATTTGGGCAATTGGTGGCATAATTGTGCTACTTTTTTGCTTAGGGTTATATTTGGTACTAATTAAGCCTATTAGAACTTTAACTAAAAATGCGCAAAATATTGTCAATGCTAAAGGGGGATCGACTAAGGTGACTACCTTTGTCGATGAGTTATATTGGCTCAATAAGTCATTGGTTCAAGTAGGGCTACATTTAGCCGAAAGCAATCAACGACTGACTAATGCTGAGCAGCGTTGGTTATATTCTATTAATGCAGATCAACACGGTATTTGGGACTGGGATACTATATCCAATGGCGTCTTCTTATCAGATCACTGGAAAGAAATATTAGGTTATCAATCCGATGATATCGCTAGCTCCTATGAAGCCTGGGAAGCTTTGTTACATCCAGATGATAAAAAAGCAGTGGTAGCAGCACTTAATAATTATCTGCAAGGTAAAACTCGCAATTACGAAAGTGTTCATCGGATGCTAACTAAGGCGAATGATTACATTTGGGTGTTAGATAGAGGTCAAATTATCCAGTGGGATGAACTGGGTAAGCCAATAAGAGTCATAGGTTCGATAAACGATGTTTCTTCTGAACTTGAAAACCAACAGATTACTGTAGAAAGGCAAAGTCATGTTGGGGTGTCAGATATTATTGATCGGGAAGCGTTAGCTAACGAATTGTTTGACCTTCAAGCTTATGCGCGTAAAAGTAATCAACATTGCAGCTTGCTAGTCATTAATCTAAGCAACATTAAGTTAGTAAATGAAGCGTTAGGTGAGCAACTCACTGATCGATTACTTATGCAGATTTCAGCAAGGCTTGCTGGGAGTTTTTCAAATAGCTGTTTGTTAAGTCGTCTGGGAGATGATGAATTTGTTATTGCAGCAAAAAATTTAGGTAATAATTTAGAGCATGCCAATAAACGTGCGTTAGCGTTAGCAAGTGAAGTTCGCCAAGTGGTTGGCCGTAGTTTCAGCATATCTGGACAAGATGTTTCAGTTTTTACTCAAATTGGAATGGTGGTTTTTGATGGCCAAGAATCTTTAGAACCGAGTCAGTTACTTTCTCGTGCAGATAAAGCTTTATGCAAAGCTATTGAAAGTAAGACCAATAGCTGTGTGCTACATAGTTTACTGTTGGATGCTAGCCACAATGAACCCTTGAAATTACAACGGGACTTAAAGTTAGCGATTAAGGCTGGCCAGATATCCTTGGTTTATCAGCCTGTAGTAGATATACATGGCAATACCGAAAGTGTTGAAGTATTGATGCGTTGGCATCATCCTCAGTTAGGTTTTATTCGCCCGAAGCAATTTATTCCAGTTGCTGAGCTTTCTAACACGATTTTTGAACTTGAATTATGGATGTTAAGTCAGGTTTGCTTATTTATAAAGAGCTTACAAGCTGCGAATTTAAATTGCCCGTGCTTTTCAATTAATGTCTCTTCTAGGCATTTTCATCAAGATATGTTTGTTGATGTTATTCTTAACAAGATTGCAGAAAGAGGCGTTAATTTTAATTTAATCCAATTGGAGTTGTCGGAAGATATCTTTTCTATTAATCCTATCACTGCAAAAAATAAAATTTTAAAACTACAGCGGGCCGGTGTCAGAGTCGCTATCGATGATTTTGGATCAGGTTTATGTCCGTTACATCGCTTTAATGGTATTCATTTTGCTCAGGTTAAGCTGGCTACTGGCTATATTAATGATATTGTTAGTTCAAAAGAGGCGCGAAAGATATTCCGCTCACTTATTAATATGACCAAACAGTTAAATTATCCTGTCGTAGTAAAGCACATTGAAGATCGTCAGCAGTTGAGTTTACTGAGCGATCTTAATAGTAATTTGTTTCAAGGCTTTGTAATTAGTAGGCCGCTATCCCAACAAGACATTAAACACTTATTAGAATCAGAAATTAACCTGAGCGTGGTTTGGAAAGTACCATTTAGTTAGTTTAAGTTATAAGTTAACTGGACTTCCCAAACTTCAGACAGTCATCAGGGTTTCTAAAGTGTTAATGGCACTAATATCAATGGCGCTAGTATAATTGCTATTAATAGCTGCTAATTAGTATTGCTCAAGAAAAGCGAACATACTTGTCAGTGCTTGGTTACGTACCTCATCTACTTCCATAAATATCTCATGCCGACTGCTGTGTATCCTTTGTAGCTGGCATAAGTTATTTTCCGCTCTATCTTGGGCTGCATTATCCACAATGGTGTCTTCAGTCGCTTGCAAAATAAGAATGGGCTTGATACTCGTTGCGGCCACTTGGGTTGCGTTATCAGCTGCTGTTATAGCTTCTAATAGCCAGTTGTTTGTGGGCGAGCCTAACTGAATTTGTGGATTCTGCTCAAACAGCGCGATAGAGGCTTGATAACGATTTTGGCTATGGGTTAGCTCATTGTCAGCAAAGCTGGTTGCATTATAGTTTTTACCACCAATAACATAGTTGGGCTCTTTGTCTGCAGTATAAGTATTTAGCAGCTTGGCTAAAGAGCGAATAAAGCCTTTATTCATTGGCAAGTTGATGCCATACATGGGGGCTGAAAACACCGCAGCATTAAATGTGCTTGGGTATTGGCCCATATACAAAGTACCTATGGTTCCCCCCATTGAGTGGCCCACAAGATATAGAGCATCATGTGCTTGGGGCTGAACAATTTGCTTGATAAAAACATGAAAGTCATCGATATAAGTCTGAAATTTATCAATGTGACCCTGGTGATTATTTTTTTGACTGCGTGATGACAAGCCTTGACCGCGATGATCGAGAATATAAACGCTATAGCCTTGCTGATATATATTGAACATCAGCTCTTTATATTTTAAATAGCATTCAACCCTGCCACTACTGATGACAATTGCTTTGTTGGTGGTTGGATTTCGAACAAAAGCATAGGCAATATCGGCATTGTCTTGACGTAGTTTGGCTTGCGTTACCGCTTGCCAAAATTGTTGCTGCTCATCATTATTAAGTTGTTGCTCTGACGAAAAAGACAAATCGATCACCTTAAGCTTTAAGAAATAGGACTAGGGTTTGGCTGGATGTAAACCTTGGCAGTGTAGCAAACAGTGATACTGATGGGGAAGGTGGTTATAGAGAGCTAAATGGCAATTTAGCTCTCTAATGAGTGTCTATTATTAGTTTGCTCGTTGCTGCTCGCTAATGAACTCGTCAACCATTTGTTCTAGGATCGCCATGGTAACTGAACCATTTTCTAGCAATGCATCATGAAATAAACGGATGTTAAAGTCTTCACCTAATGCAACTTCAGCTTTGTTACGTAAACGCTTTATGGTTAATTCACCAACTTTATATGACAGTGCTTGTCCTGGCCACGAAATATAACGGTCAATTTCGGTGGTGACATTGTGTAGTGATAATGCGGTGTTACTGGCCATAAACTCTATGGCCTGCTCACGGCTCCAGCCTTTTGCGTGCATACCAGTATCGACCACAAGACGTGCTGCCCGCCACATTTCATAGGTTAAGCGGCCAAAATTACTGTATGGGTCTTGGTAAAAGCCCGCTTCTAACCCTAGATACTCTGAGTACAATCCCCAACCTTCGCCAAATGCCGAGATATAACTCAAGCGTCTAAAGTCGGGTAAGTCTGTTAGCTCTTTATTTAGCGAGATCTGTAAATGATGCCCAGGTACTGCTTCATGCAAGGTTAATGCTTCCATTTCATATAGCGGACGTTTATCGAGGGCGTATGTATTGACCCAGTAGTAGCCTGGATCATCATCACGGTTTGAGCCAGAGTAACGTCCCGTAGTGTATTTAGGGGCGATTTCAGCCGGTACTGGTTTAATGCCATAAGGGGTTCTAGGTAAGGTGGCGAAAAGTTTAGGCAAAGCAGCATCTGCTTTTTTAGCGATATAAGCAGCTTCTTTTAATAACTCTTCAGCTGTCTTTGGGTAAAACTGTGGATCTGTGCGTAAGAAATGCAGAAATTCAGCAAAGCTGCCTTCAAATTTTACCTCTTTGATGACTTGTTCCATTTCTGCTTTGATTCGGGCGACCTCTGATAAACCCAGTTGATGAACTTCATCGGTTGTCATGGCTAAGGTGGTGTAATAGGCCACGCGGTTTTGGTAAAAAGCCTCGCCATTAGGTAGCTCTTTTGCGGCAATCGCAATACGGGCATTAGGAATATATTCTTCAGTCATAAAATCGAAAAAATCTTGATACAGCGGTAGCACTTTTTGCTCAACAGTATCTCGACCTTGCTGGGTTAATTGCCGTTTTTCAGACTCGCTAAAGTGATCGGGAAATTGAGTGAAGGGTTTGTAATAACCGCTGTCTTCAACAGGGACAATATAGGCACTAATACTTTGCTCAAAACCGGTTAAGGTTACTTTTGCTGGGGTAATACCACTGCTTAAGCCCTGTTTTAGCCAAAATGTTTGCTGGGCAAAATAAGTGGGTAAGGCATTAAGTTTTGCTAAATAATCTTGATAATCTTCAACGCTATTAAAGCGCCCATTAGCGATTGAGGCGATGTAAGCATGAAAACCACTTTCGGCCGTTATCGGTAAGTAATGATCTTTAAAGTTGTACATATCAACACTGTTTTGCAGTTGGTACGCTAATAACTGTGCATTAATTTTGTCGGTTTTTGACAGGGTGGCCGGATCAATTTGCTTTAATGATGCCAGTAGCTTTTTCTGACGTAGATTCTTTTGGGCTAAGGATTCTGGTGATAAATCAGCTAATTTATCGGCCTTTGACTTATCGCCTAATGAATAGGCCAATGTCGGCGAGTAATCCAAGTCTACTTGCCAAGCGTTATCAATAATTGATTTCAGGCTCATATTTTCTACTACTGCCGCTGTAGCCGTTTCTTTTACCTGAGTTGGGGTTTCAGTTTTTTCGGGAACGCCTAAATAATATTGAGCTTTAGAACCTGAAGTCATTTTACAGCCAGATATGGCAAGCATGATTAATGCTGGCAGTATGAGCTTTCGCATGGGAAATTCCTTTAAACGTTGGTAAATAACAAATTTAGCTAACTAAGCCACAACATAGCAATTCAATCATATGCTCGCTAGTGAAATTCATCGACATAATTGTTACTGATTGCATAATTTAGTTGCTGCTAAGGTCGTTTTTTTGTCGATGCGTGTTAAACTTTGCTTGCTGGGTGTTCATAAAATAAAAAACACATTTAGCTCAAAAATTCAATAGGGGGCAAAAATGATCAATACATCCATTCCGCTGGTTGATTTGCATCGTCATTTAGATGGCAACGTGCGGGTCAAAACGATTTGGGAGCTTGGCCATCAGCATGGTATTCAACTGCCTGCTAACTCAATTGCAGAGTTGGCTCCCTTTGTTCAAATTCAAGGCAAAGAAAATAGTTTAGTGGCATTCCTGACTAAGCTGGATTGGATGGTGGGCGTATTAGCTGATTTAGATGCTGTAAAACGCGTAGCATATGAAAATGTTGAAGACGCGGCAGTATCAGGGCTTGATTACACTGAACTGCGTTTTAGCCCATATTACATGGCAATGAGTCATAACTTACCGATTGAAGGCGTGGTTGAGGCCGTTATTGATGGCGTCAAAGCTGGCATGAAAGATTATGATGTTAAGGTTAACTTAATCGGCATTTTGTCGCGCTCATTTGGACAAGAGAAATGCCGCTTAGAGCTTGATGGCTTGTTAGCGCATCGAGATAGCTTGGTGGCAATGGATCTAGCTGGCGATGAACTAGGTTTCCCTGGTGAGCTATTCAATGAACACTTTAAGCGAGTGAGAGATGCTGGCTTACAGATCACAGCCCACGCCGGTGAGGCGGCCGGTAGCGAGAGCATGTGGCAAGCAATTCAAGAGTTGGGTGCTACTCGAATTGGCCATGGTGTAAATGCTATCCACGACCCTAAGTTGATGGAATATTTAGTTAAGCACTCTATTGGAATCGAGTCATGCCCGACAAGTAATTTACATACTTCAACTGTGGCTGATTATGATGCTCATCCATTTACTCAGTTTCTGGATGCTGGAGTATTAATTGGTCTTAATACCGATGATCCTGGTGTGAGCGCGATTGATATCAAGCATGAATATCGTATCGCTAAGTCAGAACTGGGTTTAACTGATGCTCAGCTGATGCAAGTGCAACGTAATGGTGTTGAAATGGCCTTTTTATCAGGCAGTGAACGCAAGGCGCTATACGCGTCAAAGTTATAGTTAGCTCCTACCTGTTTAGCTGAAAATAAACATAAAAAAACCGCTGATAATCAGCGGTTTTTTATTGCGTGATAGTAAAAACTAAATCACTCGCGAGAACTGTTGCTGACGTGCTTTTTGACGATAGTAAACGTCAAAACACATACAGATATTGCGGATCAACAGACGACCGGTAGGGCTAATGGTAAGCTTACGGTCTGTGATATCAACTAATTTATCATCAATGAAGGTTTGTAGCAGTTTTAAATCTTCAACAAAGTACTCTTCAAAATTAATATCAAATTGCTGTTCAATTTTGGCTAAATCGAGGTCGAAGTGACAAATCATTTGTTTAATCACTACACGACGAATTTCATCGTCACGATTTAAGCTACAGCCTTTCCATAATGCGTGACCTTTTTCGTCAATCGACTCGTAGTATGGACGGATATCTTTTTGGTTTTGGGCATAACAATCGCCAATTTGGCTAATTGAAGACACACCTAAACCTAATAGGTCACATTCTTCCTGAGTGGTATAACCTTGGAAGTTACGATGAAGCTTACCGGCATTTTGAAGCTTTGAAAGCTCATCATCTGGCTTAGCGAAGTGATCCATACCAATGAACTGATAACCTGCACCGGTTAATGATTCAATGGTTTGATGCAACATATCTAGCTTTTGCTGTGGCGAAGCCATATCTTCATCTTTAATCTTACGCTGAGCGGCAAAACGAGATGGTAAGTGCGCATAGTTAAAGATAGACAAACGATCCGGTGATAACTCAATCACACGCTTAATGGTTTCTGCAAAGGTTTCAGGGGTTTGGTGCGGTAGACCGTAGATTAAATCTGCGTTGGTCGATACAAAGCCCATGTCTTTTGCTTTAGCCATTAAGTCAAAAATAAACTGCTCATCTTGTTCGCGGTTTACGGCAACTTGTACCTTTTTATTGAAATCTTGTACACCAATAGAAATACGGTTAAAGCCAGCTTCTTTTAATGTATCAAGCATGGTTAATTCGATTTCACGAGGGTCTACTTCAATAGAGAATTCGCCAACATCAGCAAAATTAAAATGACTTTTAATCAGCTTTGATAAGGTTAAGATTTGCTCTGGGTTTAAGAATGTAGGTGTACCGCCACCCCAATGCATTTGGGTCACAGTGTAATTTTTGAATAACGGGGCACGCTTAACAATTTCACTTGCAAGGTATTCAATGTACTGGTCAGCTTTATGTGCATGACGAGTAATGACTTTATTACATCCGCAGTAATAACAAAGCTTGGCACAAAATGGGATGTGGATGTATAAAGACAGTTTGTCACTTTTACTGGTTTCAATCGCTGAAAGTAGATTTTGCTCAGTAAAAGTATCGTCAAATTCTAAAGCCGTTGGATACGACGTATAGCGTGGACCACTGTAGTTATACTTTTCGATCATTGACTGATCCCAACTTATTTGTGTGGGCT
This sequence comes from Shewanella sp. 5_MG-2023, assembly GCF_030547465.1. Lineage (NCBI taxonomy): Bacteria > Pseudomonadati > Pseudomonadota > Gammaproteobacteria > Alteromonadales > Shewanellaceae > Shewanella > Shewanella sp. 5_MG-2023. The sequence goes on from NZ_JAUORC010000008.1 coordinate 8,748, forward strand.
GCTTCAAGGCGTGTCCTCCGGGTAAATTAGCAATGTACGAAGTATGCAAGTATCTTTAACAAATAACCTTGATCTACGTTGTAAATTTGAAATTTCTCATTAGCAATTAGGTGCATTTTTGCAGGAAAAGTTAGCATTTAGGTAGATTTGTGGCATAGCTCACAGCCTCAATATCCATGTTGAGGCTGTTATCTGTCTTATAACTAAGGGATTTGTTAAAAACTGTCGGTTATTAATGCATGAAATGAAACTGTTTCAACTTCTTAGCGTCTTCAAGCAAGCTTTGTTCTAACTTTGCTTCAGATTTCATTCTGGCTAAGTCCAATTTCATTCGCTGCTGTTTAGGTAAAGCGCTGCGTGCATCTTTTATGGGATGATCTTTAATACAGGCGTAATGCTCGAAGATATGCGGGAATTCAACGGCCATTGCTTCAGACATGGATAAGGTATCAAATAACTTAGCGATTCGCATTACCCCTTCAGAAGGCTCACAGCGCTCTTCTAACATGGCTGCTGCGATATACTTGATATCATCTAATACTTGTTGTTTTTTGGCTCTGGCTTCTATTGTGCGCTGCTTACTGGCTGCTAGTGATGCCTGTTGTTGTTTCTTGACTTGTAATAGCAAGTATCCGGCGTAAGAAGCTAAAAGTAATACAATGATGACAGCGACAACAATAACAATGCTAGACACAGTTTATCCTTAAAGTGATGTTAGGCTTGAATAAGGCTTAGTTTAGAATAAATAGAAAAATGGCATATCTGAAATAGATATGCCATTTAAAAGTAGTAATGATTAAGACTGGTAGTCTTTTAATACATCCGCGCCTGTTTCAAAGCGCTCATATAAATCATCATCTGAAGCGGCTTTTTTACTCGGAGCGGCTGGTGCTGGTAATTCTTCAGCATCCGAAATGCCTAATTTTTCCATCAGCGATTCAATTTTAGATAATTGGCTATCTAACCATTTCTGATCGTCAGCGGCTAAGTCTTTGCCTTCTTCTAGCAAATCAAGCAAGTCATTAAACCTTGGATCTTCTTCAAGCTTTAATAATTTTTGCTCGTCAGTCAGTTTAGGCTGTTTCACTTTTGCACTAGCAGCAACAGTTGCTTCTTTAGCTGGTGCAATCGATAACGCAACAGGCTTCTTGCTACCATGACGAGGGTCATTATTTTTTTGCGTTTTCACATGTGGTGATTCTTTTTCAATCAGGGCTTCGTTATGACGGCTACCTGATTTACGACCAGAATCATTCTTCTTGCCGCCGATGACTTTGCGCTCAGACTTTTTGACTCTTGGTGCTTGTTTAGGGCCATTTTCGCCGCCCTTGCGCGATTTTTTACTACGAGCCATTGGTGATCTCATTAGGTTGTAAAATTTGGCTAGACGGATTCATATCCACCTTGCACTAAATAAGGATGCGCTTTATATCAGACTTTGATGTTTTTTGCATCAATACGAGCTCTTTTGCTGCAAATAATAGCGTAAATTCGCTGTGTTGTGCCAAATACTCGAAAGTTTGTTGCTGATAAAAGCTAACGTGAGTGGGGTTATTCTTGAAATGCCATTTAGAAAAGTGATTTAAATCAGTCATTAAAGACGTACTTATTGCTAACCATCCACCAGGTTTTAGCAATTTTGACAGTAATTGCCATTCTTTACCTGGTTGCTGGAAATGCTCTAGTACCCGATAGCAGCAAATGAAATCGTATTGCTGATTGAAAAGTTGTTGATTGGCTTTAACAAATGGGTCGTACTGATAAAGGCGGTGACCCGCGTGTTCAATTTTGTCGAGGCTGGCTTTGTCTAGCACCCTGCCAAAATTGAGCCCTGTCAATGAACCACTTTGCTGGGCGCTTATCTGTGACAGCAAGGGTTTGATAAATTGAATTAGTTGCTTTTGCTTGCTGGCTTTATTGGCTCGGCCATAACGCTGTAATTGCGCTGCCGGCATAAGGTGGGATTGGGGGTTAGCGAAAACAAGGCCGCATTGATCGCAGCGGTAAAAGGCTCTTTTTTTATCTTGTAGAAAAAATTCAGCACGATAACGGCACAAGGGACATTTTATCATTGAAGTAAGCAGGCACCTGAACAAAAACAAAGATATATATCAATCAATAGCAGATTTAGGTTGATTATGAAAGTGATTACAAAAAGCGGAAATAAAAAAAGGTGGCAGTAAACTGCCACCTCGTAAAACAGTGCTTATCACACTATATTCTGATTCCAAGTATCCGTACTTGCTATGTGACTATCCCGGTCAGTATCCTTCTTGTTTTTAGCGCTTTCCATGCTTTTTTAGTTGTTATCGGTCTTCAATGACACTTTATTTAAATCCTGTTGCCGTCCTGACCACAGCTTCCGTAGATGGTCTTCAATGACACATCAATTTCCTAGTTGTCTTCAATGACATTAGTAAACAATCCATGTTTAAAGTACCGTCCAGTGATATCAAGCCTCCGCAAGTGCATCCTAAGCAATTAGCTTCCTTTGCCGCTACTTTAATCCTTAAAGTAGTGTCCTTATGGGGTTTTATCTCTGTTGCGTAAGGGAGTGCTATTTAAGCGTGTCGACCATTCGGTCTAATCCTTACAAATTCTATATGACCTGGACTTCAAGCTGAAATCACTACTCTTATTATTTTTAGTGAGTGGTCTTATTTATATTATTGTTATTGGTAAATATTATTCTTATATCTTAAATGTAAACGTAGCCGAAATCTGTGAGATAGAATTGATATTTTTGTTCTGACAGTTGGGTTCATTTCGGTACGGGGCTATTTAACCCTAAAAGAGTGATCTCTGTCAAGCCTCAATAACCTCAAGTTTACGTAAACGTAAACTTGAGGTTGTAAAAAAGGGTGAATTGTCACCCTTTTTGTCGTTGTCAGCGCGAGCAGTAAAATTTACTTAAGGCTTGAAATATATTGAGATAATGCTTGGATATCACTGTCAGTTAGCTTTTTAGCAACATCTTGCATCATGCCATTGAGATCGTTGTTACGATTTGTATCGCGGAATTTATTTAGCTGGATTTTGACATAATCAGCATGTTGACCACCAATTGATGGGAAGCCTGCAAGCTCTGCGCCTTTACCATCTGGTCCATGACATGCCATGCATGAAGTGATACCACGATCCATATCGCCGCCTTTATAAAGGGCTTCGCCTTCAGCAGGAATACTCGCCACATCGGCTACATTTAATGTTTGGCTAGCATAATATGCAGAAACATCCTTAATATCTTGTTCAGATAAGGATATTGACATGCCTATCATGGTAGGATCATTACGACCTTCTTTGCCGCCGCTTTTAGCCGCCGCTTGGAAATCATGTAATTGCTTTTCTAGATAAGATGCGTGCTGTCCGGCCAGTTTAGGCCAAATAGGAGCAATGCTGTTACCGTCAACACCGTGACAGGCTGAACACATAACTGATTTAGTTTTACCCGCTTCCACATTACCTTCAGCGATTGCAGGGGTTGATATAGCGGCAAATACAGACAGCGCAAGAGCTAACTTTTTCATGGCGTTCCAACTTCTTGTTTAATTTATTGTCCTGAGCTTACTAGGGTGACCTGCAAGCGTGGTAAAATCTACAAACTGTGATCCGGGTAATATTTTACACGAAAATGTGGAAAAGTAAGCAAATCTTACATAATTAAGGTATTACCTAAAAATTATTGGAGTAAATCGTGTCAGAAACGCGTATAGATTTTCGAAAAACCAAGTTTTTAATTAGTGCGCCAGACATTGCACACTTAAATGAGTACTTACCTGGTGATGCCGGAGTAGAAATAGCGTTTGCTGGCCGCTCTAATGCAGGTAAGTCAAGCGCCTTGAATGCATTAACGGATCAAAAAGGCTTAGCAAGAACCAGTAAAACCCCCGGTCGTACTCAACTTATTAATGTTTTTGAACTTGAAGAAAACCGTCGTCTAGTTGATTTGCCTGGCTATGGTTTTGCTAAGGTGCCTTTAGCATTAAAAAATAAATGGCAAAAAGCTTTAGGTGAATATTTACAAGAGCGCGCCTGTTTAAGCGGTGTTGTGGTGTTAATGGATATTCGCCATCCGCTTAAAGATCTCGATTTGCAAATGATTGAGTGGGCTGTGCTGAGTGAAATCCCAGTGTTAGCTTTGCTTACTAAGTCTGATAAGCTCGCGCAAAACGTCAAAATGAAGACAGTTAATGCGGTGCGTAAAGAGTTAGCTGAGTATGGGGATTGGGTTAAAGTTGAACCTTTCTCTTCTACTAAAGGGACTGGTAAACCTAAAGTGCTAGGCATTTTAAATGAGTGGTGTAACCCAAGCTGGCTCACTGAAGCTGAAGCGGAGCAAGCATCGCAAGAGCAGGCTGAATAAGAATAACTAATTCTTATTCAGTTTAAAAAGGCTATTAAGACTTTGTACTTAGTAGCCTTTTTTGCATTTAAAAATCGAGTTTCGAAAAATGGCAAAAAAAAACCGATAACTAAATAGCTATCGGTTAAAAAAATTAGCTCTTTTGGGGAGAAGCTAAATTCAACAAGACTCAAGTGCCATCTACTCATTGATGACGCTCAATAAGCTCATAATACCTGTTTCTTAAATGTAGTTAAAGTATTTGCTCTAAAATTTATTTTGGGCAAAAAAAAGCTCCAGCATATATAGATGCTGGAGCGCCATAATTCGGCTTGTCACTATTTCTAGTGAAATAAAAAGGTCTGAAAGATGGAACATCTTAACCTCTGTACCCTACAGCGAAGATAATACGGTATTAGCCTTTAAATAAAAAACTGTTTTTCGTTAAAATGAACAATATTGTGAGCAGCAACACAATTTATGCTGGGTTTATCAGCGTTTTTTGTGCAAAAGACTAAGTGGTAAACAAGCAGGTAAAAAAATACCTGTAAATTTTTCATTACAGGTATTTTGTATTCGGCAATGACTATCTGTTTAGCCGCATCCGTTTCATCATCTGTTTAGGTGTATATGTGAGTCGTTAAACCCTAGTGCGCCTCATCCCAATTGTTTCCAAGTCCTGCTTCAGCTAATAGCATCACATCAATGGAGGCCGCTTCGGCCATCAGTTCACAGACCTTGCTCTTCAAGGCTTCTGCTTTATCTGCATCCACTTCGAAAACCAATTCATCGTGCACCTGCATCATCATGGTGATCTCACCTTGAGTGTCGTTCTCAATCCAAGCGGCGATCTTTATCATCGCTTTTTTGATGATATCAGCGGCAGTGCCTTGCATTGGCGCATTAATCGCTGCGCGCTCAGCCGCCTGACGGCGCATGGCGTTTCTGTCTTTAATATCAGGTAAGTACAGTCGTCTGCCGTAAAGGGTTTCGACATAGCCAACATCAGCGGCTAACGCGCGGGTGTCTTCCATGTACTTCAATACGCCAGGATAGCGGGCGAAGTAAGTATCAATGTAGGTTTGAGCTTCTTTACGTGGGATATCTAGCTGCTTGGCCAAGCCAAACGCTGACATGCCATAGATTAAACCGAAGTTAACCGCTTTAGCTCGGCGGCGTTGCTCGGTAGTCACTTCTTCAAAATGCACCCCAAATACTTCTGCTGCGGTGGCTTTATGAATATCTTTATTTTCAGCAAATGCTGTCAATAAGCCTTTATCTTGTGAAAGATGCGCCATGATGCGTAATTCAATTTGCGAGTAATCGGCAGCCAATACTTTACGGCCTTCAGCGGCGATAAAAGCTTGCCTAATGCGGCGACCTTCTTCGGTTCTGATAGGGATATTTTGCAGGTTTGGCTCGCTTGATGATAAACGTCCTGTGGCGGCATTGGCTTGATGATAGCTGGTATGCACGCGCCCGGTAACCGGATTAACCATTAATGGCAATTTGTCGGTATAGGTGCTCTTTAATTTTGACAGACTGCGGTGCTGCAAAATAATTTTAGGAAGCGGGTAATCTAGGGCTAATTCAACCAGTACATCTTCTGCGGTTGACGGGGCACCTTTTGGGGTCTTTTTGATGACCGGATAGCCAAGTTTATCAAAAAATAATGCCTGTAATTGCTTTGGAGAGCCGAGGTTAAACTTCTCACCGGCGATGTCATAAGCCTTAGTTTCAAGATCGTCAATCTTCTGTGCAAGTTCATCACTTTGTTGACTGAGCAGCATGCTGTCAATGAGTACGCCTTGACGTTCGATATTTGATAATACTTGGATTAGCGGTAATTCAAGTTCATTAAATACTGAGCTGAGTGTTGGCTCTTTCTCTATTCTTGGCCATAGGTGCTGATGTAAACGCAGGGTGATGTCGGCATCTTCTGCTGCATAGGGCGCTGCTACATCCAAATTAATTTGGTTGAAGGTTAACTGTTTTGCGCCTTTGCCGGCAATTTCTTCAAAGCTAATATTTTTATGACCAAGATACTTAAGGGCTAATCCGTCCATATCATGACGAGAGGCGACAGAGTTAAACACGTAGGACTCAAGCATGGTATCAAAGCGAACACCTTTAAGGCTGATGCCTGCATTGGCAAAGATACTGATATCGTATTTTAGGTTTTGGCCGACTTTTTCAAGTTGGTCATTTTCTAAAATCGGTCTTAATTGCTCAAGTGCGTACTCCATAGCAAGTTGCTGTGGTGCGTCTAAGTAATCATGGGCTAACGGCAAATAAGCCGCTTTACCTGCTTCTATTGCAAATGAAATACCGACCAGCTTTGCTTCCATGTAGTTTAGGCTGGTGGTTTCGGTGTCGATGGCAATTAATTTAGCTTTTGATAGCTTTTCAATCCAAAGGGTTAACTGCGCTTCGGTTAATATGGTGTCATATTCAACTTCAATGGCCGCAGCGACAGGCGTGATTTCCTCTGTGGTGTTAGACTTGCTTGATGTATTAAAGCCTGATTTATTATCCAATACTTCTGCTAACCAGCGCTTGAATTCCATTTCACCATAAAGCTTAACTAATTCATCGCGGTTTTGTGGTTTGGTGGCTAATTTATCCCAGTCATTATCCCACTCCACATCGGTTTTGATGGTGGCAAGATCGTATGATAGCTGCAGCATGTCTTTATTTTCGGCAATTTTCTTTGGCATGGTTTTAGAGCCGCGGAAAGTCACATCTAACACGCTCTCAGGATTGGCGATAAGTTTATCGACGCCGCCAACCCCCGTTAGCATTGCTAATGCGGTTTTTTCACCAACACCGGGCAGACCTGGAATGTTATCGGCTTTATCGCCCATCATGGCGAGCAAGTCGATGATCAACTCTGGGCCGACACCAAACTTAGCGGTGACTTCTTCTGGGCCCATAATGGTATCGGTCATGGTGTTAATTAAGGTGACATGTTCATCTACAAGTTGCGCCATGTCTTTATCACCAGTGCTGATTAAGGTTGCTCGACCTTCTTGACTAGCTTTGAGCGCGATGGTGCCAATAACGTCATCGGCTTCAACACCTTCAATACTGATTAATGGTAAGCCTAATGCTTTAATAATGGCATGCAATGGGGCAATTTGGGTACGTAAATCATCAGGCATTGGTGGGCGCTGAGCTTTGTATTCGCTATACATATCATTACGGAAAGTTTTGCCTTTAGCGTCGAAAATTACCGCAATATGACTTGGATTATAGCGGCTCATTAAGCTGCGTAGCATGTTGACTACACCATAAACAGCACCCGTAGCTTCACCTTTAGAATTAGTTAAATGAGGTGGGGCATAATAAGCACGGTAAAGGTAAGAGGAACCATCCACAAGGACGAGTGGGTTATTGGGGATTGTTGGCATAGTTTGGCTTCATATTCAGTATTCTGAGATGGCTCTAGAATGCCACATACAGGGCTTTTCGGCCACGGCAAATTTTATCCCAGGCTGTGGATAAGTCTGTGAGTGAATTAATTAATCATTTAGGTGTGTTTTAACTACGACAGGATGTAAAACAGTTAAGCCTTTGATTTGTTGTAGTAAATATAATTTTTGTGAGTTGAATTATAGTTTTAAAATATATTCCCAATTTGTGGACTTTTTAATATTCTTCCTTGAATTAACTGAATTCTTAGTTCAGTTTTAAACCATGAGGAGATTTGAGGAAATCTAAGTTAGCATGTTTTTTGAACAGATCAATAGATTTGTTGAAAAAAGGTTAAATTAATACAATGGCAAGGGATCAGTAATGAAAAATATTGCGGTTTTATTCAGTGGAAATGGGGTGTTCGACGGCGCAGAAATTCAAGAGTCGGTTTTAACCTTATTAGCTTTATCTCAGGCAGGGGCGAGCTATCATTGTTTTGCGCCAAATATTAATCAATTGCATGTAGTCAATCATTTAACCGGTGAAGTTGATGTGGATGCGCAGCGAAATGTATTAGAGGAGTCGGCGCGCATTGCCCGTGGTGAAATCAGTGATATTAATGCGCTAAATATTGATCAATTTGATGGCTTAATTGTCCCGGGTGGTTTTGGCGCTGCTAAAAACTTGTGTGATTTTGCCGTTGCAGGTAGTGATTGCGTGCTGCAGCCACAGGTGGAAAGTTTTATTCAAGAGTTTGTGCTCGCCAACAAACCAATGGGCTTTATGTGTATCGCACCCATTATGTTGCCGCGAATTTTTAATAACGCCCCCCAAGGCACCATTGGTAATGACAGTGGTACCGCACAGGCGTTTAATGAAATGGGTGGTGAGCATTTAGAGAGTACTTGCGCTGATATCGTTATTGATAAGCAAAATCGGCTGGTAACCACCCCAGCCTATATGTTGGCGACGTCCATAGCTGAGGCTAATGTGGGTATTAAAAAGCTGGTCACAGAAGTGCTGGGGATGTGTTAGTGGTTATTTAGCGGCTGATTTACGGCTATCAAAAGCGCCTTGAGCCAAACCAATCAATAATCCGCCGATATGAGCACCATTGGCGATGGGCATACCGAGTAAATCGGTAAAGCCTAGTACCAGCCAAACAAGCATAAAGCCCATGTAACTGTTGGGAATGCCAATACCTGATTGGGGTTGGCGTTGCCCCATTATCCAGGTGTAGCCAACAACGGCGTATACCACGCCTGATAAGCCGCCAAAGTTAGGCCCTGTCATCATGTATTGCACAATACTGGGTAAACTACCTGCAACGACAAGTAATATGATCAGTGGCTTGCTACCGAGTTTGGTTTCAATCTTGCCACCTAGATACCACCACCATAATAAGTTAAAGGCGATATGCATTAATGAAAAATGCATCAAGCTGGGGGTAAACACTCGCCATATTTGGCTAATGTCACTTTGGGGCACAGCGCCAAAAAAGGATAACTGGCTAAAAATGCCATTGGCAAAGCCAAGGTTCATGCCGGCGTATACCAGCACACAAACAAAGAAGGTAATCAGGGTTAGTGGCCCTGCGCCAGTAATAAACTGCTGGATAAGCCCTAAACTGGAGGAGCCATAATCTAATTTGGTTTGGGTGGTGCCATTATCCCAAGAGGCTTGTAAATACTTCTTCTGGTATGGGTTTTGTCTAAACTGTTCAAACTCGTATTTGGCTTGTTGTGCCTGAGATGGTTGCTCAACGACCAAAGATACCCCGGTTTCAATCACAACGGGATGGCATTCAATATCAAGACCTTTTAAATAGTCTATGAATGCCTGTGCTGCGCGAGCGTTAGGTAATTGGCCGATTTCTATCATACGTGAGCTAAACTCCAAGCTGTGTATCCACCATCAAGACTATAAACATCATCGAAACCTTGTTCAATAAGGTAACCCGCAGCGCCTTGACTGCTCACGCCGTGATAGCACACCACGACTAATGGCTTATCCATATCGGCATCGGCCATAAAGTGGGCGATGTTTTCATTGGTAAGATGCACTGAATTTTTAATGTTACCTGCGGCAAAGCTGGCGGCATCGCGTATATCGACGATTTGCACATCACTGGCATCTTCTTGCATGTGAATGAGTTCGTTAATCGATAAATGCTTAAACGCTGACATGGTTAATCCTTTAAAAAATGACGATAGTAAAAACGACAATAGAGCCTTTAGTATGTGACAAGGGATTGTACGTATACAACCCCTTTTTAGATGAGAATAAATCCGCTATATGGCGATTAATCCCAATTCAATATCACTTTGCCTGATTGACCAGAGCGCATTGCATCAAAGCCTTGTTGGAAGTCATCAACACTGAAATGATGGGTGATAATTGGCGACAAATCTAACCCTGATTGAATCAAACTGGCCATTTTATACCAAGTTTCAAACATTTCGCGTCCATAAATGCCTTTTAAGATTAAGCCTTTAAAGATGACTTTACTCCAATCAATGGCCATTTCACCGCCAGGAATACCTAGCATGGCAATTTTGCCGCCGTGATTCATGGTATCGAGCATTGAATGAAATGCCGATGGTACGCCTGACATTTCCAAGCCAACATCAAAACCTTCAGTCATGCCTAACTCAATCATTACATCTTTTAAGTCTTCTTTCGCAACGTTTACTGCGCGAGTCGCGCCCATTTTACGAGCAAGATCAAGGCGGTACTCATTAACATCAGTGATAACCACATGGCGGGCGCCAACGTGCTTACATACTGCCGCTGCCATAATCCCGATAGGGCCTGCACCGGTAATTAGCACATCTTCACCGACCACATCAAACGATAATGCGGTGTGTACTGCATTACCAAATGGATCAAAGATAGATGCGAGGTCATCTGAAATATCGTTAGGGATTTTAAAGGCATTAAATGCAGGGATCACTAAGTACTCAGCAAAGGCACCTTCACGGTTTACCCCGACACCTGAAGTGTTACGGCATAAATGCGTGCGACCACCGCGACAGTTGCGGCAATGGCCACAGGTAATATGGCCTTCACCAGAAACGCGATCGCCGACAGTAAAGCCGCGAACTTCTTGGCCCATATCGACCACTTCACCGACATATTCGTGTCCAACAACCATAGGCACAGGAATGGTATTTTGTGACCATTCGTCCCAGTTGTAGATATGTACATCGGTACCACAAATGGCAGTTTTACGAATTTTAATTAATAGATCGTTATGGCCCATTGTTGGCTTAGGCGCATCAACCATCCAAATGCCTTGTTCAGGCTTTAATTTACTTAGTGCTTTCATGTGTAGTGAGTCCTAAATAATGCCCATTTCTTTACCTATACGGGTAAAGGCTTCGATTGCTTTATCAATTTGCGCTTTAGTGTGCGCCGCTGACATTTGGGTGCGAATGCGGGCTTGGCCTTTTGGCACCACCGGGAATGAGAAACCAACCACGTAGATGTTTTCAGCGAGTAGGCGGTTTGAAAAATCACCTGCCAATTTAGCATCACCAATCATTACCGGGATAATGGCGTGATCAGCACCTGCTAAAGTAAAGCCTGCTGCTGTCATTTTTTCACGGAAGTAACGGCTGTTTTCCCATACGGCTTCACGTAAATCGTGACCCGTTTTTAGCATTTCTAACACATGGATTGATGCACTCACGATTGAAGGCGCTAAAGAGTTTGAAAATAAGTAAGGGCGAGAGCGCTGACGTAACCAGTCAACCACTTCTTTTTTAGCAGAAGTGAAACCACCTGAAGCGCCGCCTAAGGCTTTACCTAAAGTACCGGTAATAATATCGACGCGATCCATTACTTGGCAAAACTCGTGGGTGCCACGGCCATTTTTACCAACAAAACCCACAGCGTGAGAGTCATCAACCATGACGAGTGCATCGTATTTATCGGCTAAATCACACACACCTTGTAAGTTGGCAATCACACCATCCATTGAGAACACGCCATCAGTGGCGATAAGAATGTTTCGTGCGCCCGCAGCTTGCGCGGCAATCAGCTGGGTTTCAAGATCGGCCATATCGTTGTTGGCATAACGGAAACGCTTAGCTTTACATAAACGCACACCATCAATAATAGAGGCATGGTTTAGCGCATCAGAGACGATAGCGTCGTTCGCATCTAGCAGAGTTTCAAATAAACCCGCATTGGCATCAAAACATGAAGAGTAAAGAATGGTATCTTCCATTCCTAAAAATTCACTTAAGCTATTTTCTAATTGCTTATGAATATCTTGGGTGCCACAAATAAAACGAACCGATGCCATACCAAAGCCGTGGCTTGATAAACCATTCTTAGCAGCATTAATTAATTCAGGGTGATTTGCCAAGCCTAAGTAGTTATTAGCACAGAAGTTAATCACTTCTTCGCTATTTACATTGATAGAGGTTTGCTGGGCAGACGCAATGACACGTTCACTCTTGTATAAGCCTTCAGCTTTAACATCGACAAGTTGTTGATTTATGCGGTCGTAAAATGAGGTAGAGGCCACCTGATTTCTCCTAATAATGGTTATTATGTTAATCGCAACCTTTGGCTGTTTAAGTCAAACATGCGCTGATTTCTGATCGGGAGTTGTCGGCATTCTACCCTTAATTTTTATAAGGCCACAGCGTTTTTTTTAAGCGCAGTGGTTACATAAAATTGATTAGGGCTTGGGGTGATTTCGGATAAATAAAACTAATCAACTTTCATTAACTGGGGAAGTATTAATAAGTGGCAGTAAAACGGTATTTTATGATTAAAATACTGCCAATCCCTTTTGCCAACGCTATTATTATAGTTGCCAGCAATGGGATTGTAAGGGCGGTTTAATTTACCTGAATTAAAGCTCTGGGCAGGCGTCTTGAGAGACTAACTCGCGGTAGTGCTGCTCAAGTCGTGCAAAGGTAGGTTGAGAAATTGGCGTTGAATACGCTTTAAACAGCATAACCACCCGTAATAAACCTTTGTAAATTGCAGGTTTGGTGATTTTTGATGCACCCGATTGGGTCAGTTGATAGCTAATCCAATAGCTAACGATCATCTTCATGGTATCTGCAAGTTCGACGATGTTATCGTCTTCAACGTTTAAAAAACCATCTTGTTTAAGTTGTTTAAGGACGTTACTTGAGCGTGCTAATACGCTTTTTTGTGCCAGAGTATAGCGCTGCTTTAAGGCTTCATCTCGACTTAAAATATCGGCTAGGTTGGCGTACATAAATCGGTATTGCCACATGGTATAAAACATCGCATCGAAATAGCCCAATAATAATTCAACGTCAATTGATACGTCTTCATAAGGCTTTGAACCATTTTCAAGATTAGATTCATACATGGTGAAGATAGAATTGATAATGTCTTCTTTATTGCGGAAATGGTAATACAGGTTTCCAGGACTGATATTTAAATGAGCCGCAATGTGATTGGTGGTGATATTACGTTCACCATGTTCGTTAAAAAGTTCAAGGCTGGCAAAAACTATCTTATCGCGGGTTTTCATATCAGTTCCAATTATCAGAGGCTCATGAAGAAATCATTTCTTAATTACATACTACTAAGCTCATATCCCTATGAATTTAGATTATGTTAACATTGTGGTTATCTGACAAGCAAAATTGATCAAGTAGTTTTCATGACTCGTGGTGTATATTCCGTTTTACTCTTGCTGTTATCCCCTCTCATCGTGGCATATTTGGCTTTTCGTGCGTTTAAAAGCCCTGATTATCGCGGCCGCTGGGGCGAGCGTTTTGGATTAATGCGCTTAAAGCAAACTGATGTACTTATTCATAGTGTGTCGATGGGGGAAACCTTAGCAGCAATACCGTTAATAAAACGCTTAATGAAACAGTACCCACAACTGTCATTTACGGTTACCACCACCAGCCCTACGGGATCTGCTGAGGTTAAAAAGGCTTTTGGCGATAGTGTGCAGCATTGTTACCTTCCGTTTGATATTAACCTTTGTATTAGTCGCTTTATTAAGCAGGTTAATCCGCAACTTTGCGTGATTATGGAAACTGAATTGTGGCCAAACCTGCTTCATTTTGCCAAGAAGAATAATACTCGCTTGGTGTTAGCTAATGCGCGCTTATCGCAAAAATCTGCCGATAAATACCATAAGCAAATGGGGCTAAGTTTACCCATGTTAACGGCGCTTGATGCGATTGCGGTGCAAACCGAGGCTGAATCTGCCCGCTTTGCGGCGTTAGGGGCCAACACTCAGTCATTGCATGTTTGCGGCAGTTTAAAGTTTGACATACAGATTGATGACAGCAAATACCAACAAGCTAAAACCTTAAGAGCTGATTGGAACCGAAGCCAAGCCCCTGTATGGGTTGCTGGCAGTGTTCATCCTGGTGAGTTTGATATGATGTTGCAAGCCCATGAAAAAGTGTTGGAGCAATATCCTGATGCGCTGCTGATTATGGCGCCAAGACACCCTGAACAATTTAATGTTGCCGCTGTGTCGACCACTCAACAAGGGTTGAATTTAGCTAGGCGCAGTATGAATGAGGCGGTCGTTCAGCACACCCAAGTACTGCTGGGCGATACCATGGGTGAACTGTTGATGCTATATGGCGCTGCAGATGTTGCCTTTATTGGCGGCACACTGATTGAAAGTGGCGGGCATAACCCTTTAGAGCCTGCAGCAATGGGCTTGCCAGTAAGTGTTGGCCCGCACCATTGGAATTTTGCTGAAATCACCCATTTACTTGAGCAAGCTGGTGGCTTAACTGTGGTGAATAACGCCGATGAACTTGCTGACATGTTATTACAGCTGTTTGCTAACGCCGAATTGCATGATAACGCCGCCAAAGCGAGCTTAGCGGTGGTGTCTCAAAATCGCGGCGCATTGCAAAAGCAGTTTGAAATAGTTGAGCAGCAATTGCGCTTTACTCAGTTAATCAGCTAATCGCTAAATTCAGTTAATTAATGGCTTGTTGGTAACCGTAAAGTAACTGCTGCCAATTTGATTCATTGAAATTTAATGTTGGCAGTTTCGCTTGCTCTTTATAAAACGAGCGCAGTAATCGGCTTAAATTGGCTTGTTGCCACTGCTTAGCGGGTGTTTTTATTACCCCACGGTCAAAATCGATAAGGTAAAATTGCGCTTCGGCCAGTAAGATATTTTTTGCGTTAAGGTCGGCATGATATACGCCACGATTATGAAATTTAGCAATGAGGCTGCCCAGTTGCTGCCATTGGCTATCACTCATGGCTGTTTTGGATAAATAGGCTACCAAATCTTTCGCGCCATCAATCAGCTCAATAATCAGATCGGCGCGATACCAGATGCCAAAGCGTTCAACATTGGCGGCAATGGGTCTAGGTACTGGAAAGCCTTCATCAAATAGCTTCTCTAATAACGCCAGTTCAGCAATGGCTCGAGTGCGAGACATGCCTGTAAAAACATAAGCATCACGGCTGAATTTTGCCATAAAGCCACCACGCCAATAATGGCGTAATACCCAGCGCTGGTGGTTATTTTCCACAAACCAGGTGGTATAGCGACCTTTTGACTGGCCTATAATGGCATTTTGTTGCTGCCAATAGTCAGCTTGGAATTGTGCGGGAGTTAATTGCTGCGCGAGTGGCTCGCACCAAGCAATGATCCCAGTATCTGTTGATTCAAATTGCATAGGCCAATTAGTAAAAGCGTCGATTTGTCGGTGGCTAAAAACAATATTCTACATTAAGATCGAATACTTGTACTTAATTCCCTTTATATCGTTAGTGGTAACCCATGAAAGCAGACTTTTCATCGATACAATCCTTATGTTTACTTCGTTTATCCGCGATTGGAGATGTGTGTCATGCGGTAGCCATGGTGCAAGCGATCCAGCGTCAATATCCTGATTTAGCCATTACTTGGGTGATTGGTAAAGTTGAATATCAATTGGTTAAACATATGCCCGGTATTCAGTTTGTGATCTTTGATAAATCCCAAGGTTGGCGCAGTTATGGCCAATTGAGAAAAGCCCTCGCTGGTCAACGCTTTGATGTTTTACTACACATGCAAGTGGCGCTGAGAGCGACCATCGCATCATTGATGATTTCAGCAAAAGTTAGAGTGGGCTTTGATAAAGCCAGAGCTAAAGAAGGTCAGTGGTTGGTGACTAATCATAGGGTGGAGCCATTGGCAACGCCCCATGTGTTAGAAGGGTTTATGGGCTTTGCCAAAGCCATTGGCGTTACAGATTTAACCCCAAGCTGGAATATTCCGGTACCTGAAACCGATACCGAGTTCGCCAAACAAGTCATCACAGATGATGAAAAAGTGTTAGTGATTTGCCCCGCAGCCAGTAAAGCTGAGCGTAATTGGCTGCCAGAGCGTTACGCTGCAGTGGCAGATCATGCGGTCGAGAAAGGTTATCGGGTGATACTTTGCGGCGGCCCAAGTCAATTGGAAGTCGATTTAGCGGCTAATATCATTAAAAGCAGTCACTGCCATATTGACAATATGATTG
Source organism: Shewanella sp. 5_MG-2023 (assembly GCF_030547465.1). Classification (NCBI taxonomy): domain Bacteria; kingdom Pseudomonadati; phylum Pseudomonadota; class Gammaproteobacteria; order Alteromonadales; family Shewanellaceae; genus Shewanella; species Shewanella sp. 5_MG-2023. Next base: position 24,996 of record NZ_JAUORC010000008.1, read on the forward strand.
GAAAAACCAGCCTAACGCAATTATTGGCATTATTGAAAAGAGCCAGTCTGGTTATTGCGCCAGATACCGGCCCCGCCCATATGGCGGTGACTCAAGGTACGCCAGTGATTGGTTTATACGCCCATTCAAATCCAGGCCGAACAGGGCCTTATAGCAGTTTAGACTCGGTCGTCAGTGTGTATGATCAAGTGATTAAGCAGCAATTTCCTGATAGCAGCATTGCTTGGGGGAAAAGGGCAAAGGGGCAGGACTTGATGGGGTTAATCAAGGTTGAAAGCGTTAAAGAACAATTTGATAAAATTGTCAGCCAATAATCATCTTGCAGAGAGGTGATGCTATTTAATTTATCGAGTAAGTAACAATTTAAATTTTCATCGATTTCAAAAGGGTTTATTGCATATGCGTTATTTGTTTTACGTCACATTATCTTATTCTTATAGTGTATTGAGACCGATTGAGAAAGCGATAAAGCAACGTGGTGGTTCTGTCGCTTGGTTTATTCCCAAAGGGAGTGAGGCTGAACCCTTTTTAAAACCGTCTGATAAACGCTTGATGGATGTCACTGAGGTGAAACAGTTCGCTGCAGATGCCACCCTTGCACCTGGCAACTTTATTCCCGACTTTTTCCCAGGGATAAAAGTGCAAGTGTTTCATGGATTTGATTCAGGTAAAAAGGGCAAGTTTAATATCAGGGGCTTCTTTGATTTGTATTGCACCCAAGGGCCTAATATTACTAAGGGCTTTGAAGCAATAAATGACGGAACCTGTGAGATAGTTGAGACTGGTTGGTCAAAACTAGATCCTTTATTTACTTTGCATGCCAACACCGCTCAGTTTCAGTCTGATAAACCGGTTATTTTGTATGCGCCTACTTTTTCGCCCAAATTGACTAGTACTGAACAACTTTATTCTAATATTCAGCGATTAACTAAAACGCGAGATTGGCAATGGATTGTAAAACTGCATCCAAAAGCGACCAGTGAAGAAGTTGCTATGTATAAAGCTTTATCGTCTGAAAACTTACGCTTTATAGAAACGGGCGATGTTATTCCGTTACTACAAGCTGCGGACATCATTTTATCTGACACCTCGTCTATTCTTGCTGAGTTTGCGATACAAGAAAAAATTGTGGTGGCTTTTAATAGTCGCAGGCCAGAAAAATGGATGCTCAACTTTGAAAAAGCTGATGATTTAGAAAAGGTATTGGATAAAGCGCTTTTTGATAGCGATGATTTATTATCTGAAGTGAAAAATCATTCAGGAGCAATACATCCATACAAAGATGGTTTGTCGAGTGAAAGAGCACTTGATGCTATGGAGTCTTTAATTCAAACAGGCATAGCCCATTTAAAGAAAAAGCCGCTGAATTTAATTCGACGTTTTAAAATTCGTAAAAAACTACAGTATTATCGCTGGTCTTAGCTAGGAGAGTTAACGTTCATTTAGATATTATTCAATGGTGTATGTAAAAATACACCATTGAATATGACTCGGTGGGTGAGTTAAATTTTACTGAGTACTTCGCGAAGAATCGAACTTGAGGTGTGAGAGGTGTATGGGAAATACAGGATCTCTACACCAAACTCTGCAAATTCGTTTTCAATTTGATTCCACTTATCAGTGCCTTTCCAGTCATCACCAACAAACATACGATCAAATCGCAGGTTATTCCATGCTTCTAATTTATCGTAATTAACTTGCGGAACCACCTCGTCCACAAACTTAATCGCTTCCACAATCTCCATACGCTCTTGGAAGGGTATAACAGGCTTTTTGTTCTTTGCCGACATAGACAGCTCATCACTGGTGACACCAACAATGAGATAGTCACATTCTAATCTAGCTCGTTTAAGGACATTTAAGTGCCCAATATGAAACAAGTCAAACACACCTGTTGTATAGCCGATTTTCTTCATACAGATTCCGATAAATAATTTTTTTATTCGCTAATGATTATTGTAGGCCATTCACTCATATTAAAAAATACTAATAAGTATTTAGACTGTCACTGCCTTGCTTAAGTTTCAGCAGCAAGCGAATTAGCGGAATTTACTTCTAAATAATCAACAATTCTTTTAGATGCTTTGCCATCAGTCGGGCCAACATGGTCTGTGGTGTATTGAGCTCGACTTACCGCATATTCTTCAGGCATGGCTAATTGTTGCGGTATTGCCACTTTTAGTTCTTTATAGCTATTCACATGCTTGCCGATGTCGCTATAAAGCACATTATCCTTGCCAAAGCGCTTTTTAAAGCGGTAATGAAAAATGCCTCTATAAGACCACTTAAGCTTAAAAAAATTACATACAATGACGGGTTTTGAAAGCGCTGCAAACTCAAACAATGTACTCGAGGCTTCACTTAATAAAATATCGGCATTTTTCATAAAGGGCAGCAGGGATATATCTTTAGGTGAGGCCACATAAACATTGCTGAACTCTGACCATTTTTTTAATTTTTGTTGCTGCTTTTTAAATTTGCCTCTCATTTGGGTCAATGAGTGCGGCTTTATTAAAATATTATAGTCTGTAAAGTCAGTAGGCCAATTGTCAGGAAAGCACTCTAATGAGCTAGGGTTAAAGGTTGGCGCATATAAGATCGTTTTTTTATTACTGTCGAGCCCCAGTTTTTCGTAATCAAGGCCAGGCTCATCATGATTAATAATAGGGTCTAACTTTGAAAAGCCCACTTGAATGAAATTGTCATTGGGGTACAACTGTTGAATTTTGGCTAATCGCAATGCGCCTTCAATGAATCTCACAGTCATAGGGGTAACTGACTTGTGGTAGTAAGTCGGTTTAGGGCCGATACCATGACCTAATTGGGCGGTTTTTGAGTATTGATGAATACTATTTAAAAAGTCGCATTTATTACCAAAGAAAATCCATTCAGGTTTTAGCTTTACATACAGCTTCTCAGCTTCATTGTCATTATGTACCCAGATGCATTCTAGGTTTAAAGCTTGAAAGATTGGCTCTACTACAGCTTTTTCATTACGGTCATGGTAACAGACTAGCTTAACATCATGGTTTCTCAATTTTAGTTCTTGAATAATAGGAATATATTGTGGGAGGTAATATACGTTTAGCGTATCGAAAAGGATTAGCATGATATTCCTAGCAATTGAGCATCATTGAAAATGTAACATTGGTCTATTATATGTTAGTTATTCTAGCGTAATCAAATTGGTTAAATAGATTTAGAGTAAGGGGCGCTTCTTCAAGGACTAACTCGTAGACGACTATGGATTATTCGATTAAAATACTAATCACAATTCTATCGTGTACTGAATTCATGCCTCAAGTAACGCTCAAAAAATTCGATTATCCACAAAGCCTGATTAAATCATATCAACATTGGGATTTATTGCTAAGACCCATGCAACCGACTTTAGGTTCAATGGTACTTATTTGCAAAGAGGGTGTGCACCAATATTCTGCCATTTCTAAGGAAGCTGCTGCTGAGCAAACAGTGATTATTGCTGATATTGAAAGGGTGTTAAAGAAGCGCTTTGATTACAGCAAAATTAACTATTTAATGTTAATGATGGTTGATCCCGCAGTGCATTTTCATGTTATTCCTCGCTATGAGTCTCCGGTTGAGTTTTGTGACAAAGTTTTTGAAGATCGCCATTGGCCAAACCCTCCTAACCTAGGAGATGATCTGCAGCTGGATACGATTTATCAGCAAGAGTTATTGAAAACCTTGAAGAGTGATTTCATTTCTATCAAGCCAATGGTGACGGCTAAAAAATATCGCCGAATGTACACCTCTGGCTGTTTTGATATTTTTCATCAAGGCCATTTAAATATTCTTAAAAAGACTAAAGAGCTGTGTGACTACTTGGTTGTGGGTGTTTCTACCGATGAAGTGATTATTAACTCTAAAGGCAGACCGCCAATTATTCCTTTTGAAGAGCGAATTTCAATTTTAGAAGCTAATCGCTATGTGGATGAAGTAATCCCTCAGATTGATAAAAATAAACAATCAATCGTTGATCAGTATAATATCGATGCTATTTCAGTGGGTTCTGATTGGAAGGGGAAATACCCACCAGTAAGTTGTGACATGGTCTATTTTGATTACACCCCTAATGTCAGTTCTACGGTATTAAAGCAAAAATTGAACATTACGCCTAAATAAGTGATTGAAAAATAGAATGACAGTTGCATCGAATAGTTGTTGATTTAAATTATTAATTTAGGCACTACCAAGGACGGAATTGAGACGTTTTATGAAGTTTAAAGTGTTTGTAATCAATCTCGATAAAAGCGTTGAAAGAATGGCTTTTATGCAACAACAACTTGAGCTGCTCAATATTGAGTTTGAACGAGTGCCTGCGGTATACGGTAAAGCACTGACTGAAGCTGAAATTGCTGCGGTTTTTGATGAGCCAACAAATTTAGCAAAATACGATAAAGTGCTGAATGTCGGTGAAATTGGCTGCTATTTGAGCCATGTCAATTGCTGGAATATGATGCTTGAGCAGCACTTGGACTTCGCGCTTATTTTAGAAGATGACTCGATATTAAACCCTGATTTATTATCATTATTAAAAAGCGTGAGTCAATTATCTGCTCAATGGGACTACATTAAATTATGTCACGGCAGTAAACAAAAAGCGGTTATTGATACCCTTGAGCTTGATGATGGTTTTTCATTATCGACCTGCTTAAAACTGCCTTCTTCTACCCGTGGTCAATTTGTGTCGATAGCTGGGGCTAAAAAGCTACTTGCAACGGCAATGCCTATTGCAAGGCCTGTGGATATTGATATTCAGTATTGGTTTCAAAAGGACTTAAGATGCTTTGTTGTTCGACCTTTTCCTGTGCAAGACGCTGACTTTGAAAGTGAAATATGTACTTTAGGTAATCGAAATACCACCAAAAAACATCCCCTGAAACGCATTTGGCAAAAGTTATGTTTTGAGGTCAAGGTAAGAATTAATCGAAGTAAGCTCCCCAAATTGCCAAGCCAGCTTTAGCTTTGAGTGAGTTTTAGCTTGGAATGTATTTTTTGATGCCATTTCGACAATAAGTTAATTTCTTTGAAATGGCGTCATCATAAATCTGTTGATTTACTTGTGCCATTTTTCGAGACAATTCTGGGTGGTACAGGTGATAACATACTGCTAAATGCTTCAATTGCTTTTTTGATGCTCCGCCGTTAATCAGTCGAACACAAAATTCCTTATCTTCAGCGCCCCAACCTACAAAGTCACAATTAAAGCCATTGACGTTTATCGCATCTTGGCGCCAAAAGCTAAAGTTACAACTAAACACGCTGTCGGCATTTTGATTTGTTTTGCTTAAGTAGTGACTTAACACATTAGAGCGAATGGCATTTTTATGGCCGCTTTGTGCAGCAAATAACACTGATAATGGCGAGATGGGTTTGTTAGACGTGATTATCTTTTGGCTAAATTTTGAGATAGCCTGACACGCTTTCCGGCGATGACTTGGTTCTTTTTCGCATTACTCAGGTGATCTTCAACAAAGCGAGGATGCAAAATAATATCGCCATCGATGCAAATAACATAGTCAGCTGTTGATGCTTGGATGGCATTGTTGCGACTCTTTGCTGCTCGAAAGCCTAAATCTTCTTGCCAACAATGGATTAAAGTAAAGGGCAGCTTTTGGGCACGATAAGAGTCTATAAGTGCTTTGGTTTCTTGTTTAGAACCATCATCAGCAATAATGACTTCAGTGGGAAATATGGTAAAACACGACCAGTATCAAATCAAACTTTGATGCGAGTATTTGATACTGATAAACTAGCTGGCAATACTTTACACAGTGAATATTCAAATGCATAGACGCGCAATTTACCCAGGTACTTTTGATCCCGTTACTAATGGCCATGCTGATTTAATTGAGCGTGCGGCAAAATTATTTGGTCACGTCATTATCGGCATTGCCTCAAATCCGTCAAAACAGCCGATGTTTACCCTTGAAGAGCGTGTAGAGCAAGTTAATTTAGTGACCGCCCATTTAGACAATGTGGAAGTGGTTGGCTTTACTGGCTTATTAGTTGATTTTGCTAAAGAGCAACAGGCGAGTGTGTTAGTGCGTGGTCTGCGAGCTGTGTCAGATTTTGAATATGAATTTCAATTAGCCAATATGAATCGTCGTTTAAGTCCAGATTTAGAAAGTGTCTTTTTGACCCCAGCGGAAGAAAACTCATTTATCTCTTCTACCTTGGTAAAAGAAGTTGCCCTACATGGCGGTGATGTGAGTCAATTCGTCCATCAGGATGTCGCCGCTTCTTTGCTGCAAAAAATTGCTTCAATTAAATCACTGCGGGTTGATTGAATTATTTCAAATATCTAAAAAATAGAAGCCTCAATAGCTATGCTATCGAGGCTTTTTGTTTTCTCGACTTAATATTCTTAAGCAGGGTAAGGCTTGTTCTGCCCTATTTTACCCTCAACAATCTTATGTCTGACATAGCCCACAAAATACCGTGGTGCGTTGACCTAAACGTATTTCACTTAATAGATTGCCGCATTCAGTGCAGTTTTCGCCGCCACGGCCATAAACATGTAACTTTTGGGCGAAGTAACCGGGTTTACCATCGGCATTGGTAAAATCTTTTAAGGTGGTGCCGCCTTGTTTAATGGCTTGGGCTAAAATCTGTTTCACTTCAGCAACCAGAATTGTTAAGCGTTCAATATCAATTGAGCCAGCAGCTGCTTGAGGATGAATACCTGCGGCAAACAAGGCTTCATTGGCATAAATGTTCCCCACACCGACCACAATGTGATTGTCCATTAAACACAGTTTGATGGCCTTTTTCTTATTGGCGAGGGCATTGTGTAGTTGCACTGGATTAAAGTCTTCACACAGTGGCTCTGGGCCTAATTTTGATAGTAATGGATGTGCTTCTTCAGGTAATTCATACCATAGCCATGCACCAAAGCGCCTTGGGTCATTGAACCTCAGAATGCGGCCATTTTCTAACGCCAAATCAATGTGGTCATGTTTTTCTGCTGGGGTGTTGGCTGGTAAAATTCGCAGACTCCCAGACATACCTAGATGGACTATGGTGATCCCCGCGTCAGTATCTATCAGTAAGTACTTAGCGCGGCGACGTACATTTCGGATAGTTTGGCCGATAATATTGCGGCAAATGTCAGGCACAGGCCAACGTAACGAACCATTATGAATAATAAGGTCGCGAACGGTTTGATCGACGAGGTAGGGTGATATTCCTTGGCGAGTGACTTCAACTTCCGGTAATTCAGGCATAGGGCTCTCTATTATTCTTGTGTTTGGCTGGCAATGATTGGGATGAGTTCAGTACGTAAGCTTGGCGGGATTTGGTACCAATTATCGGCGGCTGACTGCAATAACCCATACTGGGGGTAATATTGCCAAAGTTGTCCTTGTGGGGTGTGATTTATCGCAATCACTAACGATTGCGCTGCCGGTAACTGTTGGCGCTCTGCATCACTTATGCTGGTGGGGGAGATTGCTAATTGGCTCCAAGCCTCGGCTAAAGTTCTACAGTTTAAAACACTTGCAGAGCAGACCCAGCCGTTAGCGCCTTTATTAAGCCAAATATCATCGAATTGCAATTGGGTTAACTGGTTAGTTTCATCAAATAATGCTTGGGCATCATCGGGCATTTGATTGGTTTTTGAGTCGATAAAGGTTAGCACTGCCACCATGAAAACGCAGGCAATGATCAGGATGTTATTCCATTTTTTTCGAGATAAGGCCATAAACTAACGTGCTAGTGGTTGTTAGTCTTAGTGTATATCAAAGCTAGCCTTAGTGGGTAACCCTTGGTGGTTATCTGCTAAGGCTAGTTAATGAAGGCGGTTGATTTGCGTAAGTAAAAATGGCTTAACCGCCAGTGGTGTTCATAAATCGCAGAATTTGCACGTCATCATCGGTGCCAAAGTAGTGCTCTTTGGGTTTTTGTTGAATGCCATCCAAAATCGCTTGTTTTAGCTTATTAATATTACCTGGATGCGCTCTAACAATCGCTTTTAAATCAACCGAGTTTTCATTACCTAAACACAGCAATAAACGGCCTTCGACTGTCACTCTGACGCGGTTACATTCATGGCAAAAGCTATTACTGTGGGGCGAGATAAAGCCAATATGAATACTGTGATCTGCCATTTTGAAATAACGTGCTGGCCCACCAGTGCGTTTGCTTGACGGCACTAATGGATAGCGGGCTTCAATAAGGGCTCTGACTTCTTCGCTAGAACAATGACGACTGCGTTTACGCTCATCAATAACCCCTAGTGGCATCTCTTCAATAAAGGTGATGTCTAGTTCACGATCACGGCAAAAGTCGATTAAATCTAAGATTTCATGATCGTTTTTGCCACGTAAAATCACGGCATTGATTTTGATATGCTTAAAGCCTGCGGCTTTAGCGGCATCAATACCTGCAATGACTCGTTCAACTTTACCGTTGCGAGTCATTTCAGTGAATAGCTCAGGGTTGAGGGTATCTAAGCTGATGTTCAAGCGCTTTAAACCAGCATCATGCATGGGCTGAGCAAGTTTACTTAAGCGTGAGCCATTGGTGGTCATCGATAAATCATCTAAACCAGGCAATTTACCTAATAACTCAATAAGCTTATCGCAATCGGTTCTTACTAAAGGTTCGCCGCCAGTTAAGCGGATTTTCTTTACTCCGAGTTCGGTAAAGGCTTGTGCAATCCATGCGAGTTCTTCTAAGGTAAGTACTTGCTCTCTAGGCAGAAAGCTTGGATCTTCGCTCATGCAATATACACAGCGAAAATCACAGCGGTCAGTGACCGATAAACGTAAGTACTCTACTTTTCGATTAAAACTGTCGACGATCAAACTCATGAATTAGTACATCTTATGGTTAGTTATAACAGTTCAGCAAAAGGCTGAATGAAGACTTGCTGGCCAGGCATGACGGCATCTTCGGCTTCACCGATAATAACCAGACAATTTGCCTTAACCATGGAGTTCAACATCCCTGAACCCTGTGCCCCTGTTGAGGTCACATGTAACCGTCCATCATTGCTTAACGAGTAAACACCGCGCACAAACTCTGTTCGACCTGTGCGGCTTTTTAAGATGCTATCTGTTATTGCTGGTAAATATTGTGGCTGCCAATTACTTTCGCCAGCCAGTTTACGAATTGCAGGTTGCACAAATTGTAAAAACGACACCATTACCGCCACGGGATTACCCGGTAAGCCAAAGAACAAACTGTCGTTGACTTGGCCAAAGGCTAATGGTCGACCTGGACGCATATTAATGCGCCAGAAGTTTATTTTACCAATTTTAGCCAATACTGTTTTGATGTAGTCAGCATTTCCGACAGAAACTCCACCGGAGCTGATCACAATATCGGCATCAACACTGGCTTGTTGTAGCGCAGCCGTTAATGATGCTTCGCTATCTTCAATAATGCCTAAGTCAATGACTTTACAGCCTAACTTTTGCGCCATTGATTTAATGGTGTAGCGATTAGAGTCGTAAATACAGTTGGCTTTTAACGGCTCGCCCGGTTGACTCACTTCATCGCCAGTGGAAAACACCGCCACAACCGGTTGTTTAACAACATCTGCAGAGGCTAAACCCAATGAGGCTAATAAGCCTTGTTCAGCGGCTTGTAAGCGATGACCTTTTGCTAATGCTAAGGCATCTTTGGCAATATCTTCACCTGCAAGTCTGACATGCTGACCCGCATCCACTTTGCCTTGTAATTGCACTTGGCCATCTTGTTCAACCACCAACTCACGTGCTTCGACAGTGTCAGCGCCAGTTGGCACGGTTGCGCCTGTCATAATGCGTACGGCTTCACCGGGGTTTAATGTGCCTGGATATTGGTGCCCAGCAAGCACTTCACCCATCAATTTTAATGGCGCAACTGGGTTGCTTGGGCTGTTATCAGTACTATAAGCAAAAGCATAACCATCCATTGCTGAATTGGTTTGCTGGGGCACGTTAACAGGTGAAATCGCATCGCTAGCTAGTACTCGATTTGCTGCGTCATCGATGGTGACTTGCTCACTAGCGGTAAGCGGCGTCACCATGGTCATGAGTTGCTCTAAGCCTTGGGCAACTGATAAAAATTTCTGCTCATCGCTTACAGGTGTTGCAACGGTTGGGATCGGTAAAGCCACTTCAGGTGTTTGCCACTTTTGACTGTATTCAATCACAAAGTCGGCAATTTGGCCGACGTTATTTAAATCGAGTCGGGTTAACTCGGCCGGTGTTTCGGTGTCGTCACAACACGCGATAGCGACAATGTTTTCATCATGGGTATGGATCAGTGGCTTGCCGTGGGCGGCGCGGTGCAGCTCAATTTTAGGCAGTTGCAGCTTTTTAAAGCCCTCAACAAGCACGATATCCACTTTGTCCGTTTCAATTTGCTTTAGTAAGTGCGGTAATTGTGGGTCACCATCAACCGCATCTTCAGTCATTAATGCCCAGCGAATATGGGAGGCAACCAGCATTTGCTTAGCACCTGCTTTACGCATTTCGTAACTGTCTTTTCCCGGAATATCCACATCAAAATTATGGTGTGCGTGTTTAATTACTGCTAAACGTAACCCTCGACGATTTAATTCGGGAATAAGTTGTTTTAACAAGGTGGTTTTACCGGTGCCGCTATAGGCACAGAATCCAAGAACAGGAATACTCAGCGGATTGGAAAACGGTATACTCATAAAGACCTCATTGTTGGCTTGTTACTGTGTTGCCACAGCTTACTTGGCATTCTCGATGACAAGTTTTTGTTCAAGTGTGTTCACATTAACAAATGCATTAGGTTGATCGGCAAAGCTGGTTACAACGTGTTTTTGCTTTTCATACCATAAAAATATTTTTCGATCGCCGGCATCTAAAAAGGCCTGCATCGATTGTTTTAATTCAGGTTTTAATAACATCACCACAGGTTGGTGATGTTCGCCATCGCTGGCTACCGCGATATCAGCATCGGCTTCTTTTAACGAGGCATACATGCGCTCACACAAATCTGTTGGTAGCATTGGGCTATCACAAGGCACCACTAATAATAACTCGGCATCAGTGTGCGCCATCGCGGTGACCATGCCTGCGAGTGGGCCTAAATAACCACTGTCATTGTCACTGATAACCTCAAAACCTAGCTCAGCATATTGTTGCTGGCTTCTATTGGCATTAATGATGATGCGATTCACTTGTGGTTGAACTCGCTCAATGGTGTGGCTGATCATTGGCTTATTATTGAGCTCAACTAAGCCTTTATCTATGCCGCCCATTCTTCTGGCCATGCCGCCGGCTAAAATAACGGCATCAATTTGCACTGACATATTGAAACTCCTGTGATTGTTCAACGCTAGGGATATGATTGCTGGCCACAACGTTGTTGTCAGCAATATGCCAATGCTTTTTGCACAAGGCTGTTAAGCCGCAGGTTTGATGACTACTAATAATTAGACCTGTGCCTTCTTGTTTTAATTGGTTAATCATCGCTAAAACCAGTTTTTGCGATTGCTTATCCATATTAGATATTGGCTCGTCTAGCATTAACAGTTTGGGTTGGCTTATCCAAGCTCTGGCTAGCGCTAATCGTTGGCGTTCACCGCCAGATAAATCAGTGGCATTACTGTGTAATAATGCCCCCAGCTGCGCCATATCAATAGCTTGACGAATACGCTGTTGAAGCTGCTCGGCGCTAAACTTGTCCTTTGGTAAGGCGTAGCGCAAGTTGTAGTCCACATTACCATCAAACAGGTAGGCATGTTGGTGAAGATAAACCGCTTTGCCTAGTAAGGTACTTGGTTGCCACCATTTTGGCGCGGCAAATCCTTCAGCTGTTACCTTACCTAATGACGGTTTTACGATCCCCGCTAATAGTTTCATAAGGGTGGATTTACCACTGCCATTGTCCCCTTGCAGGTATATGACATCGCCTTCACAAAAACTCAGGCTGTCAAAAGCAAACAACTTTCTTGCTTTAAATTGCACCTGAATGTTTTTCGCGGTCACTTTAACCATGATTACTGACTCCTTGGCATGGCTTTGCCACGCAGTGAGCCGATGGCAAAATTAATCACAATCGCTAAAATCAGCAGCACTAATCCTAGTGCGATAGCTTGGGCAAAGTCGCCTTTACTGGTTTCTAAGGCAATGGCGGTGGGAATATTACGGGTGTGGTGTAAAATATTGCCCCCCACCATCATTGAGCAACCCACTTCAGTCAAAATTCGGCTAAAAGCAGCAATAATGGCCAATAATAACGGTACGCGAAGTTCGCGACATACGGTCCAAATAGCACGCTGCCACGATGCGCCAAGGGTGCGGGAGGTTTCCCATGCACGGCGGTCTACACTACTAAATGCCGCTTGGGATAATGCGATAAGTACCGGGGCACAAATCATCATTTGTCCTAAGATCATTCCTTGTTGGGTAAACAACCAGCGTAAGTCGCCCATTGGCCCATTTCTGGTGAGCAGCAAATAAGCCAGTAAGCCGATCACAACTGTGGGGATTGATTGTAAGGTTTGCACAATATTGGTGACAAACCAGCGACCAGGAAATTGGTAAGATGCCAGCAAAAAGCCCAACACAATTGATGGGATCAAGGTGATGAGCAGCGCCGCAAAAGAGACGGAAAAAGATACACTTATGATAGACCATACATCAGGGTCTAACGAAAGCAGCAAGCTAAATGCTTGCTGCAGTAGGGCTAACCAGCCTTCATTCATTACTTATATGTTGCCTTAAATAATTGCTCTCCCTGAACTTTAAAGTCATTAATCATCTGCTGAGCCGCTGGGCTAATAAACCAATCGCTTAATGCCTTAGCACCTTGATGATTCAATTCAGGGTATTTTTCTGCGTTAATTAGGATAATTTGATAAGGGTTTGCTAAATCGGCGCCGCCTTCGAATGTAATTGCCAAATCTAATTTAGCTTTGTAAGCAACAAACGTTCCACGATCTGTCAGTGTATAGGCTTGTTTCTCATTGGCCATCAGTAACGTTTTACCCATACCTTGGCCAATTGAAGTATAGCCTGAAAAATCTGGCGTTACAGAAGCTTGTTTCCAAATTGCGAGCTCTTTCATATTGGTGCCAGAATTATCACCGCGTGAGATAAAACTGTTGCCCGATGCTGCGATTTTTTGAAACGCTTCAACGACATCATCGCTTGTTGCTAGTTTAGCGGGATCAGCAATTGGGCCTAAAACCACAAAATCGTTTTCCATGATCCCGCGAGGATTAGTGCCATAACCGTCTTTAACAAACTTAGCTTCAGCAGCAGGTGCATGGGTCATTACCACGTCTACATCACCTTGACTGGCCAGTTTTAGTGCTTTACCAGTACCTGTGGCGATAACCTGTACCTTATAACCAGATTCAGCTTCAAATGTCGGCAAAATAGCGCGTAAAAGACCTGAATTATCAGTGCTGGTGGTGGTCGCAAGCTTAATAATTTCTTCAGCATTTACTGTCGCGCTCATCATGGTGCTAGTTAATAATGCGACACTGAATGTTGCCGTTAAAGCTGATTTTAGACTAAACATTTTTAATTCCTTGAAGAGATAATCATTAAAACATCATATTTATGGTTAAAAAAACAACATTTACATTAACTTATCTTAGTTACAAATAGATACAGCAAATAATATGCCAAGGGCGTTTCTGAAAATTTGGATCACGACTAAATTTAAAATTGTGATCTAGATCGCGTGCGAATTATGTTTTTACAGACATATTGTCCCAGTAAGCTAATTCTGGTGGGCAAACTGACCCAGCAATAGATTTTTAGTGATACGATAAGCTTAAATATAGTCAAAATGTCCAAAGTAGGCCCTCATATGAACACCAATGACTCAAACGAAAAATCGTTACCAACTGCTGTTTCGGTATTGATTGTGGATGATGAGCCTGGAATGCGTAGCTTTCTTAAAAAGGCGTTGTCAAAAAAATTCGCTTTAGTAGAAACTGCCTCCACCATTGGCGAGGCAGAAAAGCTGCGTAGCCGTGGCCATTTTGATTTATTAATTGTCGATATTCGCTTGCCTGATCGCTCTGGTATCGATTGGCATGAGGCGCTAAATGAACCTGACCGCCAATCGGACATTATCTTTATGACTGGCTATGCCGATATGGATGTGGCGATTAAAGCCTTAAGAGCGGGCGCTTCAGACTTCATTATGAAGCCGTTTCATCTCGAGCAAATGATGACTTCGGTTGACCGTTGTATTGAACGAAGGTTATTAAAGCGTGAAAACTTCATGCTTCGTCGTGAGCTTTCAACTGGCCACTCAACCACCATGATTGGCAACAGCGATGCCATGATGGAAGTGAAACAAGTCATTGAACGCGTTGCGCCAACAAATGCCGTGGTGCTCATCGAAGGTGAGTCAGGTACTGGTAAAGAGCTGGTGGCAAGGCAATTACACCAGCTAAGTGGCCGTACTGGCGCATTTGTCCCAGTTAACTGTGGCGCCATTGCCCCCGAGTTGCTGAGTAGTGAACTTTTTGGCCATACAGCAGGTGCCTTTACTGGCGCGAAAGGCGCCCGTGAAGGCTTATTTAGTTTTGCGTCAGGCGGAACGATTTTCTTAGATGAAATTGGTGAAATGCCAATGAAAATGCAAACGGCACTATTGAGGGTTTTAGAGCAAAAATCTATCAGGCCCGTGGGCAGTGAAAAAGAAGTCGCCATTGATGTCAGAGTGGTGGCGGCAACAAACCGCTTGTTATCAGAAGAGGTAGCTGCTGGTAACTTCAGAAGTGATTTATATTATCGACTCAATGTACTCAATATCTTGATCCCTCCTTTACGCACACGTCCTGAGGATGTGATTGAATTAACCCATCATTTTACTTGGCAACTAGCCCGCGAGTTAGGGGTTAAAGAGGTGATTTGGAGCCATGAAGATATACAGGTACTGCAACAACATGAGTGGCCAGGGAATATTCGTGAACTGCGTAATATGATTGAGCGCTGTATTTTATTGGGTAAGCCGCCTGCAGAGTATTGGAAAAAAGCGCCAGAAACAGAAGCGATGACTCAAGCCGGTTACCCACTAAGTTGGCCACTAAAAGAAGTGGAAAAACAACACGTCATGAGTGTTGTCGATGCCAATAATGGCAATAAATCGGCGGCTGCCCGCGATTTAGGGGTGTCTCGAAAAACCTTAGATCGAAAATATAAAGAATGGTTTGATGCTGAACCGGATAAGGAAGCGTAAATCGTGTCGGTATTTAGTCAAATATTTGGAGTCAGCTGGCAGCAAATGCAGGCCAAAGTGCGTTATCGGATTTTAATCCTGACATTGCTGCCCATCTTACTGACCCTGATAAGCCTAGTGTTCATTACCATTTACTGGAATATCAGTTATACCGGTAAACAGTTGTTTATGAAGGTTAAGGCTGATTTGACTGTGGCCACCAATACCCTTGAAGAGGTTCAGCGACAACAAGAAATTCAATTGCTCAATGTGAGTCAATCATGGGACTTTCAGAATGCCTTCCAGCAAATCAAGCAGGGCGACTCATCCCAGATAGACAAAATTAATCAATACCTGGAACAACAAAAGCAGTTTTTACAACTTGATATATTAAGGCTAATCAAAGTTGAGCAAGCCGCGGCCGATCCCGATTTGCGGATAATGTTACCCAAAATCCAACAGCAACAACCCTTGTCTGGTTTGATGGTGTTATCAGCCAAGCGTTTGGCTCGTCTCGCCCCCGGTTTAGCCAGTATCGCCCGCATTCCTATATCGGCTACTTTAAGGGCGCAAGAGCCCACCAAAAGTGAAGAAACACGTGGCATGTTAAGCCGGAGTTTATTGCCCATATTAAATGAAAATGGCCAAGTGAATTGGTATCTCGATGGTGGGATTTTATTTAATCGCAACACGGTTATAGTCGATCATATTCGAGACTTGGTGTACGACGAGGGCACCTTGCCTGAGCGCTCAATTGGTACTGTGACTATTTTTCTTGATAATGCCCGCATTAGTACCAATGTGCCTATGGATCTATTTTCGCCCCATGAAACAGCGAGCCAATCGAGGGCATTAGGCACCTTAGTGTCAGAAGATGTGCGCCAGAGAGTCTTGGTTGAAGGGGAGTCGTGGGTTGACCGTGCCTTTGTATTAAATGACTGGTTTATTTCAGGCTACTCCCCCCTTAAAGATATTCGTGGTAAACGTATTGGGATGATTTATTCAGGTTTTTCTGAGTCGCCTTTTATACACACCTATATTCTCAATATCCTCGAGCTTGGCACCATTTTAATGCTGGTGTTGTTGGTGTCTGGTTTCTTGGTTTATCGAGGGGCTAATAGCTTACTTGAGCCCATTGAGCGCATTCATCATGTGGTAAAAGCGGTGCAGTCAGGCCGAGACTTACGTATCGGCGAGCTGGGATTAGAGCATGATAATGAGCTATCTAATTTGGCTAAGCAATTTGACCACATGCTGGACTTACTGCAGCGGCGTAATAACCAAATTCAGCTAGCGGCAGAGCAGCTTGAAGTGAAAGTGGAGCAACGTACCCGTAGCTTGCAAGATAAAACCGAAGAGCTGCAACGTAACGTGGCCTTGCTAAATGAAACAAGACATCAACTGGTCACCAATGAAAAGTTAACCGCCTTAGGGGAGCTTACAGCCGGTATTGCCCATGAAATTAATAATCCTACCGCGGTAATTTTAGGCAATATGGAACTAATGAAGTATGAGCTTGGCAGTAAGGCTGTTGCTGTTGAAGAAGAAATTGAACTGGTTATTCAGCAGGTAGGTAGAATAAGCACCATTATTCGCAGCTTGTTGCAGTACAGTCGCCCCGGTGAGTTTAATGCGCCGCTTGAAATGCACCCAGTGCAACCGATGATCGAAGAAATGTTAGTACTGGTTAGGCACTCGATTGAAAAGCAAGAAGTCGAACTCATCAAAGATATTAATACCCAATGCACGGTACAAGTGAATCAGCCGCAAATCTTACAAGTGCTCATTAACCTAGTGGTTAACGCTGCCCACGCCATTGAAAATAAAGGCCGAATTTGGGTCAGAGCCAATGATTGGCTTGAAAATGACGAGGTTGTCGGGGTAAAAATTGAAGTGGAAGACGAAGGCATGGGGATTAAACCTGAGCGCTTAAGCCGTATCTTCGACCCTTTTTACACTACCCGTAAAGACGGTACAGGCTTAGGCTTATCGCTCAGTTACGGCATTATTAAGCGCATTGGTGGCACCATTGAGGTGAAGTCGACCTTAGGTAAAGGTACGGTATTTACTATCGGGCTTTATCATAAGGCGAAAGAAGAACAGGAAAATAATCCCTATGATGGACTGCATTTTGAAGATAATAGCCGCGTAGATACTGACGCTTAGCTGTTTATCGTATTAGCTGCTTATAGCGTTAGTTGCATATGACATTGAATATGGATTGTTATAAGCAGTGACGACTAGATAGTCTGCGTTAGTTTCTTGGTTTGGGATTAATAGTGTAATTGAGTCAATCGCAGATAAAAAAAAGCCAGGTGATGAGCCTGGCCACTAAGAGTGTATGAGCAATGTCGTGCTTGCAGACTCAGAGGGTATTAATAGGAGATGAAGCTATTAATAAGAACTGAGTTTTGGAACGCAGATAAATAGTAATCATTATCATTTAGATTTGCAACTTGTTGGTGAAATTATTTTCAACTTTACAAACCCTTTACAAATGCTCTGCAAGCTCTTTGGGGCAGTCGACTAACTTTTATCGTTCAAATCGACACTGTCTATCTTGGTTGTTAAGCTAATTCTTTATGCAAAAACAACTTGTTATCTGCCGAGTCAGTGGCTGATTCAACCTGCGTAATGTGGTATTGGTTAGTAACCAACATCGTCAGCATGGCGTTAAATTGGTTGCGAGTTTTAACTTCAAGGCGTTGATAACCTTGCTCTGTCGCCCACTTTTCTTGGTACTCGAGCATAGATTTTGCTAAACCAAGTTGCCTGAAATCAGCATCAACTCCGCCAAGCCAGCTGTAAAAACGCTGATTATCGAGCTGATATCCTATTTTAAACCCAGCAAGTTCACCTTCAACATAAGCTAATAAAATCAAACAAGCTTGATTGTCTAATTTGCTATGTAATGATTCGACAGTTTGAGCGCGATCGAGTTCGTTAATGCGGGCACTGATAGCGGCAATATGAATAGCCACCTCAGCACTTAGCTCAGTATGAGCTTCAATTTGGATAGTTAGCATGTAAGGTTTACTTTTGGTTGGGCCATGCCGCCTCAATATCAGAACGGCTGATATTGAGCTGACAACAGCAAAAATATGGCCGCATATTAACTCATCGTACCAGTTAATAATGCGGCATAGCTTAAAAACTCACTAGAAAGTGTGCTTTGTCAGCAGTGACTCGCGGTGATTTAGTAACATTAGAGCGCAGTCGAGGTGCGGGTTGTATCAGATAAAACCAACCTATCGGTGAGCACTTTCAGTAATACCCCATATGCAGGTAAAAATAACCCTAAGCTAACCATAAGTTTAAAGGCGTAATCGACAGTGGCTATTTCAGGCCAGTGATTTGCCATAAATGGGTCTGAAGAGGCGTAAAATGCAATACTGAAAAACACGACAGTATCAACCAAGTTACCAAATAGAGTCGATGCGGCAGGGGCTACCCACCAGGCTTTAGCTTTACGCAATTTAGCAAATACAGTGATATCCATTAACTGTCCGACTAAGTAAGCCACAAAGCTGGCAAGTGCGATACGGAACACAAATTGATTCCACTGGGCTAATGAATCAGCGCCTTGGAAAACCCCTTGATGGAAAATCACCCCCATGACATAGGAGATCACCAATGCAGGTAACATGGCTTTGAAAATAATACTGCGAGCCGCTTGTTGGCCAAATATTCTGACGGTTAAATCTGTGGCTAAATAGACAAAGGGAAAGCTAAACGCCCCCCAAGTGGTGTGATAACCAAAAATCTGAAACGGGAGTTGTACCAAATAGTTGCTTGCGCAAATAATGATGATATGAAAACTGACAAGAAACATCAGTGCACGGCGACATTGCGCCTGAGAGAGCATTAACATGTTATGGCCTTTTTTATTGGGTTAGACGGGGTGAGGGAACCCGTATATGTACTTGGCGTTGCTGATTATATATTTTAGCTGACTTTAACTTGCTCAAAGAGTTTATTGAGTGGTGTCATTTTCGCCAAGGAGGACGCATTATAGTGAGCAAAAAATAAGATGCAACCATCGCGCGACATTTTTTGACCGATTTTGATAATAATACTCTGGTTAGTTCTATCAATAATCAATTTAATGGCCAATATTGATGCTCGTAACGCGGTATTTTATGATTATTCATATAAGCGAAAAAGCACTTTTGTTGTACGGCTATCGGTTTGCGTTTCAGCTAAATTAGCGAAGCGTTAATTTGAAATTGATTTTTAGTGACAAACAGAGATACTATCCAGCGTAAGTGCATGAAGTGCTTATTAATTATAAAGGGAACTTTGAATGGTAAAAATTTTATTTGTATTACTCACTAGCAGCTTTGCATTACTCACTAGTAGTACAGTCCAGGCGGAATACGTTGCTTCGCCCTCGAGTTTTACTGTGGGGGCTGGATACCAATATGGTGGCGTTTTAGGGGCTCGGTATCATTTTCAACATGACAGTCATGTTTTCTCGGCGGCATTAGGATTAGTCGGTGGTGCTTTGGGCTATCAGTATTTTGTTGATGAGAGTCAGTCACACTCATTTGGATTAAGTTTAGGAAGCGAAGCGCTAACCAGTGAAGATGGTTTCGCAGTCATCAACTATGAGTATTATCCCAGTGGCTTTGCTCAAAGTGGTTGGCAATTCGGTGTTAGCGCAGGTCTACGCCGTGAAGATGAAGGTGGCTCTTTTGGAGATCATGGCGATACTAAAACAGATCCTGCCGCTATGATATCAGTGGGCTATAAATTTTAATCATTCATGTTTTAGCGTTATTTTTATAGCGAAAACAAAGTATTGAAATGATTACCTTAATAGTAAAAATTCCAGTGACGCACTGGGGTTTTTGTCTATTTTGGTAATGTTAAAGCTTATAACTCAACCAAAATGGATAAAATAGTGGTGAGTTTATTTTCTAATTCTTGCCATTCAGCCAGTGGATCTGAACCGGCAACAATCCCCGCGCCAGCAAACAGATTAATTCGCCCTGGTTCAATTAAGGCGCAGCGAATGGCCACAGAAAACTCACTCTCGTACTTATTTAAATAACCACATGCGCCCGCATACCAGCCGCGATTATAGCCTTCACGTTGACGGATAAAGTTTAATGCTGATTCTCGCGGTAACCCGCCCACGGCAGGGGTTGGGTGTAAACCTTGAAGTAATTGAAAGTCATTAACACCGGCTTTTAATTCAGCGCGAATAGAGCGGTGTAAGTGCTGAATATGAGTTAATTTAAAAATTTTGGCAGACTCATCCGCACCAACGTAATGGCTTAATGGCGTGAGTACATCAACAATTTGCTGCCTAACCAGTTGGTTTTCATTGCTGTTTTTACTGTCTTCTAGTAGCTGATTGGCAAGAAAATCATCTTCTTCTTGGTTTAAACCACGCACAGTCGTTCCGGCAAGGGCTTCGGTAAATAACTCTTTTTGGCGGCGTAAGTATAAACGCTCAGGCGAGCATGAAATAAAGGTGCGCTCAGGGCTAAATTGAAACCCAAATTGAAAGCTGTTGGGGTTGCGCCCTTGCCAGCAGGCTAATACCATCCAAGGATCGACCACATCATTAATTTCTAACTGAGTTTGGCGCGATAGCACCACTTTAGGGGTGGTGGCATTAAATTTAGGGTTAGTCACTTGCTCAACCAATTCTTTCCAGCGTGGGTAATTTGGCAAGTCACTGCGGCCCATTAAAGGCAGTTTATTAGGTGGTGACAATGGTTTGGCTGGTTTGAGCTGATTGATGGCTTCAATGGCCGCATTACACTCATCATCTTGACTATTATCTTCAAAATTTAAATTTACTAAAATTTTGATGATGTTGTCATGACGGCGCAGTTCTATGCGAGGCAGCACAAAGCGAGTGCGGCCAAATTCAGGCCAGCATTCTACGGTGCGGTCAAAGGCGACGCCGCCGTAGTAGCGAATATCTTGATTACTGCTTTTTCCACGCTGGGATTGGTAAATCGATGCCAGTAGCTCGTCATTAATTTCTTGTTCTTGCTTGAAGTCTTTGCAGGCGCCTACAGCGGCCACTTCTTCTTGTTTGTCACGGGCATGCCAATATATGCGAGGATATTGAGTTTGCGCCCCTAGCCAAGATAATAACGGCAAGGATTTGGCTTCTACTGAGACCTGCACAATCGGCTCTTTGACGTGAGCCAACTTCATAGCGTGTAACTTTTTGATTAACTCGTTAAAGTGCTCAAAAAAAATATGGCCAGCCAATGCAGACTCCAGAGTCAATATCTCAAATAATTGAAATGAAAAAGCGTAAAAGGATTTATATGAATTATGCCTTAAGTTAGTTAAGGGTTCAAAAACTGTCAATCTTCAGGCTTCGATGCTGTGATCATAATGACTTATATCATTAGTTACTAGGCACTTTTTAAACTTACTTATCATTGGCTTCGTTATTTTTACATGAGCTTACACTTTGCTATATTTATTTTAGTTAATTTTGCTTAAAAAGGATAAAATGCATTTTAAATAATTACATGTCGGGCACATAAAACTCAACATGTTAGCAATTATTTACATGATATTAAGGTTTTTAGGAGAGTTCCCCATCAATGACGGTATTACCTGAGTCCCAAGACATAATCCGTATCCCGGTAGAGCGCTTAAGTCTGGGTATGTTTGTGGTGGCGATTGATCGCAATGATAGCAAAGTGGCCATCAGTAATGCTGGGCAGATCAAGCATAAAGACGCCATGGTAAAGCTTGCCAAAGCCGGTATTAAAACCGTATGGGTTGATGTTGAGCGTTCAGCTGATGGCTGCGGTTTAAAGAAAAAGCCCAATTCCCCACTGGTAAAAAAGATAACCAACACCCGAGAATATAAACAAACTCAAGCTAAAAAAATCCTCACTGAAGCAAAAACATTAGTGCGTAAAGTATTGTCTGAAACCTACCAAGGCAAGGCTGTCGAGGTGGCACCATTTGAAGATGTTGCCGACAAAATGCTCGAGTCGGTGATGGATGATGCCGATGCACTTAGGTGTGTGTCAGCATTAAGAACCAAAGACGCTTATTTGCTTGAGCATTCAGTTAACGTGGCATTTTTGCTAGTGACCTTTGGTAAGCACCTAGGTCTTGATGCATCACTGCTTAAAGAGCTTGCTGTGGGTGGGATCTTGCATGATATTGGCAAGGTGCAAGTGGATAACAAAATACTCAACAAGCCAGGTAAATTAACGGCAGAAGAGTTTGAACTTATCAAGATGCATCAGGTGTATGCCATCGACATCATGAGTGATACCCAAGAGATATCTCAGGTGAGTAAAGATGTGTGTTTGATGCACCATGAAAAGCTTGATGGCAAAGGTTACCCCAAAGGCCTTAAAGGCGATGAAATCCCGCAACATGGGCGCATGAGTTGTATTGTTGATATTTATGATGCACTTACTGCAACCCGCTGCTACAAAGAAGCCATGAGCCCAGCTGCAGCATTTAAAATTCTAATGAGTTTGACCCCGTTCCATCTTGATCAAACATTGGTGTACGAATTTATCCGCTGTGTGGGCATTTACCCTGTGGGCTCATTAGTGCAACTGTCTGATGAACGTGTGGGTATTGTATGGGAGTCAGCAGGCAGAGATGCGTTACATCCAGTGGTAAAATGCTTTTATTCACAAAAGCATCAGCGCTATACCGAAGTTACCTTAGTTGATTTACGCAAATGTAACCTCAATATTGACCGCGGTGTATCTCCACGGTCATTAGCTGTGGACCCAAGCCCTTTTTATTAGCCAATACCAATCTCAATACCATGGAGTTGTAGATGAAGTCGCTACTGAGCATTGTTGTGATAATCCTGTCGCTGGCGCTATTAATTCCCGGGGTGACTCAACCCATTTTGACCATCCAAGGCTCCATCGAAAAGTCGGAGTTAGTTGAAGCCGGCGTGACCATGTTTACCGAAAGCTTATCTGAAGATAACCGCAGTAATGCCCGCAGTATGCTGGATATGGCGGTGAGTATGCTCGGCTTTGATAATATTGAAGGAGAGGTAGAGGTTTTTTATAAAACCCGCAGTATTGTTGATACCGTCAATGAGTTATATCAATCCAATAATATTTTAGTTGCAGCATTAGTGGGTTTATTCAGTATCGTTTTTCCGGCGATTAAGTTGCTGACTATGTTGATGGTCAATCTGCCAATATTTAAGCCGTTGCAATATGGATTAATGAGATTCATTGGTGCGATTGGAAAGTGGTCAATGGCAGATGTATTTGTGGTGGCGCTAATCATAGTTTATATGGCGGGCAATGCTTCTGCCGGTATGGGCGAACTATTGACAACCACTGCCCACTTTGAAATAGGCTTTTATTATTTTAGTGCTTATTGTGTGTTTTCAATTGCCAGTCATTGGTTAATGGCCAGTAGCGTTAACAAGCGTCATACCAGTAAACCGTCGCGTTAATTGTATAACATAGTAAAAATAGATATTGGCGGCTTAAACGGACAGTTCCGATAATAACCTTTCATATTCAGAAAGGTTGTTATCTCATTATTATGTTTCGGCTGCTAAATTCAAAAATCATTAAAGCCTGCGCGATAGTTTGCCTGTGCATTATTGCCATTGTTGCCTCGGTGCAAACAACGGGTTTAACCCGCGCTGTGATTGAGCTACTAGCATTTAGTGGCCTGATTGCACTGGCGTTAGCTAAACCTGATATTCAGCAAGAACAGTCAGAGGTTATTAAGCAGCAGAATAACCAACAAGACCTTTAACAGCATTTCGCGCAGACATTGCCGCAACAGCTACTCAAGTTAATCTCCCGTCAATAAAATATACCCAAGTGATGTACTGCCAATCGCCAGCCATAATATGATCCCCAACATTAACGGTTTTGGCCCATTAGCGCGCATTTTACTGACCGTGATACCAGCGCCAATTAAAAACAAACACACAATAAGCAACTGCTTGGATACGCTAAACAGCACGTTATAAACGGGCTGGCCTTGTGGAATAAAGTAAGCAATAAGAATGGCTAAGCAATAAAAGCCAATAAAATACGGGATAGATATTTTTGATTTATCACCGTCAAAAATTATTGCACTCAATAACGCGATAGGAATGATCCAAAGCGCTCTAGCCAGTTTAATGGTAGTGGCGGTTTTAAGGGCTTCATCACCATAAGCAGAGGCGGCGCCAACCACAGATGAAGTATCGTGAATGGCAATCGCACTCCAAACACCAAAATCATATTGGCTAAGTGATAACGCATGGCCAATGGTGGGAAATAAAAATAATGCAGCAGAGTTGAGTAGGAAAATACATGCCAGTGAAACCGCAATTTGATCGTTCTTAGCATTAATAGCAGGCGCGACTGCCGCAATAGCGCTACCTCCGCAGATTGCGGTGCCACAACTGATCAAGTGACCGGTCTTTTGTTCTAGTTTCAATAATCGCGTTAAGCCATAACCCAGAATCAGTGTGAAAAAGATAGAGCCAACGATTAACCCTAGGTTATTGCTACTGGCCACAATCGCTTCAGGTAAGTTAATCCCAAAGCCTAGGCCGACGATTGAATAGGCCAGCAATTGTTTGGTGAGCTTATTTAAATCAATGTTATTTGGCACCATGCCAAGGCTGGCAAGTGTAAACCCCATGAGCAAAGCGATAGGAGAAGAGATAAAAGGCGTTAAGCAGATTATGCCTATGGCGATGAATAACCCTAGTTTGAATCGTGCTGAAATAGCTGCTGTCATTGAAAGTAACTCACAATACTGATGACTTATTGTAGCAAGATCAGTGCTTATGGACGATAAAACTCAGACAATTAATGGTGAACATGAGAAGTTTGCGCATGTAAACTCATTTCACCGCGCGATATATCCAGTATTGAATAACGATAAATCGACATGAATGAGCAATTGGCTGATAAATTCTTTGTTATTCATCCACTGTTATAACTCATCATCGTGAATGATAAGTAGGGGTCGCGAAATGTCGTGACTTGGTTATAATTACAACCACTCTTTACGATATTGTTGGTATCGCGCTTATTATGAATAAACCCCACTCCGTTAATGTCAGTGCTCATGCTAGTGTTAGCCCTAGCTCCAGTACCAGCTCGAGTATTAACTCCAGTATTAGCTCCAGTACCAGCTCGAGTATTGGCCAGAATGTGAGTCCTGATATAAAAAGCAGTCACTTTTTACCAGAAAACACCTTATTACTTTCGGCTATAACTGAGGGTGTGTATGGCTTTGACCTTGATGGTAATGCCGTTTTTATCAATCCTGCCGCCGAGAAAATGACTGGCTGGAAAAGTGAAGAACTGATTGGTAATAATATTCATGATTGTCATCACCATAGTCATGCTGATGGTCGCCATTATCCTCGAGAAGATTGCCCGATATATCGTACTTTGCACGATGGGGTGGCAAGACAAGTCAGTGAAGATGTGTTTTGGCGAAAAGACGGCAGCTGTTTTCCGGTGTATTACAGCTCGACTCCGGTATACGACCATGGTGTATTGATTGGGGTTATCGCGATATTTCGTGATGTCAGTATTCAAAAGCATACCGAAAATTCATTACGAGAGGCTCTGGCACAAGTGCAGGCGCTTTCAGAGCGATTAGCATCTGAGAATCAGTATTTACTTACTGAACTTCAAGGTAAGCAGGGGGCTACAGGTTTATCAGGAAGTAGTCAGGCCATTAAGCACCTGACACAACAGATTAGTTTGGTGGCCAATACTGACAGTACGGTGCTTATTTGTGGTGAAAATGGCACAGGTAAAGAGCTGGTGGCCCGTAGTCTACATCAATTAAGTCATCGTAAAGACCAGCCTATGGTCAGCGTTAATTGTGCCGCATTTTCGGCATCGATTTTGGAAAGTGAACTATTTGGTCATGAAAAAGGCGCTTTTACTGGCGCTACAAGTCGCCGCAAAGGCCGTTTTGAGCTGGCACATAACGGCACCTTATTTCTTGATGAAATAGCAGAGCTCAGCCTTGAGGCTCAATCAAAATTATTACGTGTGATTCAAGAGCAAACCTTTGAGCGTGTGGGCAGCAGTGAATCCATTAAGGTCAATATTCGGCTAATCGCAGCAACTCATCATGATCTGCAAGCTAGAGTGGAGCAAGGTTTGTTTCGAATGGATCTCTATTACCGCTTGAATGTATTTCCTATTTTAGTACCGCCACTGCGTGATCGCAGTGAAGATTTAGCTGAATTGGTGAGCGATTTGGTGGGCTCATTAAGCCAAAAGCTGGGTAAGAAAATCACTAAGGTGAGTGCTAAAGGATTCAAAAAGTTACAGCACTATACTTGGCCGGGTAATGTCAGGGAATTGCAGAACTTAATTGAACGCGAGATTATTCTCACACAAAACGACACCTTGGATTTTAATAGTCTCAACCTCAACCCGCTAAACACGAGTAAGGTAACAGCGAATAGCGGATTAACTTCGCAAGCAAAGCAGGTGATGACATTAGCACAGGCGGAGGCGGCGCATATTGGTGATGTGTTAGCCCAAACCCAATGGCGAATATCTGGAGTTAATGGCGCCGCCAACCTATTAGGCTTACCACCTAGCACGCTTCGATCTCGAATGAAGAAACTGTCTATTACTAGGTAGGGTGCTAGGTAAGGTGCTAGATGAATGAAATAGTGATCATCGTTTGCCTTAAATCGACCATAGTAAAACTGTCATAAGTCACGATATATCATCAATAGGCGATATATCGTGACTTTCTTCATGTGGTGACGGGTTTTTAACTATATTAATCAGTGGTTTAATCATATTTCAGTGTTGGCGTATGTCTTGCTATTCCTAAGAGTATTTTGAATTTAGGAATAAGCATATGTCTGAGCCTGTATCTCGTGCTGTCACTACGGCAAGTCAATCAATCCCAATCGTTAATATTTATGGTAATAAAAGCCACTTAGATAAAATACATGTTCGTGAGCAAAAAGGACTATTTCAACGTATTCGTAAAAGTAGCAATAGCCTGCTGATCATGGTGTTCTTTTTACTGCCATTCATTAATTATCAAGGGCGTCAGGCAATACTGTTTGATGTGACTAAGCAGCAATTCTTCTTTTTTGATGTCACCTTATGGCCACAAGATTTTACCGTTCTGGCATGGGTATTCATGGCCGCGGCCTTTGGCTTATTTTTCATTACCGTTTATTGGGGACGAGTGTGGTGTGGGTTTCTATGTCCGCAAACCGCATGGACGGCGATGTTTATGTGGCTAGAGGCTAAAGTTGAAGGCAATCACCATCATAGGTCAGCTTTAGATAAAGCGCCTTTATCTATTGCTAAAATACGTAAAAGATTCACCAAGCACAGTCTGTGGATGTTAACGGCATTGGTAACAGGTTGTGGTTTCATGGGCTACTTTATGCCTGCAAGAGCACTTTATATCGATATATTTACCTTAAGCAGTGGTTTTTGGACCGGAGTGTGGGTGTGGTTCTTCGCCATATGTACCTATATTAATGCAGGCTGGATGCGCGAAATGATGTGCTTACACTGCTGCCCATATTCACGCTTTCAAGCGGTGATGTTTGACTCTAATACTAAAACAGTAAGCTACGATGCGATGCGTGGGGAAACTCGTGGCCCGCGCAAACGTATCAACAAAAGCGAACAAGCAGTTGTCATTAACAATGCTGAGAAGTCTATAGAATCGGCTCTAGGTGATTGCGTTGATTGCCATCTTTGTGTTGATGTTTGCCCAACAGGCATCGATATCCGTAATGGTTTGCAATATGATTGTATTAACTGCGGTGCTTGTGTCGATGCGTGTAATCAAACAATGGATAAGTTTGGTTATCAACAAAATCTCATTAGTTTCACTAGCGAAAACGCTTTGAAAGGTGAAGCTAAGCCTTCTATATGGTCAGTTAAAGCAGTGGGGTACGCCAGTGCGTTAATCATTATGTTGTTACTGATTGTGATGGATATATATCAGCGCAGCGATATTCAACTTAATGTGATTCGCGATCGCCAAAGTCTGTACCGTGAAATCAGTGACACGGTGACAGAGAATAGCTATCTATTAAAAATTAGGAATAAAACCCAACAAGCTGCTGTTTACAGGATAAGTGTTATCGCTACTGATGATTCACAATCACAATCACAATCACAATCACAATCACAATCACAATCACAATTTGAGATCCCTAATGACACTTTAGTGATGATTAAGGCTGCCGAGCAGTTAGAGTATCCACTAACGGTGAGGCGCACCGTTATCATCAATCCAAATACAATCGTTAGCCAGAGTTCAGCGTCTATGGATGAAGCAAACAATGCTTCAAAGTCATTTGATCATCTCGAGTTTGTTATTACTGAAGTTACCCCAAAAGGCATGGTGACTTCAGCTCAATTGAATCAAGTATCGCAAGAATCACGTTTTTTTAGGCCCTAGTATCAGCACTGACGTCGGCTGATATAAAAATGGATAATCTACAGTGCTAGCTTATCCATTTTTTCACTAATTTGACCTAGTAAGCAATTGGCGTAGTAATTAATTGACTTAGTTTGGCAGTCAAAATACTATTGCTAAATATAGTTTGACTATCAAACAATAGGCAAGCAATAGGCAAACAAAGGTGGCTTTTGAAATTTTTAAATCAACATCATCATCAATTTAATTCGTTGCACAATACAGGTGAGAAGCGCACCTTGTATGTGTTGATCTTAACCGTTACCGCTATGGTGGTAGAAATTGTCGCCGGTACGATGTACGGTTCAATGGCATTACTAGCCGATGGTTGGCACATGGGCACACATGCTGCGGCGTTTTGTATCACCTTATTTACTTATCGCTATGCTAGAAAACATGCTGGCAGTGATAAATTTTCCTTTGGTACTGGCAAGGTCAGTGTATTAGGTGGTTACACCAGCGCGATAGTGCTTGGGGTAGTGGCGTTATTGATGATGGCAGAGTCGATTCACCGTCTGTTTAACCCGCAAAATATTCAATTTAATGAAGCGATTATGGTGGCCTTTATTGGTTTGGCGGTAAATGTTGTCAGCATGTTCTTGCTTGGCGATCATCATCATGGCCATGATCATTCCCACGGGCATGCTCATTCCGATAGCCACTCACATCATCATTCACATCAGCACTCACATAACCATTCCCGCGATGAAACCGCGCAAGCAGAACATCAGCATGATCACCAACATAAGCTGCATCACGATCACAACTTAAGGGCGGCATATTTACATGTGTTAGCCGATGCATTGACCTCAGTACTGGCTATTGTGGCGCTTATTTTTGGTAAGTTTTATGGCTGGAACTGGCTTGATGCGGTAATGGGTATGGTGGGCGCTGTGGTGATTTGTAAGTGGACCTTAGGGCTATTAAAGCAAACTAGCCCAGTGTTACTGGATGAAAATATTGATCAGCATTATCGTCAGGCGATAACACAAGCATTACAGCCCTTTGCCAGCATCAAAGATATGCATATATGGAAAATCAGTGGCGATCATTACTCGGCGGCTATCATTCTTGAGTCTCATGTTGATAAAAGCATTGCTGAATACAAACAATTATTGGCGAATTTTGATAAAATTAACCATCTCACCCTTGAGGTTCATCCTGTTAAATAATGAAAAATCTACAAAACCTAAATCACTTACTAACTGAATTTTACGACAAGATGGCTTCTTGGGAGCAATCGGTGGTAAAAGAAACCGGCTATTCACTGGCGCAAACCCATACCATTGAAGTGTTGGGCAATCATGGTCCTTTACGCATGAAGGAGTTGGCGCAAAAGCTGGCGATAACCACTGGCACCTTAACTGTTCAGGTGGATAAATTAGTCCAAGCTCAGCTAATTGAACGCTGCGCTCACCCCGATGATAGACGTTCGATAGTGGTGGTGTTAACAGAAGCCGGGCAAGTGATTCATCGCCAGCATAATCAATTACATTTAGATTTAGTGGCTGACTTGAGCCGCAATATCGACCCAGAACATCTACAGGTTTTACAAAGCTGCTTAGCAAAGATGAACCAAGAGTTTTAGGGTTTACTTAACTCTGGCATAGCTCTAAACTCGGTGTGGCTTGAATCTGGCTTAAAGCTTGAGTTTAGTTTTAGTACAAATGCCAGCAATAAAAAAGTCCAAGCTGTATGAATACAGCTTGGACTTTTTTAATGGGCTATTTTTGCTATCTTAAGCGATATAGAGAGTAACAATTAACGCTGATGCATAGCGTAGTCACTGCCATCTTTGGCGGTAAACACTTTGCAGTTACCTTCAGTTGGTAAACAACGTGAATGCAGCATGCTTACCCATTGCTTGTAAGGTGTCGGTAAATTCTTAATCGGCAGTGCCACTTGAATATCTTCAATATGCGCTGGGTCGTTAGCACCCAGTTCACCGTTTCGGTCAAAGCTCACTTCAACATGGGTATCGTTATTTTTTAACACGATAGATGTTGGGTCGCTTTTATGACCAGTTAACGCCACAAATTGACAAGGATTTTGCAATCCACATTGGCTGCCATCTTTCATAAATGCTAGCAGATGAGTGTAGTAAATCACGTAGCTACTTACATCGGCATGAGTCCCGCTAGCCAATGGAAAGTTATTATCTAAAAATATTTTCGCGTTGGTGATTTTATCTGCATTAGTGCTGGTGGCCACAATTTGTTCTTCAATGAAGCTGTTAAGGTCGTGAGCGGCTGTGTTGTGGTTCATAGTAGTCATAATCATAACCTTATCCTCTTCGTTTGATGTCGGCACTTGCTGGTTGTTTTCAGCAATTAATGCCCTGCGTACTGGTTTAACATTTACTGGCTTAAACGGGTTTTGTTAAAACAAACACTGTTTCCCGATTGCTTAATTTGTAGTCTAGTGTATTTTTCACTACAATTTCACAATAAAAATTTTACACTGTGAATTTTACAAAATGCGCAATGATCAAAGCTTGATGAGAAAGTCACATTTCCTTGGCACTAAGATTCGTAATTTACGTAAACGCAATCACCTGACCATGGAAGATTTATCCGCTCGATGTATTCGAGTGGATTCCAGTTCGGCGCCGTCAGTGTCGTACCTTTCGATGATAGAGCGCGGTAAACGTGTCCCCAGTGCAGGAATGCTGGCCGTGATCGCAACCGTGTTTCAAAAAGATGTGGAATGGTTTTTAGATGACATGCCAGAAGAGCAGTCAATCACCCCTGAAAAAGGCCGTCATGGCGGTGTTAGCGGCATGCCGCTTGAGCCTAGTTTCTTGTTTTCAAATGATATATTGCAAATTGCCATTCCAGAAATGTTATCGCAAACAGGTACATCAGGCAGGCAATTTGCCCAGTTACTTATTCGCGCCCATCAAGAGCATCATCAAAATCACTTCCCAGATTTAGAACGAGCCGCTGAAGATATTGGTAAAAAACAACTGCCTCTAGCGGCTGAAGAAATGCTTAATATCGCTAAAAGTATGGGGCTTAAAATCAAGTGGATTGATGAAATCCCCACAGAAGTGATCGATGAAACTGGCGCAAGTTCAGCCCGATTAACCACCTCATTTTTTGAGCCGCCAGCGACGATTTATATTAATAAAGCCCTGAAAGCCAATGTACCGCGATTAAAATATGACTTGGCGGTGCATATTGGCCATTGTGTTTTACACAATAAAGATGGCCTTAAAAGTGTGATGACCTCAGGGCGTCGGGTAGAAATTGATGATGACAGCTCAATGCAATCAAATACCCTTAATGCTCAAGATATTTTGCATGCATGGCGTGATTTTGAATCGAGCTTTTTTGCTGGCGCTTTATTATGTCCCAAGGTGCCATTTAGACAATTACTCGACCGTCATGGCTATGAAATTGCGGTACATAAACAACTGCAAGTGTCAGCATCAGTGGCAATGCGCCGCATGACGGTAGTGTCACCTTATCCACACTGGCATTACTTTGATGCCTATGCGCCAGGAAAGCTAAAAGCGGTTTATCGTGGCAATGGTATTCCACTGCCGTGGGGCAATATGCGCATTGTTGAAGATCCATGTCATCACTGGGCAGTGTTTAGAAAAATTAATGAACCTAGCACTGATGGCACCTCGGCGCAGATCTCGATTTTAAATGTCGGTAACGAGCCGCGAATTTACTGTTGCGAATCAATCAAAGTTGATGATTCTGCAGGCAATCCACATGTGCTATGTGCGGGCATTGATCTCAACCCTGCCATTGAAGCCCAAGGCAAGGATGCAAAATCCATTACCGCCGATTTAAAGAAAGCCTGTGTTGATAATGGCGGTTTGGTGGCCATTCCAAAACACATCAAAGCTGATTTAACCAGTGTGGCTAAAATTCTGAATATCAATTGGATTGAGCGCGGCATAGACAATGATGCTCGGGTGATTTGCTCTCGCGGCGCCGTGTGTCCACGCCAGCCAAGCTGCTACGCTGCGGGTAAAGCCTTGTGTGAAGAAAGCTAGCGCTGTTGTTAATAGGCGTCAAATTCTCTGCAAAGGGCAATTTGACCGCTTTAGCTAGCACTTGCAGATTCACTTGAGTGATAAATCAATTAGGTGACTGTTTACAAATACTTTTGTTCTGATACTTTTGTTCTGATATTGTTGTTAACCTTGAATTTTGGAGAGTTAATAGCGTTTTAATGCAAAACGACTTTAAACCCTCATTTAACACCATCTATTCGCTATTTAGATGCTTGGTGTTTGCTGTAAAGGAATACAGTTATGCTCGAATTTTTATTAATCAATGCCAATACACCCTATGCGATAGCATTGACTTTAGTGCTGACCCTAGCTGTTTTAGAGGGAGTTGGCTTAGTCATTGGTTTCAGTATTTCCAGCCTGTTAGATCACATATCCCCAATCGATTTAGATTTTGATGCAGGCATTGATGTTGCTCAAACAGGGTTAACGCCGTTACTGGGTTGGCTTTGCCTTAATAAGTTGCCATTACTTATTTGGTTAGTGCTGTTGTTAACCAGCTTTACGCTCCTAGGCTACAGTTTAAATTTCTTGAGCTACGTTTATGCTGGCCACTTAACCTCCCCAATAATCAGTACGCCTATAGTGCTGATCGCGAGTCTTTTTAGTACCTCAATACTTGGGCGACCTTTGGCAAGAATTCTCCCTAAAAATGAGTCACTAGCGGTATCTACAGACAGTTTTAGTGGTCTGTCAGCCAAAATTACAGTCGGCACCGCCAAACTAAATAGTCCTGCAGAAGCGGTACTGGTAGATCAACATTCTCAGAAACATTATGTGATGGTGGCGCCAGAATTCGCAGAAGAAAGCTTTAGTCAAAATGAACAGGTCGTATTGCTACGTAAGTCTGGCAGTATTTGGCTAGTCGCTAGGCTTGAGCCGTTTTAAGCAATAAGTTTCAACACTGAAATATCAATAAGCTTCAAAAATTAAATCACGGATAGAACCATCATTTGTAATTATTAAAGGAATAGAAATGGACGCCCTAGAAATATCTTCAAGTTCAAATACCATGTTTATCTTAATCATGGCCGGTATAGCAGTCCTTGCTTTTATCACCATCGGATTAATCTTCGCTAAATTATACATTCGCGCCTCAAAAGAAATTGCCTTTGTACGTACCGGTTTTGGTGGCGAAAAAGTCGTAAAAGACGGCGGTACTATTTGCCTACCTGTGTTGCATGAAACCATTCCAGTCAATATGAATACCTTACGTATTGAAGTCGAGAAAACCCAAAAAGATGCGTTGATCACCAAAGACAGAATGCGAGTGGACGTTAAAGCAGATTTTTATTTGCGTGTGGCCCCAAGCCAAGAAGGCATTTCTATGGCAGCGCAAACGCTGGGTACAAGAACCATGCGTGTGGAAGAGCTTAAGAAGCTAATGGAGTCCAAATTCGTTGATGTACTACGCGCCGTTGCTGCTGAAATGACCATGACCGAAATGCATGAACAACGAACTGATTTTGTGCAAAAAGTACAACAAAGTGTTGCTAATGATCTAGAGAAAAATGGTTTAGAACTGGAGTCAGTATCACTAACAGGATTTGACCAAACTGACCTGCAATTCTTTAATGAAAATAATGCCTTTGATGCTGAAGGCCGCGCAAGACTGGCTAAAATTATTGAAGAAAAACGTAAAGAAACCAATGATATTGAACAAGAAAACCGCGTAAAAATCCAGCGCAGAAACTTAGAAGCTGAGCGCCAATCTCT
The DNA here is from genome assembly GCF_030547465.1 of Shewanella sp. 5_MG-2023. Taxonomy (NCBI): domain Bacteria; kingdom Pseudomonadati; phylum Pseudomonadota; class Gammaproteobacteria; order Alteromonadales; family Shewanellaceae; genus Shewanella; species Shewanella sp. 5_MG-2023. Next base: position 59,332 of record NZ_JAUORC010000008.1, read on the forward strand.
AGAAATAAAAAAAGAAGAAGAGGAAGCACGCCTAAACCAAGAGCAAATAATTGCTTTTAAACGTGCGGATCAAAAAGCTGAAATTGCCAAAACCCGTGAGAGTAATGAGCGTGAAGAGCGTGAAGCTGAAATTGCAAAAGAACAAGCCATTGAAGCCGCTGAAATTGAGAAATCAAAAGACATTGAAACTCGTCAAATTGATAAGAAAAGGGCTCTTGCTCAGGCGCAAATTCAACAACAGCGCGACATTGAAGTGTCTGAACAAGATAAGCAAATTGCTGTCGCAGTGAAGTCAGAAGAAGAGTCAGCAGCAAGAACCAAAGCTGCAGGTGCTGAAAAAGACAAAGTGGAAAAAGAAGAAGCGGTTATTACTGCAAGACAGGTTGCTGAAGCAAACCGTCGTAAAGAAATTGAAGTGATTGACGCTAAGAAAGAAGCTGAGCGAGAAGCTGTCGGGGTGACAGTTCAAGCTGCGGCAGAGAAACAAGCTGCTGAAGATAGAGCCATTGCGATATTAACTGAAGCAAGAGCAGATTCAGATTCAAAGAAACTGCGAGCAGAAGCAGATGAAAAAGTGTTTGCTGTAGAAGCTGCTGGTAAACAAGCTTTGTATGAAGCTGAAAACACCTTGAAAGATGAGCAAATTGAGCTGCAAAAAGCCCTCGCGATATTAAAAGTGCTGCCTGAAATCGTGGCTAATGCCGTTAAACCTTTAGAAAATATAGATGGTATTAAGATTCTTCAAGGCTACCATGGTGCTGGGCCTGGTAACGATGCTAGCGTAGCAACAGGAACGTCAGGTATGGCGGAGCAAATTACCTCGGCAGCGCTTAATTATCGTGCCAATGCACCACTGGTAGACTCAATGCTGCAAGAGCTTGGGTTGGTAGACTCAAAATCTGGCACGTTAAATGACTTAGTGAGTGGTGAAAACTTCTTAACTGATGCAACTCGCAGCGCAATTAAGCAAAGTAATATGCCTCCAGTAACAGCAAATGGTAGTAAAAATTCAGAGGCTTTAGCGCCGAAGGCTAATTAACTGTACTAGCTCAGACTTGGGCTAGCATCTAAACCTAAAAAAGAGGATTAATAATCCTCTTTTTTGTTTTCTCTTGAGTATATTGAACACTGAAATTACAGCAAATTATTTAGCTTCCAGCTTTGCCAGCTTCTAAAATTGGCATTCCCGCTTCGGTAGGAATATAAATCCGCTCGCCACTGCCGTCTTGTAAGCCTTTTATCCAGATATAACGTAAGTAAGCTTCATTATCTTTTAATGATTCACCAATGATCTTGTTGGCTTCTGCTGCAGCCTTGGCAAGTTCGATATCAGCTGCGCCCTCAGATTTTGCTCGAACAATTAGGGCCTTACCTTCTGCTTCGGCAAGTGTGACTCTCGCTTTAGCTTGCATTAAAGCTGCTTGTTCTCTGGCTTTGGATTCTTCAATAAGGATCTGTTTTGACCATTGGGCTTCTTTTAACGCTGCCTGTCCATTGAGTTCCATTTTGTAGACGTTGTATTTTGGCCAAGCCCACAAGGCTAAGATCAATATGATGACCCCTGTGAAGGTCATAAATACTAGAGTTCCTAATGCGATAGCTTGTTTATTCTGGTACATGTTCTATGTGTCCTTACTTTTATTATTGTTATGAAGAGTAATCAACTGGCAACTGAGCCGTACTCATCTAAAATAGCTTTTTATATTATTCCATTATAATTCAGTATTTTGTTGGTAGTTAGCTTAGCGTAATAGATAATAGAAAGTGAAGATCTACCGCAAATTTTGTTTGGGATGAGCTTGTTGTAATAGTCTGGTTTGTGAGCGTTTTATTTAACTGTTAATTTTTGAGCTGGCTAACGTTTCATGGTGGCATAGAGCGTAGAGTTAACTGATTAGGAATAAAACCATTATTAGAGCTTAACAAAGTAAAAGGTTTCCGCTACGAAATATATAATTAGCAGCTACAATTAAATTTAATAACACGTATGTTATGCGGAATAAAAATAAATTTAAAGGACTAAATTTTATCAATAATATAGCAAGAATTACCGCACTTTTTGTTTGTTTTCTTATCTCACTTGCCGTTGGTACGGTAAGTGCTAGCCCTTATGTTACGTTAGATGAACGCGATAAAATTGAAATTGTTGAGGAAAATCTCTGGTATAAAACTTCGCCCCTGATTTCAGATCCTCGATTTACCGATCTAGTGCTCTTATATGCCGATGCCAAGCAAGTGACTTCTACCTTGGGAGGAAACGGGGCTTTTGTGGCAAGGATACCACTAGCCAATAGTCGTGATATTCAGCACACTCGGTTTGTGAATTTATATACAAATTACTTAGACATAGGGACTGCATATTGGCAGTCAGAGCAAGGTGAAGTTGTTGCTTTAGCAAGCTTTGGGCAAATAACTGGTACAAACCCTAAATTAGCTCATTCACAAACCTTCTCACTGATGTTGAGTCAACAAGAGCGTGGTGTACTGTGGATTTTTATACAAGCCAAAAAATTCGCCACACCGGTAGACGTTAATATTTATAGTAAAGCGGCTTTCTATAACAAACAATTTATTACCAATAGCATTAATACTATGGCTTTCTCGGTGATGATTACACTCGCTTTAATTGCATGTTTTATCTATTTCAGAACCCGATATTTAGTGACCTTAGCCTGCGCCGGATATGTTGGTTTTCATGGTTTAGGTTGGCTTGTTGCCTCTGGAGGTTTCGGGCAGCTGTTTAGTGTCAGCGCTTTTAACCCTGTTTATATTGGCATCATGATATTTCCGTTTGCTATCGCTTCTGCAAGTCAATTTACTAAGCTACTGTTTAATTGCCCTCAGGAGCATAGTAAATTCGCAAAGCTATTTAATTTATTATCAATAGTCAGCGTTACTCTTGGCTTATTGATGCCTTTTCTATCCTTTAATAACAGCTTCTTAATATCCCATATTATTGCAGCTGTATGGATCCCAATAAGTATCGGGACAGGCATCTTTATGCTCACCACTTTGGATTTTAAAGCCAAATATTATTTAATAGGTAACCTGTTATATGGCTTGTCTCTGTTTGCTTATGTTTTATCTCATGCCCTAAAACTTGATTGGAATATCTCTACAGAATTGATTGTGCAAGTTGCATTAACAATTGATTGTATTTGTATTTTGTTATCATTGACTGAATGGTTGCAAATAAAACAGAAGGACTATCATCGCAGTTATACTATTTCTCGGATAGACCCATTAACAAAAATAGGCAATCGCTATGCTCAAAATGAAAAGCTCGCCAAGCTAACTGGGGGCTATTGTCTAACATTTATTGATCTTGATGGTTTTAAAGAGATTAACGATACATTTGGCCATGATGAAGGCGATAAATTATTAATTTCCACAGTCAATCTTATTCAACAAAAACTTCAAGGTTTGGGAACTATTTTCAGATCTGGAGGTGATGAGTTTATTTTGGTGGCTGAAATTACAAATCTTCAACAAACAGCTTCAGTGATTTCGCAATTGTCAGTAGCACTGCTCAAAACAGAGCAGGAATTACAGCGAACTAGGTGGAAGAATATAGGTTTAAGTTTTGGTATTGCCACAAGCTTTGAAACAGCAAATCAATCAGAGTGCTTATCACTAGCGGATCAACGAATGTATAAACACAAACAGGAAAAGAAAAAAGATAAGCCACTAATACCCAACATTACTATTAGCCAGTGCTAGTATCGTTAATGCAGAATCTAGCGACAAAATCTTAGTGGTCATTAGGCTTAAACATTGAGTCCAATAATGACATAAACCACAGCGCTAATTGCTGCTGCAATAGTGGCTTAGTTTCTGTATCGAATGGGCAATCATCTTTAAAGTGTTCAATTAAGGCGTGTATTTGTAGCTCATGCCACTCGGGATGAAACTGCAGCCCTAATTGACGCTGGTGGCGAAAGGCTTGCTGGTGACATAGTACTGAACTGGCTTCAATACTGACTTGTTTCATAGGCTTGTTTTCTTGGGCTTGCTGATTAAAATCAAACCCATAAAAATGCCATTGAGGCACCATTAGTGTTTCAGCGACTAATCCGTTTGATAACAGCTTAACCTCATGCCAGCCGAGTTCGGGCTGTTCTAATTTATACAGGCTGGCTCCCAGGGCTGTGGCTAATAGTTGCGCGCCTAAGCAAATGGCTAAAATCGGCATATCAATGTCGATAGCATCCTTTATTAATTCAAGCTCGGCCTGCATCCATGCCGGGTTATTTGCCACATCCGTAGGCCCGCCTAAAATAATTAGCCCATCAAAATTAGTTAACTTAGGCAGCGCGCCTAAAGGCGCCATAAAACAGGTTAGCTGATGGCCGTGACTGTCACACCAATCTTGAATACGCCCCGGGCCTTCAGCGCTGTGGTGTTTGATCGCTGCTAGTGATAATGCGGCCATTACTGTAACTCGCCAGTCTCAAGATAGACTTCAATAACATCACCTTGTTGTAATTGTGGCTGATTTGTTTGCTCATTAAGCGCTGCAATAATCTCAGTGACAGATGGATGCATTGAGCTCGTTGCTACAGTGATTTGAGATATATCAGATAAGTCATGGCTGGTTACCCGCAATAAATGGTCGGCTTCAGGCCTACTTTCTAAGCGTTTAATTAAAAACTGGTTGGGGCTAGTGGGGCTTGCAGCAATATTAAGATAATCAGTAATGCTGGATTTTGGTTGGCCTTGTTGCATATCTAAGGTCGAAAACAACATGATTTTATCAATCATAATGGCTTGCTCGAAGAATTGACTGACACCACCACGTTCAAAGTGGCCTTCAACCACGTCAATGGTTAACTGAGGTAACGCATTATCGATGGTGGGTTTTAGCGTCATCAAATCAAATGGCTGCGGCACAATAGTCCATAGTTGTTGCGGCTGGATTGCCTGCTGTTGCAGCCGTTTTTTTACTGCGTTATCAACTTGAATGTCGACAAAGTGAAACTGCATGATCATCTGCACGTTGTGGGGTTGGTGGTACATGGGTAAGTGTGAGGCAAACAGGCCATCTTCACCGCCAAATAACGTCATACCGTGGATGCCATAATGGGATGATGGTTGCTCAGTAGCTTGTGCTGGATTGAATAGACTGACTAATAGCGTAATGATGGCGAGAATAAAATGAGGTTTGAACATGTTGGGCTCCTATCTGTGTTTATCAGATGGGGCCGTCCCCTTATGGTATCAATTGTGGCTTGTGCGCAATTGCTGAGGTCGTCCTCAAAGACAATGTTACCTAAAAACAATTAGTATTAACAGCTTAGTTACAAGCTGCCCAGTTCAGTACGCTGTGAAATAAAGGTTATGTTTTTTGGAACTCATTCCAAAATGATTTACTCATTACATTTTTCCTGAAAACTCTACCTACAATTGATTAGTGACATAAAAGTAACCACTTTCGACATAATTTAACATTGGTTCCCATTTTGGAATCGATTCCAGTTCTATTATATCGGTGTCAATCAAAACAAAAGGGTGATGACCGATGACTAAAATAGACTTATTGGGACGCCGTAAATTTATCACGGGTTTAGGCGTAGCAGCTGGCGCGGCAATGGTTGCTCCTGCGATGGCAGTATCAGAAAAAGCTGCAGGTGTTAAGTGGGATGAAGAATTTGAAATTGTGATTATTGGTTCGGGCTTTGCCGGATTAGCAGCAGCAATCGAAGCGAAAAAGCTTGGCGCCAAAGATGTGCATATTTTTGAAAAGATGTCCTACTTTGGTGGTAACTCCGCCATTAATGGCGGTCTGTTTGCTGCGCCGGGAACGCCAATGCAGCAACAAGAAGGCGTTGACGATTCAGTTGAGCGCATGGTGGCCGATCAAATGAAAGCAGGTCGTGGTATTGCAGATGAAGCCTTGTTACGTCATGTAGCAGAGCATGCTGTTGAAGCACTGCAAATGACCTTAGATGCAGGTTCTGAATATCATCCGTATTTACAACAACTTGGTGGTCACTCAGTAGCTCGTACTTATCAAACAACCGTAAGTTGCGGCGCGGGGATCACTCAGCCATTACTTAAAAAATGCCGCGAGTTAGGTGTTAACACCCACAACCGTTCGAAGTTTGAAGGCTTCTTAGTCGGTGAAAAAGGTGAAGTATTAGGCGTTAAAATGCGTCAAAACTATCACTTTGAAGAAGACCAACCAGGCAAAGTGATTAATGTGAGAGCGAAACGTGGGGTGATCATGGCCACTGGTGGTTTTGCTCAAAATGTTAATTTACGTATGGCGCAAGATCCAACACTTACTGCTGAAGTGGGTTGTACCAACGCACCCGGCGCAACAGGTGAAGGCATGTACGAAATGTTCCGCTTAGGCGCGGTGCCAGTTCATTTAGCTCATATTCAATCTGGCCCATGGGCATCTCCTGATGAAGGGGGTTTTGGCTATGTGTCTAACTACTCAATTTATAATTTCCCACATTCAATGGCGGTAAACCGCTTAACCGGTAAGCGTTTCATGAATGAAATTGCGGACCGTAAAACACGCGCCGATGCTGAGTTAAGTTGTCGTGACGAGCAAGGTAATCCATATCCTCCATTGCTGATCACCAGCTATAAGGATTCTAAAAAGCATCCAAATACCAAGAAGGTGATTAAGTATAACGTCGGTTGGAAGTTTGAGTCGGTTGATGAATTAGCGACCCATTTCAATGTGCCACTTAAAGCACTCAAAGCGCAGATTAAAGAATATAATCAATATGTTAAATCTGGTGAGGATAAGCAGTTTGGTAAGAACATGACCAAGGCTGCTGGTAAGTACATTGAAGCACCATTTACCGTGGTGCGTTTATGGCCAAAAGTGCATTACTGCCAAGGTGGAGTGCAAATTACTACTAAAGCTGAAGTGAAAGACAGTTTCACAGGACAAGCGATAACAGGTTTATTTGCTGCAGGTGAAGTGTGTGGTGGGATCCATGGGGTCAGCCGTTTAGGAAGTTGTTCGATACCTGAATGTATGGTGATGGGTATGACTGCCGCTCGTAGCATGATGAATGCTTAACATAGCAAGTAAACAAGAGGAATTATTGATGAAAACATTAAAGATTATGCTTGCACTGGCTATGCTTAGTTTCGCCAGCTTATCAGCTCAAGCAGTAGAAATACGTGACTACCATAAAGACGTTATCGGTAAAGATTGTAAAGCGTGCCATGACCAAGGCATGAAGCAATATCCATCTGATGAATCGTGTTTAGCGTGCCACAATGTAGATGATTTAGCTGAACAAACTGCTCGCAGTGAAGAAGATAAGTGGCAAAACCCGCATAACAATCTGCACTATGGTAAAGAGCTACCTTGCCAAGAGTGTCACAGCGAGCATAAAGCGAAAAAGCCACTGTGCAGTAATTGTCACACCTTTGAGTACGGCAAGCATAAAGAATAAGCTTACAGCTTAGTGTTATCCCCAAACAAAAGGAGCGTTTATCGCTCCTTTTTTATGTTTTTATTTCGGTAGCAGGTGTTTAAAAAGACGTTTTAAGAGAGGGTTAAACCTTTGCAGATGCCAGTGATACCACATTGGCTTTGATCAAGTTGACTAATTGCTCCGTGACAGGGCTTTGAGTTTCTGGATTAACGTACACCGACTCATTAAATACCGGCAATGGCGGCAAACCATGCTCAATAGGATCCAATATTTGCATCTTATCGTTAATGCGAAATTCAGCAATAGGGGCAATGGCTAAGTCATTTTCCACCGCCATGCACAGCGCATTAGGTGAGGGTGAAGACAGCAATACATTGATTGGTCGCATCGATAATTGATGATTAGCAAAAACTTGCGCTCGAATTGGGCAGTTTTCAGGATACAGCGCCATTGGAATGGTACTGTGCAAATGGGCATTGCCATTTTTAGCTGCGACCCAATGAAATTGGCGTTCAAATAACAACTCACCATTAACGGGAGCCTGCCAGTGGGTGGCCACAATCACATCAAATTCACCCTGTTGCAGCCGCTTATATAAGTTGCCGCTAACATCGGTATCGATCACTAATTCAATGCGGGTAAATTCACGAATAAATTCTAATAAACAACTATTTAAATAACGTTTAATGTAATCAGTTGGGACGCCAAAGCGAATAGTTTGTTTGTTGGAATTATCTTTAAGTTCATCCAATATTTGTGAATTGAGTTGGATCATCTTATAGGCGTAATTAAGTAGGGTTTCACCGGATTCAGTCAGTGACACCCCTTTGTTATCTCTAAGTAGCAAAGTTTGACCGACACTTTCTTCAAGCTTTTTGATTTGTAGGCTTAAAGCTGATTGGGTGCGGCAAATTTTTTCTGCAGCTTTAGATAAATTGCCACACTCGGCAACCGCAATAAAACTTTCTAACAATTCAACTTTTAACATTGGCTATTACAATTGTTCATAGTGGTATTAGTATTACTCAGTATAGGGTTTCCTTAAAGCTTGTTATTGTTTGAATGTGAAGTTGAAACAATAAATTTACATAAAGTATACCGAGGTCAGGATGAGCAGTTGGGATCAGCGGGGAGACTATTTAGTTGAGGTTTCTCAAAGGTGCTTAAAAGGACATAAAATCTTTGATTTATGCCGTTCTCACTTGGTGAAAGCAAGTCAAATATCCAAAGGGACAATCTACAATCACTTCACCACTGAGGCTGATTTGATAGTGGCAGTTGGCTGTGCCCAGTTCGAGCAGTGGTTAGCGCAAATTGAGTCAGATACAGCAATGTACCCCGATCCCTATCAACGTTTTATTTTCCATCACTGCCAGCGTTTGTTTAGTATTTTATCTGAGCAACATTTTGTCATTGAGCGGGTTCTGCCCAATGAAACTCTACTGAATAATTGCAGCGATTATTATCGTCAACGTTATGAGAAATTGACCGCTGAGTCTTATCGCTGGAATGAAAATACCATACGTGAAATAGGTGAAGTGGCAGGCTTTGACCGGGTTGAGTTGGTGATGAATTACTTACGCGGCGCAGTAATTAATATCGATGATGGCCATAAGCAGCATGATGACCCTAAGCTGTATCATCAATTTAGTTATGCGTTAACGCAATTGCTAGGTCACTCAGCAAAACGTATCCCCACAGAAAAAGATTTTAAAAGCTGGCTGAAAACCAAAGTGCATACTGCACATTAAGCTGTCAAAAATAAGCGATTTTGATTTTGTAGTTAAAAAAAGCGATAAAAAAGCGAGAAATGACTTCTCGCTTTGCTTTAAATCATTATTTAACGATGACTTATCTCATGGTAACAAACTCTTCAGCACCAGTTGGATGAATCGCTACCACGGCGTCAAAGTCAGCTTTAGTTGCGCCCATTTTCATGGCTACGCCGAAACCTTGTAAGATTTCATCCATACCAAAACCGATACCGTGAATCCCCACAACCACTTCCGTGTCGCCAGCGCAAATCAGCTTCATTTTACAAGCTTGACGATGGGCGGTAACCGCTGTGTACATAGAGGTAAAGCCTGAGCTGTATACCTTAACGTTGGCTTCACCATATTGCTCAATAGCTTCTGGTTCAGTTAAGCCCATAGTGCCAATTGGCGGGTGGCTGAATACCACGGTAGGAATAACCGAGTAATCCATTTTGGCATCTGTCATGCCGTTAAATAGACGCTCTGATAATAAGCGCCCAGCTTTAACTGCAACTGGCGTCAGTTCAACACCGCCTTCCATGATGTCACCAACACAATAAATACCTTTTGCGGTGGTATTCTGCTGTGCATCGGTAACCACGTAACCTTTAGGATTTAGGGTGACATCAGTATTTTCTAGACCAATGTTGCCAGTTGATGGGCTGCGACCAATGGCCCAAATTAAGCAATCAATCGTGAGTGACTCACCGTTTTCAAGCTCTAACGTTAAGCTGCCATCAGTATTTTTAGTCACTGATTTTGGAATACTATGAGTGTGAAGTTTAGGGCCATCAGTTGCCATTGCTTCAACTAAGGTTTCAATTAAAATAGGGTCGAAATTACGTAGCGGGGCGTGTTTGCGCACTAATAAATGGGTTTCGCTGCCAAGGGCGTGTAATACACCGGCAACTTCTACCGCAATGTAACCAGCACCAACAACAGCAACGCGTTTAGGTTGTTCACGTAAAGCAAAGAAACCGTCAGAGTCAATACCGTATTCAGCACCAGGAATGTTAGGAATAGTCGGCGCGCCGCCAGTGGCAATAGTAATATGGTCAGCGGTGTATTGCTCGCCGTTCACTTCAATAGTGTTACTGTTAATGAAGCGACCGTAACCATTTACTAAGGTGACTTTATTGTTAGCAAAGCCGCGCCCATAGGCATCGTGAATACGGCTAATATAGGCTTCGCGATTATCAACTAAGGTATTCCAGTCAAACTTATTTACCGTGACATCAAAGCCATAATCTTTTGCATATAGGTTCATTGCTTCGGCGACATGTGCGCCATACCACATGACTTTTTTAGGTACACAACCCACATTTACACAGGTACCGCCAACATGCTTGGCTTCAATTACTAATACCTTGGCGCCGCGCTGTGCGGCACGGTTTGCTGAAGCGATACCGCCACTACCTGCGCCTAGGCAGATATAGTCAAAATGTTGAGCCATGTTAACCCTCTCTAATTGTATTTTTACAGCTTGTTATTTGGAGGTTTTTACCTCGAACAAGTGGTTTCTTAGGATAAGAATATTTCATTTGCAGCCATTGTAGGGCGGAATTCAGCCACAAGCTAGTCTCCTAGGCCGCTTAAGTCGGGAATTGGTTTTACGGTGGCTAAAAAGTTTTTATGGTTTGTTTAGCGCCGATACTGACATTGGGAGTATTGCTCTTGGCTTGGGCCTGAGGTTGAGCATTGCAAGCAATCCCACTCAGTTTGTCGATGAGATAGCTCAGTTTCAACATGTTCTGAGTAGTGCCTTTTTAATTGCACCCTCAGTTGTTTAATCCGATTACCTAGCCAGCGACAACTGGGGTCGTTAGCGGTCTTTTTTGCTAGTCTGAGCGGTTTATTTTTGCTGGTGGCTTTTTTATTGTTTGCGGTGCTTGTATCACGCTTTACTGCTTGCTGAGTAGACGACGGTTCTAGCAGCATCTCATCAGCAGAATAGTCCAGCGCTGATTGTGTGGCGGGTAGCTCGATTGCTTGACCTTGATGATCAAGTACCACATTCATCGGCAATGACTTCATTGATAGTGATGCTTGGTTGGGTTGCTTGTTCTCGCTGGCCGGTTTACTGATTAATTGCTCAAATTCGTTGGCCTGAGGTGAGTCAATGGTCATAAATAATGGCGCTATTTGGCTAATTATAAACACAAAAATAAGCGGGAAAATCCCTTTCAATATGGTCATAAGCATTCCTTTGCTTCAAGTGAGTCATGGTTCACCCGCTTAGCTTAGAATATGCGGTAGACTTTCGCCATAAATCTATGGGCGTTTTTTACGCTATTTTTATAAAGCTTTAGAAACTAAAGGTTTAGAAACTAAAGCTTAAATTAACCCCTGCATAAGTTTGATCTAAACTGCCCGTGACGCCTTCATTGCGGGCTTGCTGCTTAATATCTTCCATTGCAATCGAGTGACTAACATGGGCGCTAATAGCAATTTCTGAGCTGATTTCATAACCCGCTTCAACTCCGAACTGAAAATGATTGGCACCATCGTAGTCTTGGCTGGCATAGCGAAAATCAAACCCTTGAGTCACATAGGGCGTAACCGAGAAACGTTCACCTATTTGCCATGGGCTATGTAAACTCAGTTCAACAAAATAACCACTGGCCTCGGTGGCAAAGGTATAAGCCAGCGAAGGAATTAACCAAGGCACACCGACGTAGGCAATTTCAGCAAATAATTCATTATCGTTAGCGCGCTCATCACCATAAAATTCAAGTCGTTGGTAGCCGATTAAGGTTTCTAAATCGTCATGGAGCTGCAAACTATATTCAACACCAAAATTCCATTCAGTGTAATGGGTGCTGTCTCCACGCCCGACAACTGCATAAGTGGTTAGGTTACCCGTTTCTATGGCTGCGCCAGCCCAATAGATGCCGCCATCTTCAAGGTTGTCACGTCCTTCAGAGATGTATTTTGAGTCCCAACCTAAATCAACTGCAACAGCGATATCATTGGCATTAGCGGCTGACATGAAAGGAGAAATACTCAATAGGGATACAGCTAACAATGACAATGTTGGTTTCATATTTAGTATCAGACTCAAAAGGAATTAATTTTTAATGAGAATACATTAACTTTCTCAAATAAAAATGATAACGAGTACGATTTGTGATCAACTTGTCGAATATTTGTTTATAAAAAGTGGCTGACTGAGGTTGAGATCTTATTCACAGTTATTGTGTTGGCTTTCAGTTAGTGAGTGATAATTGCGCTGCTGGCATTTAGTTAATGCACTTAGGGGTTAACAATGGTTGGTCACTATGATGCTTTTATCCTGCTTATGATGATTGCTTACCCTTGAAATTCGCCACTTTAACCCCTATTAACAATGAAGGTGATATTGAATCGACTTCCCGAGGAATCAAAGATGAGCAACCCATTGCTAAGTGACACTGAACTGCCGCAGTTTTCGAAAATCAAAGCGGAGCATATCCAGCCAGCAGTTGAGCAGGCTATTGCAACTTGTCGAAGTAAAATTGAACAAGTGCTAAGCAATAACTCTGTTTACACTTGGGAAAACTTAATTGCCCCCCTTGAAGAAGTGGACGATCAATTAAGCAAAATTTGGTCGCCAGTATCACACATGAACTCAGTGGTTAGCACTGATGAATGGCGCGAAGCGCACGATGCATGCTTACCGTTATTATCTGAATATGGCACTTTTGTGGGTCAGCACCAAGGGTTATACCAAGCTTATAAATCATTGCAACAATCTGACGGTTTTGCAAAGCTTACTACCCCGCAGCAAACCTTATTGACCCATAGTTTACGTGACTTTGAGTTATCGGGTATTGGCTTAAATGATGAGCAAAAACTGCGCTATGGCGAAATAGTAAAACGCCTATCAGAGCTTACCAGTAATTTTTCAAATCAACTGCTTGATGCAACCCAAGCATGGACTAAGCTGATTACCGATGACACTGAATTAGCGGGTTTACCTGATTCAGCTATTGCGGCAGCTAAAGCAATGGCAGAGGCCAAAGAGCTACAAGGCTGGTTATTTACGCTAGACTTCCCTTCATATTTACCGGTAATGACCTACAGCGAAAATCGTCAATTACGTGAAGAATGCTATCGCGCATTTGTCACCCGCGCATCGGATCAAGGCCCCAATGCAGGCGAATTTGATAACAGTGCCAATATGGACGAAATCTTGGCGTTGCGTCATGAGTTAGCCCAGCTATTGGGTTTTGACAGCTATGCTGATAAATCTTTAGCAACTAAAATGGCCAATGATCCTAGTCAAGTATTGTCATTTTTAAATGAATTAGCCCTACGCTCAAAAGATCAAGCCAAAGCTGAACTTGCTGAGTTAAAAGCTTTCGCTAAAGAGCATTATGATGTGACTGAAATGGCATCGTGGGACTTAAGTTTCTACGCAGAAAAATTACAGCACCACAAGTACGAAGTTTCTCAAGAACTACTACGTCCATATTTTCCTGAAAACACAGTGCTATCAGGCTTGTTCTACACAGTGTCACGCCTGTTTGGCTTAACCATTGAAGAGCAACATGAGTTTGATAAGTGGCATGATGATGTGCGTTTCTTCCACATTTATGATGCTGATAAAGTCCATCGTGGCAGTTTCTACCTAGATTTATACGCTCGCAGCGGCAAACGCGGCGGCGCTTGGATGGATGACTGTCGTGGTCGCCGCGTTACATCCACAGGTTTGCAAAAGCCTGTGGCCTATTTAACCTGTAACTTTAATGGCCCAGTGGACGGTAAACCTGCTTTATTCACCCATGATGAAGTGACCACCTTATTCCATGAATTTGGTCATGGTATTCACCATATGCTGACTCAAATTGAAGTGGGCGGCGTATCGGGTATCGATGGTGTGCCTTGGGATGCGGTAGAGCTGCCAAGTCAGTTTATGGAAAACTGGTGCTGGCAAGAAGAGGCATTAGCGAAAATTTCAGGTCATTTTGAAACCGGCGAGCCATTACCAAAAGCTTTATTGGATAAAATGCTGGCGGCAAAGAACTTTCAATCTGGGATGATGATGTTACGCCAACTTGAGTTCTCATTGTTTGATTTTAGAATGCACCATGAGTTTGATGTAGCTAAAGGCGCAGATATTCAAGGCATTTTAGATGAAGTTCGTAGCCAAGTAGCGGTGAATGTGCCACCGGCATTTAATCGTTTTCAACATGGTTTTGCGCACATTTTTGCTGGTGGCTATGCTGCGGGTTACTACAGCTATAAATGGGCTGAAGTATTATCGGCAGATGCGTTTTCTCGTTTTGAAGACGAAGGTATTTTTAACCCTGAAACCGGTAAAAGCTTCTTAAATAACATCTTAGAAATGGGTGGCAGTGAAGAGCCAATGACCTTATTTGTACGCTTTATGGGTCGTGAACCTAATACCGATGCACTATTGCGTCACTCAGGTATTAACGCCTAGTGAGTTAAGCTTTCGAGAGTTATGACTATTTCAAGGGTGCCTTAGGGCACCTTTTTATTATTTAAAGATCACACAGTTTCATTTTAAGTCACTAAATATGCTTAATTTATTGTTGTGAATGCACTAGAATGTTGCTGATAAAAATTAGAATGGAATCGTATTTTGACCGCACAAGTTGAACAAATATTTTTTAGTTTAATGCCAGGTAATTTGGTTGATCTACAAATAAACTCCCCGGTTAAATTTAGAACTAAAGCCACGTTAGTGGGCTACGAGATTGGTAAGTATATTATTCTCAAACATCCAGCTCCGCTTCAGATGAATAATCATCAAGATGTTTTTGCTCATGGTAATGGTGTGGTCGTGCGTTATTTGTTGGAAGGCCAGCAAGGTGAGTGTTTTGCATTTAAAACCACCATTAGAAACATCACTAAATTTCCTGAAAAATTCATATTTCTCACCTATCCCAAAGAAATTGAGAATCGTCAATTACGCACCCATCAACGCTTTGTGACCCATTTACCGTCTTCAATACAGGCAAGAGAAGACAGTGAAGGTAAGCTCGGCTCTGAACTCAAAGGGATCATTGCTGATATCTCTGCGAAAGGTTGTGGCTTTCTGTTTAAGACCGACAATGAAAACCTAAAAGTGAATGAGAAGGAGATCTTCGTCAATATTCGCAACGCCAATGACACGAATATCACCATACCAGCCAAAGTATGTAATAGCCGTTTTGAAAATGGCAAAGTCAATGTAGGTATTAAGTTTGAAGATAATGATCCGAAAATTAAACAGCTTTTAAACCAGTTATTTATCGACTTGTAAGCATGATTTAGAGTTCATCTAATTGGCCGACATATTACTGTCGGTTTTTTTATGACTGCAGCTTATAAATCAATTTTTATCATTATCTAATCAACAGAGGCAATTATCGTTTAACGGTAATTAGTTGCTGTTAATTATTAATTCTGTTAACGTTTAATTAACTTTAGCCGACCCTAAATTAATCATGGATAGAATAGTTTTACTTAGTAAATGGATTAAATTACTTATTATATTTTTAGCCTTGCTACAAATCAGTAGTTATGGCGCCACTATGGTATTTGGTGAGTTTCGAGAAGGCGAATACGTAATGACGATCGACTGGTGGGGCTGGTTTAACAGTTACCTGGCTGTCGACTTTGGTGCGCCGTGGAAAATCCTAGCCGAGACACTTTATGCTGAAGGTTTTCATGCTGGAGTGATATTAGGTAGCGTCGAAATTTTACCCTACTTACTTATTTATACTTTTTTATATCAGTTATTTGACCTTTATCAGCAAGGCTTAGTGTTCACAAAAAACAACTTCCGTTGCTTACGTCATATCGCGCTGGTATTTGTTTGGTGGATTGTATTGAGCCTGTTTTACCCGATGATTGTGGCTTCTGTACTGCACTTTAGCGGTCTCAGTAGTGCAGTGCCGATTTACTTTAGCCTTGGTAGTTATGAACTTAAGTTTGCCTTGTTCGGGCTAGTTTTTTATTGCATCGCATGGGTGATGAAGCATGCGACTGAATTACAACAAGAGGCAGATCTGACAATTTAATGGCCATAATTATTGAACTCGATGTGATGTTGGCAAAACGGAAAATGAAGTCAACTGAACTGGCTGAACTCGTTGGGATTACGCCACAAAATCTATCGGTGCTGAGAAGTGGCCGCGCTAAAGCTATCCGGTTTTCGACGTTAGATGCGATTTGCCAGCATTTAGCGTGTTCACCGGGTGATATTTTACTGTATCAGGATGAAACCTAGACCGTTTTTTATAAAGGAAGATGAGATGAAAAGTTTGATTAAAAATATATTCTCTGGGGCCGTAGTTGGCTGCATGATATTGATGACAACCGCTTGTACCATAAGGATCAGTGAAGATACGTTTATTGTTAGTGATGAGCAACCAGCCGCCTATCAAACTGATTTTGTTGATCAATTACAGCAAGTCATGCCTAATAATACCATTACGCCAGTGAGTATTGATGCCAGCGAACAAGTCAGGTTGAAAGGCTTTTACATCGATAACCCTACAAGTGATACGACCTTGATGTTTTTTCAAGGTAACGGCATGAAAATTGAGCCTGACAGCTTATCAATATTAACCAGACTATCAGAACTCAACACCGATATTTTCATTGTTGATCGTCGTGGATTAGGGGCCAGTGAAGGTCAGCCTCGAATTGAAAATTTAATCGCCGATGCACAGTTGCAACTTGACTATTTACACCAGCATTACCCAACAAATAAAGTCATTGTGCATGGCTATTCTCTAGGCAGTTTCATTGCTGCGCAATTAGTAAAAACCAATAGTGTCGACGCATTAGTATTACAAGGCTCTGCCACCAATGTTGATGATTGGATTGATGAGAAAACACCTTGGTATCTATTATTTACCCGTATCGAAATGCCTGAAGATTTCCGTAAAGCAGATAATGAGCAAGTGGTCGCGCAATACTACCAAGGCCCATTACTGGTCATTGGTGCAGAGAATGATGATCAAGTACCAGCAGAGTTGTCTGAAAAATTATTTGATGCGAGTCAGTCAGAGGTTAAAGCGTTAATTATGGTGCCAAATACTGGTCACCAAGGAATGCTAGATAACGCTCACGCGATGAGCCGCTATCAAGCGTTTGTGAATAACTTATAAAGCTGAAAATTAAAAAGAGACGTATATTCGTCTCTTTTTACCATTTTATTTATAACAGAGCTTTGAAATAGATGCTCTTTATAAACAAGCCTTAGGCTAACTTCAAATCATATTGCAAGCGATACATCACCATATCTTCAATGGTCAATACTGGCATATTGTGCTTTAAACCAAAGGCGACAATTTCAGGCGCTTTGGCCATAGTGCCGTCTTCGTTCGTTACTTCACACAAAACACCTGCAGGAGATAAACCGGCCATTTGCATTAAATCAACCGTGCCTTCAGTGTGACCACGGCGAGCCATAACGCCACCTGCACGCGCGCGCAGTGGAAATACATGTCCCGGACGAGCGAGGTCGCTGGCTTTCGCATTTACTGCTGTAGCCGTTTTTACTGTCGTTACTCGATCTTGAGCTGAAACGCCTGTAGTCACTCCTTCTTTAGCTTCAATTGAAACCGTAAAAGCAGTTTGGTTAGCACTGTTATTGTCTTGCACCATTGGCGGCAGTTCAAGTTTGTTGGCTTGCTCGTCCGTTAAACATAAACACACAATGCCGCTGCATTCGCGGATCATTAATGCCATTTGTTTTGCGGTTAAGTGCTCGGCTGAATAAATGATGTCACCTTCGTTTTCACGATCTTCATCATCGAGTAATAACACACCGTTACCTAATCGTAAGGCGGCTAAGGCTTTTTCAACACGTTCGATTGGATCACCAAATGGCGAAAGTAGTGTTAGCTGATTCATGGTTTACTCCTAAAAAAATACCAGAATCAGGGCTTTGAAGAGTGGCTTTACGCCAAACGAAATGCACCAGCATACCTAAGTAGTGGTGTTTTCTATTCTCTTTCATCCGGACTATAACCGTCGGCTCTGGACTGTTAGGCGTACTTCATGTGAAAACATGGCCTAAGTCACCAGATCTGCTGACCTCGAAAAATATCGAGCGCTCGCGGGCTCATCTTGGCGCATTTAGTCGCCTCGATTTACCGCCGGTGGGGAATTGCGCCCCGCCCTGAGAATTTAAATTGTGATGCTTAATAAAGTTAAGCGCGGCCATTTTATGGCAAAAATGACTATAAAAAAAGGGCTTATGCTCACAGTCTTAGATATAAAATGTCATCAAGAGTGGGGCGTTTTAGGGGGTGACTGGATAATTTTGTGAACAAACTTGCTCGCTGGTATGACCTCTGATAGCCTTTGCCGCTGACAAAGGAGTTGTAGCCCCATGAATTTATATTTTCGTCTGTTTTGGTTGTTTGTCTGGCGTATTCGTCACTGTAATCACATCGATTTTTTAGGTACCAGTCGTATTTCATATCGCGCATTACCGCTCGATTGCGATATCAATATGCATCTTACTAATTCTCGCTATCCTGCCTTTTTAGATTTAGCTCGTACTTATATGATTGCTGAAATGGGTTTAATGAAGCGATTTTTAAAACTTAAATGGCTGCCCATTGTAAACGCATCTGAGTTTACCTTTATTAAAGATATTAAGCCGCTGGAGAAATTTGACATTGAAACCAAGATAGTTGGTTGGGATGAGAAATATTTCTATATTGAGCAGCGCTTTGTATCTAATCGTGGGGTTCATTGTATTGCCCATGTGCGTGGTGTGTTTGTTTGCAAAGGTAAGCAAGTGCCTATCAGTAAGTTAATTGCCGAAGCGGGCTACGACGGCGCTATGCCAGTAATGACTGCTGAAGTGGTTAAGTGGAAACAATTTCTGCAAGTAAAAAAAGATCAGAATATTGCCCCTAAGCTGAGTCAGGTAGCATAATAAGCGCTAGTCATTTATTTAACGGGGTTAGCTTGTGGCCAAATTAGAAAAATTCAGCGATATTTTTGACCGCGCCAGTGAGCGAAAAGGTGGCAGTAAGGCGTTAGCTCATTTATTGCCTCTGACCCTTGAAGCGGATGAGATTGGTCAATTTTCTGATGCACAACTTTTGTCTGCCATGAGCAAGCAAGTGTTTCAAAGTGGCTTTGTGTGGCGGGTGGTTGAGAATAAATGGCCTGCGTATGAAAAAGCCTTCTTTGATTTTGAACCGTTTAAAGTATTAATGCTGTCACCGGATCAAATTCAGCAGCGCGCCACTGACGCAACGCTTATTCGCCATCAAAAGAAAACCCAATCTATTGTTGATAATGCCTATATGGTGCAGCAAATTGCGGCTGAGCATGGCAGCTTTGCTGAGTTTATTGCTAATTGGCCATCGGAAGATATCACAGGACTTTGGCAAGTATTAAAAAAGAAAGGCAGTCGTTTAGGTGGCAATACTGGGCCGTATTTTTTACGTAATGTGGGTAAGGATACGTTTTTATTAACCACTGATGTGCAGTCATATCTCAAAGCCACTAAGGTGGTTGATGCCGGATTTACCTCGCAAACGGCATTGCGCCAATCCCAAGCGGCTTTTAACCACTGGCAGCAAGAGTCAGGACTCACCTTGGCTGAAATAAGCCGCATTATTTCACTTAGTGTGGGTGAAAATAGGCTTTAAACCTCATAACGGGCTAAAAACATTGTTGCCGTTTCATCGGCTAAATGCTGCCGTTGTTGATCATTTAACAGTGCGCAACAGGTTAAAATGTGCGGCCAAAAACACTGGCCTTTGATCAAATGCAATAGTTGCTCATTGGCAAAAGTAGCATCTTCAACCTCAATCCTTCCATCAATTGCAGCGGCTTTTATCCAGCGTAATAATGCCGTTTCATGCAGTTTCATTTTTTCTATTTCACGGCACATCTCTTCACTATTGTAAAACAAATGCCCAATAGCGACTCGGGCCATATCAATATGCTCTTGAGAGTTGATGAATTGAATTTCGGTCAAAATGATGGCTGACAATTGCGAAAGCAGTGCCTGTTGAGGTTGATATTGCTCTTGATTGCTGGCCATGGCTTCAAACCATAACTCACTAACTAGGTGCATGACTAAGGCTTCTTTAGTGGCGAAGTGGTTGTAAACAGTGCGCTTAGACACTTGCGCCTCTTCTGCCAGTTTATCCATGCTGGTCGCCGCAACCCCCAGTTTTTTGAACATCCGCTTGGCTGCGTCAACGATGGCCTCATGCTTTTGCTGGCTGAGGGTTTTCTTGGTTATTGTCATATCTGTTTACAAATCTTCGCTGGGAGTCGTGCAAGTATATTACACTGAGTAGTTTACTTTTCAACATTAAATCAATAAACTGCACCGTGTAGTTTACATTTGCTGTATGAATGTTGAACTGCTACATGCTATTAGTTCAGCCATTTATGGCAATGAGCATTATGATCATTTTAATAAAGCCGTCGTATTGGTTTCAAAGATTGGCAAAATATTTTAATGCCTCAATCAATAAGTAGACTATCTTTTTATTGATTGAAGCATTCCTGACCGTTTTAGTGTCGCAACAAGGTGGTAAAAAGCAGGTGAGCTCAGGTTCGTCGTAACCTCAGCTGAGTGCATTACCTCACCTTGGTATATTTGAGCGCTATATCAATTTATAGGCAAGTTGGGATAGCTAAGGCTAAAAAATAAACTATTCTTTAATGGCGATGGTGCTTACCAATCTGCGCTTAAGATATTTGTTAGCTTTGACGGGATATGTTTATTTTATCAGAAGGCTAGTGATCGTGGTCTAGTCAGCGTATGACAACTTACGCTGCTGTGGTTAAGCAGTATAAAGCATCCTGACAAGGCTCATGATGGTGGCGGGATATGCTGATTAACTCTGTATTCGTGCTACAAGTGCCACAATTAATATTGTAGGTAGGTATTTTTTCAGGATTTAATACTAGGCGCACACCTTTTTTGATTAGAATGTTGTATATTTACGCACTTTTAAAAGTGAGCTAGTTAACCTTTTTGTAACACTTTCGTGTGTATTTTTTGTTGTTGCTACAGCTAAGTCAACAAAGCGTATACAAAGTATCTAAGTTTATTATTTGTTTACAATTTATAATTTTTTAATTGGTTGTAATGGTTGTTGAGCTCGCAAGTGTATGGGATAACAACGTCCATTAAAATTTCAAGCTTAAAACGTTGAAAAACGTTGAAATATATATCCAGCAAATATTTACCCTTCAAACAAGGTGAAATTTACTGATGATGTCATTAGGAGTAGGAGCAGTCATGCGCAAAGCACTGAAAATAGCCTCAGTTATCACTGCGGCTTTATGGATTACCGCTTGTGGTCAAGCCGAACAAGGCCAAGGCCAACAAAAAGCACCACCCGCACCAGTAGGGGTGATGAGTGTGACTGAGCAATCTCAAGCCATTTATGTTGAATTACCAGGTCGTAGTCGTGCTTTTTTAGAAGCGGAAGTACGCCCACAGGTATCAGGCATCATCACCAACCGTGGTTTTGTTGAAGGTAAAGATGTCGAAGCGGGTCAGTCACTGTATCAAATTGACTCTGCAACTTACAAAGCTGCTTTAGTTAGCGCAGAAGCAGATTTAGCCAGCGCGAATGCAGCCTTGGCTTCTGCGAAAGCTACAGCAGACCGTTATGCAGCCTTGGTTAAAACTAATGCTATTAGTGCCCAAGACTTTGATGAAGCTGATGCAGCCTACAAAGAAGCAATCGC
Source organism: Shewanella sp. 5_MG-2023 (assembly GCF_030547465.1). Classification (NCBI taxonomy): domain Bacteria; kingdom Pseudomonadati; phylum Pseudomonadota; class Gammaproteobacteria; order Alteromonadales; family Shewanellaceae; genus Shewanella; species Shewanella sp. 5_MG-2023. The sequence goes on from NZ_JAUORC010000008.1 coordinate 81,170, forward strand.
TAAGGTGACTGTTGCTGAGGCAGCAATTAATACTGCTAAAATCAACCTTGAATACACAGAAGTACGTGCACCAATCTCTGGTCGTATTGGCACATCAAGTGTCACTCCTGGTGCACTAGTTACTGCTAATCAATCAAATACACTGGCGAAAATTCAGCAACTTGATCCAATCAATATCGATATTGCTCAATCAAGTGCACAACTATTACGTCTTAAGTCAAAACTTAGACAAGGCAAGTTACAGCAAAGCGAAAATGCTGAAGTGACCCTTATTCTTGAAGACGGTAGCACTTACGAGAACGTAGGTACATTGCAGTTCTCTGAAGTGAGCGTCAATGAAGCAACAGGTTCGGTGATTATCCGTGCTGAATTCCCTAACCCTGATGGGGTGTTGTTGCCTGGTATGTATGTGCGCGCGATTTTAAATGCCGGACAAGATCCATCAGCCATTTTAGTGCCGCAAAAAGCCATTACCCGTAACACAAAAGGTGAAGCGGTAGCTATGATTGTTAATGCTGATAATCAAGCTGAAGCGCGCGTGGTGAAAACAGCAGAGGTGATTAATCACCAATGGCGTATTACTGAAGGCTTAAAGGCTGGCGACAAATTGATTGTCGAAGGTCTGCAAAAAGTTCGTCCTGGCGCTGAAGTTGCTCCACAAGTTTTAACCGAAAACACTCCAACTAAATAGGGTAACGTTATGGCTCGTTTCTTTATCGATCGCCCTATTTTTGCATGGGTGATCTCAATTCTAATCATGTTGGCAGGGGTCTTAGCAATTAAAGATCTTCCTGTGGCGCAGTACCCGAGTATTGCACCGCCAACAGTTGAAATAACCGCGTTTTATCCTGGCGCGTCTGCAAAGACCATGGAAGATACAGTAACTCAGGTTATTGAACAACGTATGACGGGTATTGACCATCTGCGTTATATTGCCTCAAGCAGTGATAGTTTTGGTAATGCAAAAATCACCTTAACCTTTAATGCTGAAGCCGATCCGGATATTGCTCAAGTACAAGTGCAAAATAAGCTGCAAGCTGCGATGACCTTGTTACCGCAAGAGGTGCAATCTCAGGGTGTTAACGTGGTTAAATCAAGTGCTGGTTTCTTGATGGTTGCAGCGTTTGTATCTGAAGATGGTTCGCTGGATAAAACCGATATTGCCGATTATGTTGCTGCCAATATTCAAGATCCGTTAAGCCGTGTTGCTGGTGTAGGTGAATTGCAATTATTCGGAGCCCAATATGCAATGCGTATTTGGCTTGATCCGTTAAAGCTGACGCAATACAACTTAACTAGTATTGATGTTATGGCCGCGATTCGTGAGCAAAATGCGCAGATTTCAGCGGGTCAATTAGGTGGTGCGCCATCAATTGCTGGCCAAGAATTAAATGCGACCATTACTGCCCAAAGCCGTTTGCAAACTCCTGAGCAATTTAAAGGGATTATTCTCAAATCTGACACCTCTGGTGCTAACGTTTACCTGAGCGACGTAGCTCGCGTTGCACTGGGTTCTGAAAGCTACTCAGTGGAATCATTCTTTAACGGTAAACCCGCTGCTGGTATTGGTGTGCAGTTAGCCACAGGTGCTAACGCGCTTGATACCGCAAAAAATGTTCGTGAAATGCTTGCTGACTTGCAAACTTATTTCCCTGACAGCTTAGAGATTTATTACCCATATGACACTACGCCATTTGTTGAGAAATCAATTGAAGGTGTTGTGCATACCCTTATCGAAGCAGTGATTTTAGTGTTCCTGATCATGTATCTGTTCCTGCAGAACTTCAGAGCAACACTAATTCCAACGATTGCGGTACCCGTGGTATTACTTGGTACATTCGCCATTTTATCAGCGACTGGTTTCTCTATTAACACCTTAACCATGTTCGCTATGGTACTGGCTATTGGTCTGTTAGTAGATGATGCGATTGTTGTGGTGGAAAACGTCGAGCGTGTTATGTCTGAAGAGGGCTTAAGCCCACTTGAAGCCACCCGCAAATCGATGGATCAAATTACTGGCGCACTTGTGGGTATTGGTTTAACCCTGTCAGCAGTATTCGTACCTATGGCATTTATGTCAGGTTCAACTGGTGTTATTTATCGTCAGTTCTCGATTACGATTGTGTCTGCAATGGCGCTGTCTGTTTTAATCGCGATGATTTTAACCCCGGCATTATGTGCCACCATGCTTAAACCAATTCCAAAAGGCCATACCCATATTAATACTGGGTTCTTTGGCTGGTTTAACCGTAACTTTGATAAGTTAACCTCGCGCTATGAAGCGGGTGTAGCAAAAATCCTTAAGCGTACTGTGCGCATGATGGGTGTCTATCTTGTACTGGTTATCGCGACTGGTTGGATTTTCATGCGCATGCCAACAGCATTCTTGCCAGATGAAGACCAAGGCATCTTGTTTACCCAAGCAATTTTGCCAACTAACTCGACTCAAGAAAGCACCATGAAAGTGCTTGAGGATGTGAGTGACTATTACTTGGAAGAAGAAGGCGATATCGTTAAATCTGTATTTAGTGTTGCAGGTTTCAGTTTCGCTGGCTCTGGTCAAAACATGGGTATTGCTTTCGTCGGTCTTGAAGACTGGGCTGAACGTGGTGGTGAAGGGCAAGATGTTCAATCCTTGTCTAACCGTGCAATGGGTCGTTTCATGCAGATGAAAGACGCCTTAGTGTTTGCCTTTGTACCGCCAGCGGTAATTGAATTAGGCACGGCCAATGGTTTTGATATGTACCTGCAAGATCGTAGTGGTCAAGGTCATGAGGCGTTAATTGCAGCCCGTAATCAGTTATTAGGTATGGCAGCGCAGAATCCGAACCTTGTGGGCGTACGTCCTAATGGGCAAGAAGATGCACCTATGTACCAAATCCATGTTGATCAAGCTAAAATTCGCGCCTTAGGTGTGGATATCGATGATGTAAACAGTGTACTAGCAACCGCTTATGGTGGTTCGTATGTGAATGACTTTATCGACCGTGGTCGCGTTAAGAAAGTATACGTACAAGGTGATGCTGAATACCGTATGCAACCAAGTGATTTAGAAACCTGGTTTGTGCGTAACTCAAAAGGTGAAATGGTACCTTTCTCGGCCTTTACTACTGGTTCATGGGAATTTGGTTCGCCACAATTACAACGCTTTAACGGTTTACCAGCGGTCAATATTCAAGGTGCAACTATGCCCGGATATAGCTCTGGTGATGCAATGCTTGATTTCGAGAGAATGGTGCAAGATTTACCACCAGGGTTTGGTATCGAGTGGAATGGCTTATCTTATGAAGAGAGACTATCAGGTAACCAGGCTCCAGCGTTATACGCACTGTCTATTCTAGTGGTATTCCTTGTATTAGCGGCACTTTATGAAAGTTGGACGGTACCATTTGCGGTAATCCTAGTTGTGCCATTAGGGGTTATCGGGGCACTGCTGGCGATGAATGGTCGTGGTTTACCTAACGATGTATTTTTCCAAGTAGGTCTACTGACGACGGTAGGGCTGGCAACCAAGAATGCCATCTTGATTGTAGAATTCGCCAAAGACTTCTATGACAAGGGTGCAGGACTGGTTGAAGCGACTTTGCACGCAGTGCGAGTACGTTTACGTCCAATCTTGATGACATCTCTAGCCTTTGGTTTAGGTGTTGTACCGCTAGCAATTAGTACCGGTGTTGGTTCTGGTAGTAAGAATGCACTAGGTACAGGCGTACTTGGTGGCATGATGAGTTCTACCTTTATTGGTATCTTCTTAATCCCACTGTTCTTCGTGGTGGTTGAGAAAATCTTCAATAAGAAAGAGCGTAAAGGTTATGTACCACCTGAAACGAAAAGTGATTCAGCTGAATAAGCGCTAATCACTGTAGTTAATCTTAAAAAGCCCAGCAGATGCTGGGCTTTTTGTTACTCGTTATTTAGGGCTTATTGCCTTTAATCAGCCATGCTATCGCTTAAGTTGATGAGCTGACTCAGGGAGAAGAGCGCCGTTACTGCGACCTAACATAGTGAGATATGCTTAATGGCATGGGCGTATATTTTGCTGCTATGACAGTGGGAGCAGGTTGTATTGCAATAACTCGAGTCAGTTAAGTTGAGTTAGATGCTTTAGTAGCAGAACCACAGTAATGGCGAGTAAACGCAGCGATTCCAAATGCTCTTATTAATGAAATAGTGCCATCAATAAAATACTTCTATCAATGAATACCCCTCCATGAAAGAGTCACTGTCAAAAACGCAATAAAAAGCCCTGCAAATGCAGGGCTAATAAGCTAATTAGTTTAAGTCATTATGGTATGACAACGGCATTAGTTATGGCGTGTAATAAGTTGCAGCGCCAGGACCTACTGGGAAGCCTAAAACAAATACCCATAGGAAGAAGAACAGCGTCCAACCGATAAAGAATACGATTGAATAAGGTAGCATGGTCGCAATTAAGGTACCGATACCTAAGTTCTTCTTATAGCGGCTGGCAACCGCCAGAATTAGACCGAAATAGCTCATCATTGGTGTTATCAAGTTAGTGACCGAATCACCTATTCGATACGCTGCCTGAATGGTTTCAGGGGCATAACCGACCAGCATTAACATAGGTACAAATATTGGCGCTGTGACTGCCCATTGCGCCGAAGCGCTGCCGAGCATTAAGTTGATAAAACCACACAACATAATAAATAGTACAAAGACTAATGGCCCTGTCAAACCAATACTGCTCAAGGCATCCGCGCCAGTTACAGCTAATACCGCACCTAAATTGGTCCATTTAAAGAAAGCCACAAACTGCGAGGCAAAAAATACCAACACAATATACATACCCATGGTACTCATACTGTGAGACATGGCATTAATGATGTCGGTGTCTTTTTTCATGCTGCCGACCACTTTACCGTACACCAAACCTGGAATCGCAAAACCGATAAAGATGAACGCCACTATGCCTTTTAGGAATGGTGAGCCAGATACTAAACCGGTTTCAGGATTTCGTAGTGGGGCGCCTTCAGGAATAATGGTCAATGCCAATAAGCTTGATAGCACCAATACAGAGAAACCCGCGACCTTTAAGGCGTGTTTTTCTTCAGGGGTGACAATATCCATTTTCTGTTCAGATAGGTCATCAGCCGCTTCTGATGCATCGTATTTTCCTAGTTTGGGTTCAACGATTTTTTCGGTGACCAGTGCGCCTAATATGGTGATTAAAAAGGTCGACACAAACATGAAGTACCAGTTCACTTCTGGGCCAACAATATAATCAGGATCAATCATTTGCGCCGCAGCTTCGGTGATACCTGACAGTAAGGGGTCAACCGTTCCTAATAATAAGTTAGCGCTGTAGCCACCAGATACACCCGCAAAAGCCGCTGCTAATCCGGCTAAAGGATGGCGTCCAAGGGAGTGGAATATCATTGCAGCCATAGGGATAAGAACGACGTAACCTAGTTCAGAGGCGGTGTTGGAGATAATGCCTGCAAAAACGATAGTTAAGGTAACAAGGCGCTTTGAAGTGCCCATGACCAATAAGCGCATAGCGGCAGATAATAGCCCTGAGCGCTCAGCAATACCGACACCCAGTAAGGCCACTAATACCGTACCTAAAGGGGTGAAGCCGGTAAAGTTAGTCACTAGGTTAGAGACGATCATCCTTAACCCTTCAGCATTCATCAAGCTGACCACATGGATTAAGCCATCTTCACTGCGACCTGAACTGCCTAAAGGGCGAGGATCTGCGACTGTCATTTCGAAATAACCAGCAATGCCACTTATGGCAATGACAGCAAGACAGAACATGGCAAACAGTGTGATTGGGTGAGGTAGTAAGTTACCTAACCGCTCGACAATATTAAGAAATCGGACAAAGGCGCCACTGGAGGCGAGGTCCTGAGGTGAGCCCTTATTGGGCACAGCTTTAGATGGATCAAGGTTCATGAATATCCCTTAAATAGGCTTAATTATTAGAATTTGAGATTTTGCCAATCTACAGACTATATTACCTATTTTAAAATAAGCTTAAATTTAGGCTGAAAAAACTGATAAATATCAGTTAACATCAAATATTCATTGAGTCTAACTCAATAACAACTCATTATCGTAAAAAAAGTCTAATAAAACCGATCTTTGTTGTAAGTGGGTATAAAAAACACCCAGTTTTATTTTTGTTTAAGTTGCTGTTTTATTTTTATAAAAAAATAGTTTTCATCATATTGTTCTATTAATTTCACTATTTTGAGCTCTAGTGGCAAAGCCGATACTTAAGTTACTATTTTTGATAGTTTGAACTGGGTTTTTAATCTGCTTTTAGCGTGAGTTGTAAAAAATCGTGCAAAAAACAACACCACTCCAAGGTGTTTATTTAGTAACCATGATGTTGATTCTTCGCTATGATGAGGCAAGCTCGTTAATGCTTAATATAAACGTGATAATAATGATAAAAAAACCTTTATACCGCGATAGTCTACATTTCAGCCGCTTCAGCTTTACAATCCGTTGTTGGATGAGTTTACTCATGTGGCTAATTGCCTCTGGTACGGTGGCGCATGCACAAGATAGGGTTCAGGCCCTTGAAGTGAATCAAGAACAGCTGCTCTCTCAAGCTAAAACTAAACTAACCATGACAGCGCCAGTTAAACCGCAAATTATTGCGACAGCACAAACACAGGTTGAGCTAAGTAAGCCGAATCAAAAGCTTACCCCAGTAGCAGAGGCATTAAGGTTGCCTGAGGTATCTCAAAAATTAGATAAAGTGGCAACGCAGCAAGCCACTATCATTAAACCGAAAAAGCAGTTTTCAAATGAAGCTAGCATGCCATCTAAGCCCATGAAAGTAGCCGCAATGCCAGCACCCGTGGCTCAAGCGCCTAAGCGTCAACAAGTCTTGCATGCGCCTATTGTGGTATTACCTTTAGCAAGTGACACGGGTGATGCTGAGTCTGGCTCTCAAGTTAAACCCCGCTCTCAAGTTAAACCAAAGAAACAACAGGTATTACACCCTCCGGTCGTGGCGCTTAAGCAGCCAGCAAAACCTGCTATGGTGTTAAAGCCCAAAGTGATTGTTGAACAAACTGCGATAAAATCAGCGGCTGTTGTAGAGCGTTATCAGCCTCCTGCAAAGAAGAAGTATTTTTCGCGCCAGCCGTCAGCGGATAATGCAGCACCAACAATGGTTTCAAGCGCATTAACCGCAAAAAGTACCTTGACCGCAGGTAGTCAGACTAAAAAACCAAAACGTAAAATCTATCAGTATCAACAAAATGGCGTGACCACTTTTTCAAATGTCGTGCCCACCACTGAGGACTTTGACGTTTTATTGTATGACTGCTTTGCCTGCCAAGTAGACTCGCAGCTTGATTGGCAGCGTATTCCCATATTTGTCTCTAAGCATAAACAGTTAGTCGAGGATGCTGCCAAACAATTTCAGTTAGATCCTGCGTTAATTCGGGCGGTGATCCATGCGGAATCAGCATTTAATGCCAAAGCGCACTCAAAGGTGGGGGCAATTGGATTAATGCAATTAATGCCTGCCACAGCCAAAGAGTTGGGCGTGACCGATGCTTATAACGTGCGGCAGAATATTCTGGGTGGTAGCCAATATTTAGCGTACTTACTTGAACGATTTGATAATGATATTGAGCTTGCCTGCGCCGCCTATAATGCTGGCCCAACAACCGTGACTAAGTACCAAGGAATCCCGCCATACCCAGAGACTCAAGCCTATGTTGAGCGGGTAAAAATCTTGCTAAAACGCTATCAAGCAGCATTAGCGAGCTAATAATCTAAAGATTTAAGAGGATGATATGAACAGGGATACACACACAATAACCATAAAAAAGTGCTATCAAGTTATTGGCGTACTATCGCTATTAAGCGTTAACTTAATTGGTTTCAATGCGATTGCAGCGCAGAAAAATCATATGGCACCGTCAGAAGAAGATATGCGTCTATATGATATTGCCACAGCCCCAGAGGCTAATCGATTGCGTAGCGATGTGGAGAAATTAGTGAGCTTTGGCACTCGTCATACCTTATCTGAAACCCAATCTGATACCCAAGGCATTGGCGCAGCAAGGCGCTGGATTAAAGCTGAATTTGAACGGATATCTGCTGATTGTGGTGGCTGTTTAGAAGTTGTCATGGTAGGCGAGACAGTCAGTGGTAAACGCATTCCTGAACCCACTGAAGTGGTAAATGTATTTGCGATTCAGCGAGGCACAACAGATCCTAACCGCGTGGTAATGATGAGTGGTGATATTGACTCTCGGGTAACCGACCCGATGGATTTTACCTCGGTATCTCCGGGGGCCAATGATAATGCCTCTGGGGTTGCTGGCGCTTTAGAGGCCGCGCGAGTGCTGTCGAAATATCAGTTCAACGGCACCATTGTTTATGCCGCGCTATCAGGTGAAGAACAAGGGCTATATGGCGGTGATGTGCTGATCAATTATGCTAAAAAGCATGACTGGCAAATCCAAGCGGTATTGAACAACGACATGATTGGCAATATTGCTGGCATTAACGGGGTTATTAACAATTCTACTGTAAGGGTATTTTCTGAAGGGGTCAGAATTGCAGAAACCACAGAAGAAGCCAAGCAGCGTTATTTCAGCGGCGGCGAAAATGATTCCGCTTCACGTAATCTGGCGCGAAAAATTAAATCCTTAGTTGATCAATACATGACTAACCTTGATGTGATGTTGGTATATCGTCTCGATCGTTTTGGCCGTGGCGGCCATCATTTACCTTTTAATAAAGCAGGTTACCCAGCAGTAAGGGTGATGGAAACGAACGAGCATTATGATCGCCAGCATCAAAATATTCGCACTGAAAATGGCATCGATTATGGCGATGTGATTGAGGGTGTGGATTTTGATTTTAATGCTAAATTAACCGCACTTAATGCCATTAGTTTAGCCTCGATGGCGTGGGCACCAGAACCGCCAAAAGGGTTGAAAATCGAAGGCATTATGCAGCCCGATACTAAACTGCAATGGCAGCCTCAACCGAATAAGAATATATCAGGTTATCGGGTCTATTGGCGCTCAACGACTGAATCTGAATGGAGTCATAGTCGTTATGTTGGTAACGTGAATGAATTTATATTAAAAAACATGGTCATAGATAATTATGTCTTCGGCGTTGCCAGTGTTGGTGATAATGGTAATGCGAGTCCGGTGGTATTTCCGGGCGCGGCAGGGGCGTTTTTTTAATAGATTAATATGATGTAAAAAAAAGGATTAGGATGAAGAAAAGGATTTTACTGGCAAGTCTATTGCTGCCAATGATGTTGAACACGGCTTGCTCATCATCAAGCGCCACCAATGCAGGCTGTGATTTTGTTCGCGGCACGGCAGAAAGTAATTCAGATAGACGTGAACGTGACTCTAGCCCGGGAGCAACTACCAGTGATTCACATGATGGTGATATTTTCGTTGGTATTTTTACCGCGCTAATTGGACTGGTTGTACGACCTTTTACTGACGATGGCGATGAGTGCATATAGTCTAGCTAATATAAAAACTCGTATGATAAAAGGCCCATGTAATCTGCATTACATGGGCTTTTTTGTGGAATTTCTTTACTAAAATTATCGCTAAAGATACCTGCTAAAAGTACCGCGAGAAATAAATTATTCAGCCACTTCTAACTTAACCACGGTTTTACCACCGCTTTGACCAAGACAGCGCTCTAGGTAGTTTAAGGTTTCTTTGGCGCGGGTATCGAGCTGCCACGGCGGGTTAATCACCCATAAGCCAGCAGCCGTCATACCAAATACATTGTTGTCAGGGGTAATTGATTGCTCAATACGCAGCTGATTTTTAATGCCACTATCAGCCAGTATTTTTAACATTGACTCAGTTTGAGCTCTATCAACCACCGGATACCACAGCATATAAACACCAGTAGCAAAGCGTTTGTGCGCTTTAATAATGGCGTGGGCAACATCTTGGTAATCGGTTTTCATTTCGTAACTAGGATCAATTAAAGCAACGCCGCGGCGCTCAAGTGGTGGCACTGCAGCTATCAAACCTTTTAAGCCGTCACCTTTAACGACACGAACATGTCTGTCATCAGCAAACTGTTCATCAAGTGAAGCAAAATCAGTACCGTGTAACTCATGTAAAACCATGCGATCTTTTTCACGCATGTTCATATCAACAAAAGCAGGTGAACCCGGGTAAAAAGACAGTTCTTCCTCACCTTGGTTGAAGTGTTTTACATCGTCAATATACAGCTGCAATGATTCTGGTAAATCATCTTTACCCCAAAGCTTAGCTACGCCATCTAAATATTCGCCAGTTTTCTTTGAAAACTCATCTGTTAGTGAGTAACCGCCTGCACCCGCATGGCTATCGATATAGGCCATAGGCTTATCTTTTTTGTGCATCAATTTAAGTACTTGCAGCAACATAGTGTGCTTAAGTACATCGGCATAATTGCCAGCATGAAAACCGTGGCGGTAACTTAACATGAGAGTGTCCGAAAATTAATAAGCAGTCTAAGCTGCAAGATAGCTACATTATAGGGGCTAAGTCTAAGCAGGTATAGGTATTCACTGTTGCAGGCTTTTGGCATAATAGCCTTGAGTCTACTAAATATCTGGAAATACTTTTGCAAATACCGATTTTTTTTAATCAGCAATATCCGTCACTGGTTGATATCAGTGAGCGTTGGGGTTTTGAGTGGAGCAAAGAGGCGCAGTTTGAATTGCGCTTTGAGCACAACACCTTAAGCCTGCACAAACGTGATGAACCTAAATTAGATGGTATAAGTGTCGATTTTGTTTCAGGTGCTGTTGCTCACCGTCGTAAATTTGGTGGCGGCCGCGGCCAATCAATCGCCAAAGCGGTAGGCCTTAAACAAGGGGTAACCCCAACCGTGGTTGATGGCACCGCAGGTTTAGGCCGCGATGCTTTTGTGTTGGCTAGCCTAGGTTGCAAAGTGATTATGGTTGAGCGCCATCCTGTAGTAGCAGCGTTACTTGAAGATGGACTGCGCCGCGCTTACGAAGACGCTGAAATTGGTGAATGGATGCGTGAGCGCATGAGTTTATTTCATGGCTCGAGCCTTAGTGCCTTAGCTGATGCAGCTAAAACGACCGCGACAGAAATTGATGTGGTGTATTTAGACCCCATGTATCCTCACCGCGAAAAGTCAGCCTTGGTTAAAAAAGAAATGCGCGTATTCCAAACATTAGTGGGCGCAGACCTTGATGCCGATGGCCTATTGGCGCCAGCAATGGCATTAGCCACTAAGCGAGTGGCAGTAAAACGCCCTGATTACGCTGAAGATCTTGATGGAGTAAAACCGAGTATGGTTATTGCGACTAAGAAAAACCGCTTTGATGTGTATGTGAAAGCGGCAATGAAGTAGGGCTTCACATTTTTTAGCTATAGTTTGATTTTTTAGTTAGTAGTCGATACCAACACAGCTATTTTATCAAATCCCATACTTAGATTAAGTATGGGGTTTACGATTGAAATTATCGCTTCTCATATAGTTGCTGAGCCATTTTTCTTTCATTATAACCTCTGATAATGGTGCCATTAATATCCAGTAATGGAATGCTATCCCCACCTAGATTTTCATAACGACGCCGACCTTCAGCTGACTTTTCAATATCAAATTCAGTATAGGCAATATTATTTTTATCAAAGAATACTCGCGCTTTTTCACAATATCCACACCAGTCAGTGGCATATAACACCACCTCGTTAGTTTGGTCGTACTTCTTAGGAAATAATGGCCAATTTTGATAGATGGCGAATAGAACGCATAAAATAAAAATTTTCTTCACATTATCTTCCTTGATAACTAAAAATGCATCTCACTCTCATACTTTACATAGCATGGTCATCGATTTTAAGTTGTAAAAGCCGATAACTCTTCGAGAGTAATATTTAAAATAGAGGTTAAAAAATAAGCTGAGGATATTAGCATTAATTTTACAGACTTTAAAATTTGCTTTTATACAGTGTGTTACTCATTAACTGAATAGATGATATATGGCATGCTTTTGCTGTACGCGGGGTTTTGTCGCACTTGAATATTAAAAATATCTCAATATAGGCAGTTAAAAACGCTATAATGTGCACAGCAGTTCAAAACCCGCTTCATTCCCTTTAAATACTATCCTTTATTAGAGTCTCACATGATTGAAAAGCAACAGAATAACCCACTTCACGGCCTGAGTTTAGACATCATGATGACTGAGCTGGTTGATTTTTATGATTGGAAAGTACTTTATGCGGCACTGAGGTTGGAGTGCTTTAACCTTAATCCAAGTATGGAAGCGAGTATCAAGTTTCTTAAAAAAACCGAATGGGCTAGAGAGCGAGTTGAGTCTTTCTATCTTTATCGTTTTAAGCAAATGCCAAAAGGTACTGCTGAACAGTTTGAACTAAAGCCAAGAGCTCGCGGGTTTGCTGATGGTATCGTGCCACGTAAGCCACAAGAGTTAACGGTTGAGTTGTTAGATGAACAGCGCGCTAAAGCGACTGAGAATTACGAAGCGATGAAGGCTAAAAATCAGCGTCCTCGTTATGGTAGCGATAAGCCAAGACAACAAGATGCTTATGCGCAAAATCGTAGCTCAGATAAGTCGGGCGCCAAAAGACCTGCGCCATCACAAGACCCAACTAACCCTTGGGGTAAGTAACTCTCTGAGTTAATGGGTTTGAGATAAAACCCATCATTGATAATAAATGCCGCTATTATTGCAACGATAGCGGCATTTTTTATTGCTCAAACTCTGTTAAAATGCACTCGGCAAGTCAATTGGCTGCATACAAGGTGTTTATTAACTCCCCATTCCCATCATTAATTAGAGTTGTTATGAAACGGATTTTATTCCTAGTATTTATGGCGTTTTCTAACGCAAGCGTCGCAGTAGAACCTTTATTTGAAACGCCAGAAGATATGCAGCCGACATGGGTTGATGATATTTTGTCAGTCTTTGGCGCCGATGGTGAGTTTGATGACACTAAAGCCATCGATATGAGCTATTTACCCACCGCTTATTACACCCCCGAGAAAAAGTTTGGCTTAGGTTTGTTAATGGTGGGGTTATATAAAACTGATGGCGCAGCGGCAGAGGAGCAGCCGTCATCGTTAGTACTGAACTCATTTGTATCGATGAATAATTCTTACGGCGTTGAAGTGGAAAACATGACGTTTTTCAATCAAGGAAAGCAGCGCTTATTGCTGCAATTAGAATTGCATAACGAAGCGGCGGTTTATTATGGCCAAGGTATCGAGCAAGGTAATATCGATGCAAATCACCATGAGTTTGAAGAGCAGCTTTATAGTTTTAAGCCACGGTGGATGACCGAAGTTGCCAGCAACTATTTTATTGGTGTTGGCGCAGATTTTATTTATGCCAGTGCTGAAAACTTAGCCTTAGTTGAGCCTGAAATGGCCGTAGATGCGACTGAAACATTGCCGAATAATTTTAGTTCAGGCGTGGTCGTCACCAGTATTTACGACTCGCGGGATTACCGTTTAAATGCCACTAAAGGTTGGTTGTTTCAAGTGGATGCCGGCCTGTATCAAAACGATCAATCATCGTCATTTTCAACTTACAATGTCGAGTTAGCCAATTACATTGATTTAAGCTCTATGTCTGCGCCAGGATTAATCGCTTGGCAACTGCAAGGGCACTTTACTGATGGCGATGTACCTTGGAATTTACTGCCAGATCTAGGTGGCTCTAACGCCATGCGCGGTTATATCAAAGGGCGTTACCGTGACGAGCAAATGATGATGGGCCAAGTTGAGTATCGATTACCGATTTTTCAGCGTTATGGCATGGTTTTTTGGGGCGCGGTGGGCAGCGTTGCGCCTAAAGTGAGCCAATTATCTGATGAGTTAATGACATCCTATGGCACCGGTTTTCGCTTCAATATAAAAGACAATATTAATCTGCGTTTTGATGTCGGTGTGGGTGAAAATGAAACTAACTTCTATCTTAATGTGAATGAAGTTTTTTAATTTACTGTTTGACGTATCAATAACAGGCGAGCATGAATAACACAATTTCTGAATTGCATATAAGCACCACAAGATGGCGAACTTTGGCTAACTCATTGGCCATGTCATTGGCGCTGTCATCTAAGTCAGTGGCTATGTCATTGGTGATGCTCGCCATACTGTATGCGGCAGCTGCTAGTGATGCATTGGCCAATGAAGCCATCGTCAAAGATGCCCTTGCTAGTGAATCTCTTGCTAATGAAACAGACCAGCAATGCAGCCGTAATGCTCATTACAGCATTTATCTTAATGGGATACACACTGGCGAAATGACCAGAACTGAGCATTGGCAAGGCAAATCAGCGGTAGTAACGTCAAACAGTGAAGCCAGTATTTTAGGCATTGGCACCCAATATCAGCAGCGGGCAGAACTGTCTTGGTCTGATGCAACTAATGAATGGTTAACGGATGAGTTTCATCAACAAGTGTCAGGATTTCGCTCACGGGATATGCAAGTCACTTTTGATGACGCAGGGCGACAGTCGCGGGTCGATATTGATGGCGATGTGGATACCTATGTGTCAAAAGAACTCCCTTTGCGTGATGTGGATACCTTGGCGATTCAAATTCGGGAGCATTTATTACAAGGTCGGCAGCAATTCGCCTTAGTAAGGCAAGCCTCTGATGGCATCGAGCCCTACCAGTTTTATGTGCAGCAAAAGCAAACGGTTACACTTGCACCTTGGGGGGAGTTAACCTTGATCCCCGTGGAGCAAACTGGCGATGAAGATGTCACCTACTATTTTGCTGCAGATATGGATTATCAACTGATTAAAGCGCGCTATCACGGCATTATCCTCAAAGGGTTAATTGAACTCGACAGCTACTCTTCATCGTGCGAACCAAGCTCTGTTAAATAACGCCAATTTACAGCATTAAAATCGTTATTTTTGACTATTTTTATGGCAAAAAATAATTTGTGATGGCTGTTATCGGCCTCACAAAACGATTCTCGCAAACTCAGATAATTCATCTCAAGCATTAGCCAATGCTAAGTAAACCCAGACTCTATTCATCGTTAACTCTTGCTGTTATGCCTAGTGCATTTTTTAAGGGCTTATCGGGTTTAAGTTACTTGTGTATCAGTTCTGTCAGTCTATTTGTATCAATTTGTAGGTGGTTGTGAGTTTTGTTGCGAAGCCATTCCATATTACGCCTAAGTCGATATACTACAAAAGTGCTATTTAGCTAACGAAAAATGGATTGTTTGTAGATGAGAAGATTTATCCCATGGCTGTGCAGTATGCTTTTTTTAGCAAGCTTGAGTGCTGTTGCCAATGATGCTTTCCTCAAATTAGAACAATCAATTAAAGGGCTTTCTGCTGCAGAATCGATTGCGTTATTAGACCAATTTGATCTTACAGGCAGCAACTTTGATGCTGAATCTCAAGCAAAGTATTATTTTGTTTATGGCCAGCAGTACGAAAAAACTCGCCAGTTGGAATTAGCTATAGCCAGTTATGATAAAGGTATCGCGCTGGTTAGCTCTTTGGCGGTGACTGATATCTTAATTGATAGCTACTTAGAGCGCTCCTTTGCTAAATATCTCCAAACTAACGATCCTGCGGTTTACTGTGAAGATAGAACACTCGCGCTCCATTATGCTCGTCAGCATAACAACTCAGAATTACTCGCTAAGACATTAACTCAAAATGCTTTTTGTTATACAGAGCCTACTACGGTTCAACAGGGCATTGATTTATTAAGCGAAGCGCTGACAGTCGTTGATAAAAGTAGTGCGCTAAACTTAAACCGTAAAGCTTTGATTTATAATGCGACAGGTAATCTTTATCGGCGTGTGGGATTACATCAACAAGGGTATGAAAACTTTGAAAAAGCCTACCTGACTTGGCAGCGTATTAATGACAAAGAAGACATGTTCAATATGCAACACAATATGCTTAGCGAGGCATTAAAGCTAGGGGATTGGGATAAAGCTCAGAAAAGCCTGACGGTGCAGTTCACTTTGGCCAATGAAGCTAAAGATTACAAAGATTTATTATTTTTCGCGCATCTAAATAGCGGCCGCGTGGCGCTAAGAATGAATGATTTCCCCCTTGCTATTGAGCATTTAGAAAAAGCGGTTGCATTACACCACACTTCCAAAGAAAGTTATTTTAAAACCAGCAATTACTTATATCTGGCGTTAGCTTATTTAAGAATTGGTGATGCAGTAAAAGCGGCTGAAATGGCGCGCGCATTCAAACAAGATAAACACTTTAGTCAAAACCAGCAAAGCATGATTTTACAGGCCGATGCCATAATTGCGATGGATGAGGCTAAGCCCATTGAGGCCGTTAATACGCTGCTTGATGTCATTGATTTAGAAAGGGAGGCGCACCAAAGCGTCATTAGCAACCAAGTTATCATTTCTGCGCTTGGCCATAATGACCAATTGGTCAATTTTGAAAATCAATTACTGGCGAATAGGCTTGCTATTAATGAATTAAACTTGGTAGCAGTTGAAGATAAAGAGCGTATTTATCAGCTTAATCTGATGCTACTTTTTGTTTCTGCTGTGGTGTTATTAACCTTGATTATTTTCCTATTGCTCTCGCGGCGATCGTTAAAATTTCGTGCAGAAATTGACTTTCTGACCGGGCTTTATAATCGTGGCCAAACCTTTACCCAAGGTCAGAGCCTCGTTGAAAAAGCGGCAAAAAAACAGCAACCTTTGGCAGTGATCCTGTTTGATATTGATAACTTCAAAACCATTAATGACACTTATGGGCATCATGTGGGCGATCTTGCGCTAAAATCGCTGTCAAAAAGAGTAAAAGCCTTATTAAAAAACAGTGACTTGATAGGTAGGATCGGCGGTGAAGAGTTTTTGATAGTGTTACCCAATACTAATATGGATCAAGCTTTTACTATCTCTGAACGTTTGCGCCATGGCATAGCATCTCAAGCGTTCCACTTTGACGATATTACGATTAATTTAACGGTGAGCATGGGGGTGGTAAATAACGTTGATAACACTAAGTCATTATTTGATTTAGCAAAAATAGCAGATGAAGCACTATATCGCGCTAAATATGCAGGTAAAAATAAAGTGCACCTTGCTGCTGAGTGCGCATAACCCTTACCAAAAACAGCTTGGCTAATGCAGTCCTATTAGCAAGTGTAATTAGCTAACCTTTAACGCTCTCTTTGCACCGTAATGGTGCAAAGGTTGTTTCAAAATCCTGCATTTATGATCCATTTCTGTGTTTTTTTTAATGTGT
The DNA here is from genome assembly GCF_030547465.1 of Shewanella sp. 5_MG-2023. NCBI lineage: Bacteria > Pseudomonadati > Pseudomonadota > Gammaproteobacteria > Alteromonadales > Shewanellaceae > Shewanella > Shewanella sp. 5_MG-2023. The sequence continues at coordinate 98,407 of NZ_JAUORC010000008.1, forward strand.
TCTTTCCCTTCGGATAAATTATTTAATCAATAAATTCAGTGTCTAATGTTTATTTTCTAACCATTTTAGTGCAAAGCGCCAAAAGCTGGCATGTAACCTGAAACATTTTTAGGCAGTTGAATAATTGTTTAGGTAATGGAAGGGAATAAATATGACCACAAGACCGCTAATATTTACAGACATGGACGGTACTTTACTTGATCACTTTGATTACAGTTTCTCCAGCGCAATAGCGGTAATTGAAGGATTAAATGAAAAGCAAATTCCTATTATCCCTAATACCAGTAAAACGTTTGCCGAAATGGAAAAGTTTCAGCAAACCATTGGTTTTAACTCACCGTTTATTTCAGAAAATGGCGCAGTGATCTACATTCCCATTGGTTACTTTGACACTCAGCCTCAAGACACCTTTACCCAAGGGTATTATTGGGTAAAAGAATTTTGTGAGCCAAGAAGCCATTGGTTAACCTTACTGGAAACCGAGGCCAAAGCATTTGCAGAAGATTACCTTGGTTTTTCATCTCTGACAGCCGAAGAGCTTTGTGAGCTAACGGATTTAACCCCAGAAAAAGCCACTCTGGCCTTGGTAAGGCATTACTCTGAGCCGTTATTGTGGACCGGTGATGACACTCGAAAGCAAGCCTTTATGGCCCATATGAATAGCCTAGGCGCGAATATGCTCCAAGGCGGGCGTTTCTTACATGTTGGCGGCCATACAGATAAAGGCCGCGCGATGGACTGGTTAGCCCAGCAATATGCCAATGCTTATCAAACCAGCGTGCAAACCATTGCCCTCGGTGACAGTGGTAACGACAGCGCCATGCTAGAGGCGGCTGATATTGCCATTCAAATTAAATCTCCCACTCATACTTTTCCAAAAATCGATACCACATCAACACCGATTCAAAGTAGCCAATACGGCCCTAAAGGCTGGGCAGAATGCCTAGAAGCTTTGTTTTTAAACCCAAATTCTTCAACATCATTGAAGCTTGAGGAGGCATAACATGGCTGATTTTTACCAAAATGGCATAGTGACTACCCTACATAATCTGACCCAGCGTACCCATGAAGAGATGGAGCAGGACTTACTTAAATTTGCTAAAACGCGGCCGTTAGGGCTGATTTTACCTTCGCTGTATTCAGAGCTAGAGGGTGAAGCCTTACCTGCAATTATTAGTAAATTAAAAGACGTGCCTTACTTAAATGAAATTGTGATTGGGCTTGATAGGGCCGATAAAGAGCAATATAAACAGGCGCTGGGTTTTTTTAATCAGCTGCCACAACACCATAGAGTACTTTGGAATGACGGCCCCAGACTGCAAGCCCTTGATGCTAAATTAAGTGAGTTGGGCCTTGCGCCGAAAGAGCTCGGTAAAGGCCGTAACGTTTGGTACTGCATGGGTTATATTTTGGCGTCCGGCAAAACGGAATCAGTGGCACTGCATGATTGCGATATTGTCACCTATGAAAAATCCCTGCTGGCAAGATTGTTATATCCGGTGGCCAATCCACAGTTTAATTACGAGTTCAGTAAAGGTTTTTATGCCCGCATGTCCAACGGCAAAATTAATGGCCGCGTGTCTCGACTATTGGTCACGCCATTGATTAAAGCCTTACAAAGAGTGGTGGGTCATAATGATTATTTAGAATATATGGACAGCTTTCGTTATCCATTAGCCGGTGAGTTTTCATTTAGACGTGATGTGTTAAACGATTTACGTATTCCCAGTGATTGGGGCTTAGAGATTGGGGTGCTGAGTGAGATGCATCGTAACTATGCTCATAACCGTATTTGTCAGGTGGACATTGCGGATAATTACGATCACAAACATCAGGATTTATCCCTAGATAATGCGGAAGCGGGCTTATCAAAAATGTCGATTGATATCACCAAGGCGTTTTATCGTAAATTGGCTACCCAAGGGGAAACCTTTAGTACCGAAGCCTTTAGAACCCTAAAAGCGACCTATTATCGTATCGCCCTCGATTATGTGGAAACTTACCATAATGATGCGCTTATGAATGGGCTCACCACCGATATCCATACTGAAGAAAAAGCCGTAGAAATGTTTGCCCAAAATATTGTGACCGCTGGGCAGCGTTTTCTTGATAACCCAATGGAAACCCCTTTTATGCCAACATGGAGCCGGGTGATCAGCGCTATGCCTGATGTGCTTGAGCAGCTCAAAGAAGCGGTAGAGGCTGATAATGCAGAGTTTATGTAATTATGAGTGAGATTTTAGGATACCCGCGAGCAGGGCAAGCTCGCAGGTTTGAAGAGGTCAAAATGGCAGACATTAATGCACTTAAGCAAAAGCTAATTCAGCAGTTAGGTTGTATTTATCAAGATATCACACTAGATGTGCCAGTGGATGATCTTGCTGAGCAATTGATTAACACCATGAATATTAGTGTCGATTGTGATGAGCCACATCCCTATGCCAATCATTGGTCGCAGCACGATGTCATCATGATCACCTATGGTGATAGCATTATTCAAGAGGGGCAAAAGCCGTTATCCATTCTTGCAGAATTTATGGATAACTACCTTGAGTGCATCAATGGGGTGCATATCTTGCCATTCTTTCCTTATAGTTCGGATGATGGCTTTGCTGTAATTGATTACTCAAGTGTCAATGATGCCTTAGGTGATTGGTCGGATATTGAGTTAATTGCCAACAAACGCAGATTAATGTCTGATTTAGTGATTAATCACTGCTCTAGCCGTAGCGCGTGGTTTCAAAACTTCATTAAAGGTGAGGGCCTAGGTCATGATTACTTTTTTACCGCTAAGCCTGAGGATGATTTATCTGCGGTAGTGCGGCCACGGACATCTGATTTACTAAGGCCCACAAATACCGCTAAAGGTCTGCAGCATGTGTGGTGCACCTTTAGTCATGACCAAGTGGATTTTGACTTTAGAAACCCGCAAGTGCTGCTGGAGTTTGTGAAGATCATCAGACAATACCTTGATGCAGGCGTGAATATTTTCCGTTTAGATGCAGTGGCGTTTTTATGGAAAATCGTCGGCACTAAATCGATTAATCTAGTGCAAACCCATGAAGTGATTAGATTACTACGCACCCTTATTGAGCATGCGCAACATAATGCGGTGGTGATCACCGAAACCAACATACCCAATACCCAAAACCTAACCTATTTTGGTAATGCTAACGAAGCCCATTGTATTTATAACTTTTCATTGCCGCCGTTATTGATTAATACCTTGATCACTGGCAGTTGTTTATACCTTAAACGTTGGCAGATGAGTATGCCGCCCGCGCAGGACGGCACCACTTACTTTAACTTTATAGCCTCCCACGATGGTGTAGGGCTAAGACCTGCTGAAGGCTTATTAGATGAGGATGAAATTAACACCCTAGTGGAAACCATGGTGTCATTTGGCGGCAAAATATCTAGCCGCACCTCTGAAGAGGGGGAGCAAAAGCCCTATGAAATGAACATTGCTTTAATTGACGCCTTACAAGGCACAGTGAAAGGTAAAGATGAGTTTGGTTTAGCTCGCTTTAGCTGCGCCCACGCGATTATGCTGGGGCTTGAGGGCATACCAGGTATTTATATTCATAGCTTGTTAGGCACTGGCAATGATTATGAAAAGCTAGCCAATACCTCCCATAACCGGGCTATTAACCGTCATCGCTGGGACTATGAAGAGCTAAGTCGATTACTAGCCGATGATAATAATCAGCACAGTAAAGTGCTGGCATCATTAACTAAGCTAATTAGTATTCGTACTCGGCAGCGAGCATTTAACCCTAATGCGACCCAGTTTACGTTACATTTAGGCTTACAGTTATTTGGTTTCTGGCGTCAAAGCCGTGATAGACGACAAAGTATTTTTTGTATCAGTAATATTACCGATCAAGTGATGGAGCTGCCGTTGGCTGAACTGAATTTAATTGGCACTGAAACCTGGTTTGATCTCATTGATGGTGAGGTGATTGCAGATATTAATGCAGTGATGTTACTTGAGCCCTATCAAACGGTGTGGATCAGTAACGTGGCTTAGTGTAAAAACCGCTTAAAAGATAAATTGCTTAAAATCAGCAACCTAAAGCAAAGGGCTAACCTTGCTTTAGGGTCACTTTTTATATCGTTATTTTTTAGCTAAAGTGCTGTTATTTCGCTCAAGTGCTGTTATTTCGCTAAAGTATACTGCTTTAAAATACCTTCCAAGCTATTCGAAGAGTCATTTAAATTGGTGGCGAGACTGACCGAGCGCTGGGCACTATCCTTGATGGTTTCTGCTTGGCCTCGAATATCCCTTAGCTGGCCAGCAATATCTCGCGCTGCCGCACTTTGCTCCTCTGATGAGGTTGCTATTTGGCTACTCATATCAAACACATGGCTAATAGAGCCAACCATTTGATCCACATCGTTACCGACAGACTCAATGGCATTACGGCCTTTATCTGCCTGCGCCACAATATCGGTGGTGATGTGCGAAAGAGTATTAGTGTCTTGCTGTAGTCCCTCAATCATGGTTTGAATTTCAACCGTGGCTTGCTGGGTGCGACTGGCTAAGGTGCGCACTTCATCAGCAACGACGGCAAAGCCTCGACCTTGCTCACCGGCGCGAGCCGCTTCAATAGCAGCATTTAGGGCTAACAGGTTGGTTTGTTCTGAAATGCTGTTAATGGTGGTGACCACAGCGCCGATATTAGCGGCGGCGGTAGATAACTCAGCCACTGAGCTTGAGGCTTCTGAAATTCTGCCTGTTAAGGTGCTAATACGGGTAACGGCTTCAGTAATTTGCACCTGGCTGTTATTAGCTTGGGCTGAGTTGAGCTGAGTCTGCTCAGAGGTATTCGAGGCATTGTGGGATACTTCCTCAATGGCTGCGGTCATTTGCGCCATAGCAACTGATACCGTATCTAAAAAATCATGTTGGTACTGGGTTAACTGCTCACTTTGTTGCGCCTGTTGATTAAACTCAACCGCAGCACCAGCTAGTGTTTCAGCATTAACTGCAATGGCTGACACCATTTCACTCATATTATCGGCGCTGCGATCAATTTCACGGGCAATAACACTGAAATCATCGCTACCAAAAAAATTCAGTCGCTGGCTTAAATCACCGTCTGCAAGGCGCTTAATGGCAATATACATATCCCACAGGCCGCCACCAAGGGAGGTCGAGATCCAATAGCAAACCAGATATAAGGGCAATAAGCTCAATAAGGCTATCATCATTATGTTTTTAGTAGCTGATTTTGCTGCCATTTCAATTTGGGTGACATTAATAGTGGTTACAAGTGCTTGATTGCCAACCGCAGCACTGACGGTAATGTTATCGCCGCTACGTTTGGCGGCGCTCATATAACCCACAGACGCATTTATTTGTCGGGCAAAGTCAGCAAGTGCATCGTCTGATAAGTTTTGAGCCTTGGCACTGTTCGCGTAAGCATCAATGGTTGTTTGGGCAAATTGCTGTGATGACTGGCTTATTTGGCTATTGCTATTAAGGTAATTTGTCAGTGCTATAGCTGCGGTAAAAAAGGTGACTAGGGTACAAATAACCCAAAATTTACCATTTAGGCTCAGCTTAATTAGTACGGCATCGACTTTGCGAAAACTAATTTGTTTCATTTGAAATCCTCGGCGTAAGCCTTAGTCTTGGTATGTAACTGATATAAAAGGAATAGCTTTTAAATAAATTGACGCTAATCCCAGTGTTAAATGATTGGCGTTATTTGCCTTATTGTTAAAAGACCGCCGCATACAAACATATCGGCAATTGGCGGTAAAAGTTTAATGGTAATCTTGTTTATATCCGAGGCAAAACAGAGGGCAAAACAGAGGGCAAAACAGAGGGCAAAACAGAGGGCAAAACAGAGGGCAAAATTGGCGAGACAATTAGCTTTCAAGATAAATTAAGCGCTTATATTTAGGGCGTTTATTTTATTATGTTGGGTTAAATTTGCTAGTTTGACTTATTGTCAGTGGCGCTGCTTATATTTTAAACAGAGTTTATTAGCTACTTTGTCGCAAGCTGTCATTAGGCCGCAAAAATAATTATAAATACAGGTACAGGTGAAAGTACAAATAGTGAAGGATAACTATTCTAAGCCAGGTATGGATATCGATGACATCCTGTCAGACCTTCATTGCTGTTTTCATGCACTTTTTTTAATTTTTTAAATACCATTAAACTCATACACCAATCATGTAGCCAGCTTCACAGTGCTCATTGAATGTGTATAAAGGAATTATCCATGAGCCAAGACACGGAATTAGTCATCAATGAAATTACCCAAGATGCGAAAAATATGGCGCGACTATGTTGGGTTGGCACCTTGTTTTTCGGCTTCATTACGACGCTGGTATTGTTGTTTGTGAAACAAGATGATGACTATATCCAAGCACAATCAAAAGAGGCGTTGAATTGGTTTCTCACTGGTGTAGTTGGTTATAGCATTGGGTTTATGCTTTTCTTTAGCTTAATGGGAGTCATGCTTACTTTAGTATTGGCTATCAGTCATTTGGTCTTTTGTACCATAGGCGCTTTAGCCACCTCCAAAGGCGACAGTTTCCGCGTGCCCTTAGCCTGCGATTAATTAAGTAAACTGAAGTCAAATCCCATGGTGACAGTTTTAGGGGCTGAAAAATGTATATAGCAGCCACTAGGGCCTTTATCGCGTGTCAGTAATGGGCTTTTTCAGTAATTTACGTTGCAGCGTTCTTCTGTGCATCCCCAATAGCCTTGCCGTGGCAGAAATGTTGCCATTATTGGCGGTCAGAACCTGTTGAATATGCTCCCACTCTAGTAGCTTGGGCGAAATCGGCTGCTCAGACAATAACGGCTCATTTTGCTCATTGGGGCTAACATTGAGGGCGTTTAATAAGGTTTGGGTATCAACGGGTTTGGCTAAGTAATTGTCGGCACCTAATCTGATGGCTTCAACTGCAGTGGCAATACTGGCGTAGCCCGTTAGTAATACGATTAATGCGTTAGGCAGGTATTGGCGCAGCGGGGTGATTAACGCTAAACCATTCTTATCGGCCAATTTCATGTCTAATAAAATATGACTCGGTGCATGCTGGCGGGCTTTTAATAAGCTTTGCTCCGCACTGTTACATTGCACGCAGTTAAACCCATGACGGCTTAAGCGGCTGGCGAGCACGGCGGCTAAGGCGCTATCATCTTCAATAATGAGTAAGTTATTCATACCTAATAAGCCTATTTTTCTATGGGTAAGGTTACAGTGGCAATCATGCCTTGCTCTGGGTTGGGTTGTAGGGTTAGTTTGCCGCCTAAGCGCTCAAAACTGGCATGGCTTAATAACACTGCAATCCCTAAGCCTTTGGGGCTTTCAATCATTTTATGGCCAAGTTTTTCCAGCAAACTTTCAGACATACCTTCACCAAAATCGTAAATGCCAATGCTTAGCCCAACTTGTTTATCTAAGGTGATTTTTATCGCTACTTTTTGGGTTTGAATATTTTCCTGACTGGCTCTGGCGGCATTTTCAATTAATGCCAATAATGCCGGTAATAGACTCATATCGGTGAGAATTTCTACTCGGTCAGCGTTGTCAGCCAGGGTTAAAGACAGCTGAATTTCAGGCATGAGTAAATTAACTTGCTCTTGCAGGCTACTGGTTAAATTATTCACGGTTTGCGAGTGCATTTTTTCCGATCGAATAGACTCGGTGGCCTGCCTTAAATCTGTTAGGCTTTTCTCGCAGCGATTCAGCGCCTTATTCATTTCAAGCTGTAAGTGACCCGCTTGATTATCTTCGCCAAGCTCTTCAAATAATAGCCTTAAAGTGGCCAGTGGCGTAGCCAATTGGTGAGCCATTTGTGCTGATACTGTGCCCAGCGCCAATAGCTTTTCTTGGCGCATTTGCGCTTCGCGCAAGTAATGTAATTGGGCGTTTTTTTGGCGAATTTTTTTAGCAATAAACGCCACCGTGGTGGTGAGTACTAATGCTGAAATAACAAAGTTAAACCACATGCCTAAGTAGTGGGAACTCATGTCCATACCATGGTGCATGCTGTGATCGGGTTGAGTAAAAATCATCGCACTGTAGGCGGCGGTAGAAATAAGCGCCAAACACCAAGGGGCCCATTGTGGCAACATGACAGCAGCGATGGCGATAGGCAATAAAAGCAATGAAATAAAGGCATTAGCTGAGCCACCAGTACAATACAGCCATATAATCCAAAATAGGGTATCTAGCAATAAGGTGGCAAACAATAATTGGTTTTGGTTAATGGCGTAACGAACGCGAAAGCCAATAGCGACATAGACAGCTTCAACAGCAAGAATAAAGTTGAGTTCCATTGGTGGGGCGGTTAAGCCAAATAACTGAGTCGCAAATAAGATCAAGCCTATTTTTAATAGCCAATAAATGAGCCGTAATGCGGATAGTTGTGCTGTTGGCGTGCCCATTAAAGCCGCTGATTTTGCGACGTTATTATTGTGGATTTTATTATTATTGATTTGATTATTGGTCACGTTGTTATTGTTTACCTTTTTTATTTTTAGTGGGGTAAATAACTTGGTATAAGTGATGATACATTAATTGAATTATGCAGACTTTAACATCACATCTTGTTTATTTTGTGCGGAGGAGCAAAGCAAGCGTTTTAGGCGGTATTCCCTTTTGCATCAATGAAATATATTTATCTTTTTCGCCAGCTTTTTATAGTAAAAAGCCAAACTATGATGCTGTTATCCAATGCCCAGTAGTATTAAATGCCCAGTATCAATTACCCAGTATCGATGACCTAGGCTGAAATTATTAACTCATAAAGCGATAATATGGTTTATATCGTTCTGTTTTAAAAGGTTAATTTGACTTGCTAATATCAATCGTGGTTATATTTTAAACCTTGAGTGCCACTGTGATGCTTTAATCAAGCTGTTATTGGGCATTAAGTATCAATATAGATAGTAAAGGACAACTATTTTAAGCCCTGATATGGATATCAATCATATCCTTTCAGATCTGCTGGATAGTGTTTATTACTTTTTCTATTTGCTACGAACTAAATACTAAATATTAAATACCGCTAAAGTCTTGCACCCAGTTTTAGTGGGTTCATTGGGTGTCTATAAAGGAATGAATAATGAGCGAAAATACCGACGTAGTGATAAATGAAATTTCAAAAGATAGTAAAAATATGGCGCTGTTGTGCTGGATTGGTACCATCTTTTTTGGGTTTATCCCCTCGTTGGTGTTGTATCTAGTCAAAGAAGATGATGCATACCTTAGAGAGCAGTCTAAAGAGGCGCTGAACTGGTCAATTACTGCCACCATTGGTTATTTCATTTCGTTCATTCTTACTTTCATTTTAATTGGGGTGTTATTTACCTTGGTATTGGGCGTTTGTCATTTGGTCTTTTGCATTATGGGCGCGATTGCCACATCAAAAGGTGATAACTTTCGCGTGCCATATACTTTGCGATTAATTAAGTAAATCTGCTGTCAGTTATTGAGCCATTAATGGCTCAATAACGTCTATTAACAACGAAAGGATATTGTTGTGGAAAGTAATGTTTTTGACCGTCGCAATACAGACGACACCCTGATCAGTCCCACTTTTTATAATCTTGTTATTGGCTTAACACTCTGCTGGGGCTTTGGCGTTAATTGGTGGATGGTGACAAATATTTCACCGCAAGCAATTGCAGATATTAATTCGTGGGTGTTTTTTATCGGGTATTTTGCGTCATGCTTTTTGGGTGTTTATCTATTTTCCTCATCTGATAAACCCATTGTTAGTTTTGCTGGCTACAACTTTGTGGTGGTGCCATTTGGCTTCATTATTAATTTAGTGGTGAGCCAATATGATGCCGCATTAGTATCAGAAGCCATTCGGATTACAGGGCTAGTGACTATCGGCATGATGTGTCTAGGAACGTTATTTCCGGCGTTTTTTAGCAAAATCGCTGGTGCGCTAACCATTGCTTTATTGTTAGTGATTGTCGTTGAGCTGATTGAAATATACGTGTTTGGTATTCATCACGGCATATTAGATTGGATTGTGGTGCTGATTTTTTGTGGCTACATAGGCTATGACTGGGGCCGTGCCAATCAAATTCCGAAAACAGTAGATAATGCTATTGATAGTGCTGCAGCCCTGTATATGGATATCATTAACTTGTTCCTTAGAATTTTGCGTATTCTGGGTCGTAAGTAAAATCGAGTAAGGCAACACCAACAGAGCCATAAGGCGCTGTTGGTGTCAGTCAGATCATCCAAGGAGAAGCCTGTTGCAACTCGTAAAACCAAGTGGCTACTACCAGCAAAGCTATATTGATTATATTACCGAGCTAGGGGATGAAGAGCGCTACCCGTTTCCGCTTGATTTTGACCACAGTGATTTTGGCGCAATGCTCGAAAAAATCAGTGACTTTGCCCGCGGGCAGAATTTACCTGCAGGTTATGTGGCCAGTGAAACTTATTGGTTAGTGGAAGGTGATGAGCTCTTAGGTGTCGCCAATTTACGCTTAACTCTCAATGATAATATTCGTTATTGTGGCGGCCATATTGGACTCGGTATTCGACCGCGTTTTCGAGGTAAAGGCTTAGGGGTTGAATTGCTGGCGCAAACTATCGCATTGGCAAAGGGTAAAGGCATCAATGAGCTGCATATTCATTGTTATAAGCACAATCTTGCCTCGGCAAAAATGATCATCGCCAATGGTGGGGTGCTTGATTCTGAAATTGAATTAGATACTCAAAGCAATGAGAAAAATCAGCAAGATAACGCTGCGGCAATAATACAGCGCTATCGAGTATCTTGAATTAGAGTTAACTCGCGAGCTGGCTGACGGCTTGAGTGAGTTTTTCGGCAAGTTCTGGGTTCGTTAATGTACCTGTTTCTACATCAAAATTTTGATAAAAGCTGGGTACCGACAAAGTGCCTTTTACATCAGCGGCAAAGTAGGGCGCTGATGTGGTTGCGGCGGTTAATACCGTGTTAGCACCGCCAGGGCCTGGTGAGGTGGCTAATAATAGCGTTGGTTTATTTTGAAACAGTTTTTGATCAATACGTGATGTCCAGTCAAACAGGTTTTTGTAGGCTGCAGTGTAAGAGCCATTATGCTCTGCAAAAGAAATGACTAAAGCATCTGCCTGGGTGATTTTATCAAAAAAGGCTTGTGCCAATGCAGGCTTGCCTAACTCTTTTTCTCTATCTTCGCTAAATAATGCTATTTCATAATCGTTAATATCTAACAACTCTACTTCTGCTCCATCTATTATATTAGCGGCCAAGTGAGCGGCATAATGTGCCAAGGTTTTGTTGATTGAATGACGACTGCTGCTTGCTGCAAATGCTAATATTTTCATGTTATTGCCTTATTTAAATCGCTGATATTGTAAACACCTAAAACCAAAGCGGTGGATGACTAAAGTGTGTTTGCTATTAACTTATGCAGCTACTGTACGGCTTTTTTGCGGATTGATTAAGTTAGTTGTTGGATATTTATTGTTTCCAAATGACTCGTAATAGTGGTTTTTTAAGCTATTTTAATCTTTATTGGAATGAATAACGCCGTTATAGTGGCTCAAATGCAGTAACAATGGCCGAGCGTGATGGATCAAGGTACAAAGCTATTTGATGGTGTGGTGATTTTTACCCAAGTGATCGAGCTTGGGAGCTTTTCGTTAGCGGCAGAAAAAACCGGCCATTCCACTTCTTATGTCAGTAAAACTGTCACAAAATTAGAGCAGCGGCTTAATACTCGATTATTGCATCGCAGCACGCGTTCGCTGAGTTTAACCGCAGAGGGCAAGCTGTTTTATCAGCAATGTCAGCAAATGGTCGCCGATGCCCAAGCGGCAATCAATATGATCGATAGCAGCTTAATGACCCCCAACGGCACTCTAAAGATTAGCTGCCCAGTGACCTTTGGCTTGCAATATTTACAACCCATTTTGTCTTTGTATATGCGCATGTATCCCGAGGTAAAGCTAGACATTGATTTTAGCGATCGCCATGTGGACTTAGTGCAAGAGGGCTATGATTTAGCGATTCGAGCCACCGGACAATTAACTGATTCGAGTTTAATCTGTAAACGTATTGGTCAATTTCATGCGCATGTTGTGGCAACGCCGCAATACCTTGCCACACACGGAACCCCGCAAGTACCCAGCGAGTTAACTGAGCACCAATGTATTTGCTATAGCAATTTAAAGCAGCCAGATCGCTGGCTGTTTGAACATGCTGATGGTCGCTCAGAAACGGTAACTGTGGCGCAAGTGATTGGTTGTAATAATGCAGATATGGAGCTGGCGATGGTGCTCGATCATCACGGTATTTGCCGCTTACCCTCATTTTACTTAACTGCAGCGCTTGAAAAACAGCAGCTCAGCATACTGTTTGAAGATTACATTCAACCTCAAATCGACATATATGCGGTTTATCCAAGCCGTAAGCATTTATCCCCAAAAGTTCGCCGCTTTATCGACTTGCTGGTGGAGCATATGCCTAGTCAGTAACACTTATCAATGCCTCCAATATTGGCGCCGACCAATACCTATAACCAAGCATTATAGGTATTGGTGTTAATCCTCAAATGGCTTGTTACAGGATGAATGTTGCCACCAAATTATTTAATGACTTTGCTTGCAGCTTCAAATCTTGCGCTTGCTGTAAGCTTTCTGCAGCAGCAAGGCTAATTTCATCGGTGACGTCTTTAATCGCTACCGTATTTTGGGTGATTTCATTGGTGACTTGGGTTTGCTCTTCAGCAGCAGTGGCAATCTGACTGGCCATGTCTGAAATTAACGCTACTGCTTGGGTGATCTCGCCAATCGCGTTGGTGGCCTCATTAACATCGGTAACACTGTTAGCGGCTAAGGATTGACTGGTTTGCATCAAGCTTACTGCTCTTGAAGTGGTTTTTTGCAAGGTTTCAATAGTTTGATGTATCTCTTGGGTTGAATCTTGGGTGCGTCGAGATAGTACTCTGACCTCATCAGCCACCACTGCAAAGCCTCGGCCTTGTTCGCCTGCACGGGCAGCTTCAATGGCGGCATTTAATGCCAGTAAGTTTGTTTGTTCAGCAATGCCTTGAATCGTCGACAAAATACTTGAAATTGAATGAGCATGACGGCTTAAATCGCCAATTACATCAGTGGCTTGAGTGACTTCATCTGCCAGCAAATTGATTGACTGGCGAGTGTTATCAACCAAACTTTGCCCTTGTAAACTACTTGTGCTTGATTGCTGCGCTGCAGCTGCAGTATTTTCCGCATTTGAAGCAATTTCGTTGGTGGCACTGGCCATTTGGGTTACGGCAGTGGCAACCATAGTGACTTCTTGTTGCTGCACTTGTAGCTCTTTTGCTGCTTCATGTGAATTGCCCAAGCTTTGATCCGCTTTTTGGTCAAGTTCATGAGCTACCTGACGGATTTGAGTAATCAGCTGATGCTGACTATGTACAAATAAGTTGAAATTTTCAGCCAGTGTTCCTACTTCATCTTTACTCTCAATTTCAATACGCTGGGTTAAGTCGCCATTGCCTTGAGCTATGTGGGCTAATGCTTGTGACACTTTTGATAAAGGCGCAAGTAAGCGACTCATCATCAAAGAAATAGACACCATGCTTACCAGTAAAATAATGGCAGCAATACCGAGCTGGGTCAGGAGTAATGATTTAAGTGGCGCTTCCAAGGTTGCTTGGTCAAGTACGAGGATAAGTTCCCAGTCAGTATTAGGGATTGCTTCTAGCCAGATAAGTTTATCTTTGTCTTCAGGAGCGAAGTGAATCGACATGAGTTCATTTGCGCGACGATTTTGCTGCAAAAGGCTGTAATCAAGGTCGTTATCAATGGCGCGGATATGGCCCATGGTTTTACTTGAGTCTTTATAGGCGATAACCGTACCGTCTCGGTGGATCATGATGGCAAAACCGTTCGAAGGTAGTTTCATTTGCTTGACATCATTAACCAAGTCATTAATGGATAGATCCCCAGCTACCACACCATTGATCGTTGGTGTGGCAAGGGTTACAACCAAAGTATTATAAAAAGCATCAAGGTAAGGCGTGGTTATTATTAATTGTTGTTCTGAGTTAGCTTGCTGATACCAAGGGCGTTGACGTGGGTCGTAATCGCTGAAATCAATACTTTGATCTGAATCTATCATTTCGCCTGAAGCTTTACCGAAGTAGGTTGATTCAAAACGACCAGATTGCTTCGCCTGAAGCAAAGCATCAAGTGTGTTGCTGTTGGCTTTGTCGCCCATCGCATTGACGATATCTTTTCTGCTGTCTAACCACTCACTGATCCTTTGGGCTTGCTGAGCACTTAAGCGCTGAACTTGCTCAAGATTAGTCTGCATAAGCATGGTTTTTTGATTGGAGTAACTAAGCCAAGATAGCAGCGTTATCACCATCGATAATGCGATTAGTACAGGAATAAGTATTTTGTGCTTTAATGAATAAGATTTCATAGGGGTCGTTGTTATTAAAGTAAAAGTGGGCAGGCATTAGTATTATTAAACTAAATTAAGGTGTTAATTAGCCAATGGGGCTGCTAAAGGTGTGATATTGCTACAAGGTTACGCAATTGCTTGACTATAAAAACATCGACACAATCTAATGGTTAACATTGCTGTCACTAGGGGTGCTCATTTGTACTGCATAATGTCAACCATGGGTAAAGCCATAGAGCATTGCTTAAAGCACGAGTAAGCTTACTTAAAGTAAAGCTACCAAAATGCTGTTTTCTGTAATCGATTTTCATCGTCACAGTCAGGCTTGTTGTTAAGCTAAGCTTTAGCGGTGAGCTAAAAATCAAAAAAGGAGGCATATAATGCCTCCTTTGTCTTTTACCTAGATTTAGCCTTTACCGAGCTTTGGCTTTTAGCTCGATTTAGCTATAAGCACCGCTAGAATATTGTAGTTCATAGCTGTGGCTATAAATTTCGATGATATTTCCGAATGGATCTTCCATGTAAATCATGCGGTATGGTTTTTCACCCGGGAAGTAATAACGTGGTGCTTTCATACGTTTTTTACCGCCAGCAGCAACAATTTTTTCCGCTAATTCTTCAACGTTTGGATCTTGAACTGAAAAGTGGAAAATACCAGTTTTCCAATATTCAAAATTATCTTCAGGGTTTTGCTGATTTTTAAATTCAAACAGTTCAAGGCCAATGCGATCGCCCGTAGACATGTGAGCGATTCTGAAGCGTTCCCAGCCTGCGCCAAATACGTCGGTACACATAACCCCGATTGCACTGTCATCTTCTTTTACTTCGGTAGGTTCCATGATCACGTACCAGCCGAGGACTTCACTATAAAACTTAACCGCTTCCTCTAGATTAGGTACTGACACCCCGATATGAGAAAAAGTACGTGGGTAGGGATTATTGGTATTGAATTTATCATTACCCATAGCGCCAGCAAGCTTGGTTGGCTCAGTGCCTGTGGCTGCCATAACTGATGCGGCAGTAGTGGCGGCAACAGCGGCTGCAACGCCCACGCCCATTGTTTTTAGCATGTTTCTGCGGCCTAGGTTTAAGTCGTTATTTTTAGCATTGCTGCTGTCATCGTGGTTGCTCATGGTGTATTCCTCATTAACTGGTGAAAATTTGATGAGCGAATTGTATATAGACAAGGTTTTAATGAAAAATTATCAATAATTATAGAAACAATAAAATTATGTAATGTCGGTTTGCTTTGAGTGACGTATTAACCCTATGGGTTAAATAAAGCTCATGAGCAGGTGCCTTCATGGGTAAGCTTGCGGCTGTTAACTGCTTTTAATGATAAAGCGCTTTCTATTTGTGGCTAATCTGGTAGATATAGTTTTTAGCTTACTGTTTGCGACATAGAAGCGCGAACGGCTTACTGTAGTGTTTTAGCCGTCATACTCATTTAAAGGCCGTGATCTATTATGAAATCTGTATTCGATTATTTACGCTTAATACTATTTGTCTCAGGGGTATTACTTGGCGTGCAAGTGCCTGCTTTTGTTGATCAGTATGGTCAGCGATTGCAAGCTCATACCCAAGAAGCAAAATTGAGTTTAGCCGAGTTTGAGCAAGATGCAGATCGATTTTTTGCTGGTGATATTCAACAGCTCATAGCCCATTATCAGCATAACCCTGACCAAGTGTTTAGTGCTGGTGGCGACAGTATTCAAGCCATTTATCAACGTTATCAGTTGCTAAATGGGGCACTTATGCAGTTCAATCAAACGGCTTTTAGTGGTTTTGAACAAGTGGCATTTACGCCAATGGAAGATATACGCCAAGAGGTATGGCACAACTTTAGCCATACCATCATGCTCGATACACGGGCGATAACCATAGGTTTAGTGCTCGGTTTTTTATTATCACTGATATGTGAACTTTGTTTGCTGGGTTGTGGCAAAGGCTGTCGACATGCATATCGAGCACTAAAACCGATATCGGTTAAAGTGAGCTCACAATAAGCTCAAGGCGAACAACAGCTAAAGCCCATACAGTTACTCAGTGTTTGTAACGCCGCTTTAGCGCTATGCTGTTGAGCACATTATTCAATAAATAAGGATTTACCATGATTGAACAAGGACACACGTTACCGGCAGGCACCTTAGGCGAATTAACCGCAACAGGCATGGTAAGTCATGATGTTAGTACGTTATTTTCTGGTAAAAAGGTGGTGTTATTTGCTGTACCGGGTGCTTTTACACCCACTTGCTCAGAAGCGCATTTACCGGGTTTTGTGGTGCTTGCTGATCAACTTAAAGCTAAAGGGGTTGATGCCATTGCTTGTGTATCTGTCAATGATGCCTTTGTAATGAAAGCCTGGGGGGATGCGCAAAATGCCAGTGAACTCATGATGCTAGCAGATGGCGATGCAAGTTTTACCAAAGCATTAGGTTTAGATATGGATACCGCAGGCTTTGGCGGTATTCGCTCCCAGCGTTATGCGATGATTGTCGATAATGGTGTGGTAACCAGCTTAAATGTGGAAGCGCCAAAGTCGTTTGAAGTGAGTACAGCAGAAGCGATATTAGCAGCGTTATAAAAACACTGGCTGGATTAACTCTTGAAAGGGCGACTTAAACAAGTCGTCCTTTTTGTTTGAATTATTATAAAATATCCCTTATTTACAATGCTATAAATATTAAAGGCAATGAACCTCATTGTTGACAAAAGTAGCATGCACGATATTGTAGCTGGGGTATTTAAGAGCTATAAAGTGCTGGTATCACTTTAAGTAAAGTTTGTCTGATATTTACAAGGAATGTTTACACATGGAAGAGTCCATCATTGGGTGTTTAATCTTTATAAGTTTCATTTTTCTGATCGCAGAATTATCGAGCACTAAGAATAAATTAAATCGTGTCGAGTCTAAGTTGAACCTACTGCTGGAAAGCAATGGCATTGCAATAAATGACAAAGATTTTGTGCCCGCTGAAGTTCAATATGCTTTAAAAAGTGGTAAGAAAATTAAAGCGATCAGGTTGTATCGAGAACATACAGGAACAAGCTTTTTAGAGGCTCAAAAAGCGGTCAATGGTTTCATTGCTGCTCGTGATTAAATAGCTTTAGCTCAATATTGTAAAAGGATAAAGTCTCGGTCTTTACAAATATTTTTAAACTCAAAATTCAATCTAATCGATTGCCTGCCAAAGGTCTTATACAATCACTGCCTGTGTCAGGTCTATAAAGTCGATTTCTTCATGTTAGCTATTTAAAGATGCAATCGCAGGGTTCCACCCTGCACTGGCCAAAAGGGAGTGAACGGCTATTCCCTCTTGGATCTCCCACCCGCTCCGAATAAGTGCTGTTTCCTCGACGATAAAAGTGAATTAGCTAACGCTTCAGATGCGCCATCCATGGCTTAACTGAAGCTATGTTGGCATCCATGCCAACCTCACGCTAATTCACTTAATCGTCTCGGGCACTTCTCACGGAGACCATTGAGCCCGACAGTTCATATGAAGTTGCAGACTCTTTATGAAGAGAATGCGTAAGTCCAAACATGGCCTTTCTCGCACATCCATGTGCTTCAAGGCATTTAGTGCATCCTGCACTTAAGATTCGGCTAGCTTTCGAGGTGAAGGGAAGCGCCACGACCTTTCCTTAAATATTTGAATAAAAATGAATAATTCACACCACTAAAACACACTTCTTCTTGCCGTTGCAGCCACAATGTTTTTCGTTTCAATTCCTAAGCTTTGCTCAATGGTACTGACACTTTCTGCGACTTCAGTGGCGATAGCTTGGCTTTGATCTGATGCACTTTGCGCATGGGTATTGAGGCTTTCCATTGCGGTGACAAATTCATCTAAATAATTGACTTGTTGGTTAGCAAAGTCAGAGCCTTGTTTTGATGTACCGACCATTTCACAGGCTTGGGCTTGTACCGTTTTGGCAACATCTAACAAGTGAATTGCGCGTAATTGTTGGCTCTCAGTCGCATCGCCAATACCTTGTACGCTGTGGGTTAATGCCTTATTAGATACCGTAAGTTGCTCTAAAATATTCATAATATCTTTAAGGGATATTTGAGTGCGATGAGATAAGTTACGCACTTCATCAGCGACAACAGCAAAGCCGCGGCCTTGTTCGCCTGCTCTGGCAGCTTCAATCGCTGCATTTAAGGCTAGTAGATTAGTTTGCTCGGCGATGTTGCCAATAACATCAATAATTTTTGATACATCAGTGACAGAAGTCGATAAGTTGGTCAGTGATTCATAACAGTTGGTCACTGCTTGTTGCGATGTTTCAGTCGCTTCTAATACGGCTTCTGCTTGGGTTTGGCTTGCCTGCATATGTTCCATGGTGGCAGTGGCTTTTTGCTCAACAATGGATGAGTTTTGTTCTACTTCACTGGCTAGTTCTCGTAAATGGCTAGTTTGTGTTTGCGCGACACTGACCACTGCTTGAGTTTGCTCTGTGGTGGTCGAGATTTGCTTGATCCTGTTAATTAACGAGCTTAATGAATGTGAGACTTTAGACACTTGCTGACGCTGACTTTCGTCTTCTTGCTCAAATCGGTTTAATAGTTGGTTGAAGTGACCTGCAATTTGGCCTGTTTCGCAGTGACTATTAATATGTAATTGCTCGCGCTGGTTTGATTCGCTGAGTTTCATAAAGGCAGCGTTTAAGCGCTTTAATGGCTGCACCACCCGGCGTTGTTGCAACCATAAATAACCAACAGCGAATAAGCTGATGATGCTGACCATTGAATACATTATGGTTTGTAACTGCTGCTTTAATTGGTGGTCATGTTTGGCGTGAATATGACCAAGAGAAATGAGTTGTTGTTCAACTTGCTGCGTGTCAGCGGTCAGTTGCGATTGTACCGTGAGGTTATCTGCTATCAAATTAAAGGTGTTCGAAACTTCTCTTTCATAGCGTGAAGTTAAGCTGATCAGTTCATCTTTATACATTTCACCGACTTCAATTTGTTCTGCTTCATCATCACCTAGGGCAAATTCGTCTACTTCTTGCCGTTCAAAAATGCCTAGTAAGCCCAATGTATTCAGTTGGCGGTGCCAACGATTAAGCTCTTGAATACTGCGTTGTAGACTGGATTCTAAGCGGCTGTCTTTACCGATTAAATACCCTTCAGTTAGCTGTGATAATTGATAAACCAACGGCGATAACTCTCGGCTTAGCTGCAGGTATTGCAGAGCCAACTTAGGGTTAGTCCCTAAGCCTTGTTCGGCATAGGCAGCTAAACGCATATTGTTATCAAGCATTTCTGACTCTGAATGTGCTAACAGCTGTCGCGGATTTCCAGCAAGTTTTCCTGCTGCGCGGTATCGATTATCAAGGTTTGCTAAAAAGCCATTGAGAAATTGTTGTATGGCTGCAATATCTGTTTGTGCAGACGGTAAATCAATCATGCTTATTGAATGGGCAATATCAGATAGCTGTTGTCTGGCACTGTTTAAAGTATTGCTGTCGCCAGTTTGCAGATAGGCATTAATGTTTGGTCGTACATCAACCAAAAACTGGTGTTGAATTTTTTGTAGCTCATTGGCTTGCTGCTCAAGTTGCTGTCTTTTATCCGTGCTCCATAAAACGGTGGTCGCTAATAATGCCGCTAATAAAAGTAGGACTGCAGATGCTGATAAGGAGAGGGTTGAAATTTTCATAGATTAACTTCGCAACTGATATGAACGACAAGTGATATTGCTCGCTAGTTTATGACGTTAATGTTGCAAAGATATTACATTGTGAGTGGCAGTTTGTATCTGCCAAATTTGGGATGCTATTATTTTTTATAAGTATAATTTACAGGGTTTTGACTTGTATGTTGTCAATCGATAATTTTCTAATCCTAGGGGAAAAGCTTTACCGCTCTAGATTGTTATTAACAAAAATCAACCGCGGGCACTTTCATTCAGTCGGTGTTTATTCTGGCAGAAATTAAATAGTTTGTTACTTTTGCCATATTTGTTAGCTCACTAAACTTAAATTAATACGAAATATATTGATCTAAATCAAATGCATGTTTAATATCTATCAAAACATGCATTATAAATACATATTAGAGGTTGTTTATGTTAGATCAACATACGATTGACGTTGTTAAAAGCACCATTCCCTTATTAGAGTCAGCTGGCCCCGCGCTGACGACGCATTTTTATCAACGTATGTTTGAACATAATCCCGAGTTAAAAGATGTATTTAACTTGACCCATCAGCATTCTGGCGGACAACCGCTTGCCTTATTCAGTGCGGTGGCCGCATACGCAAAAAATATCGATAATCTTGCCGTGCTAGGCTCAGCTGTTGAGCGCATTGCTCATAAGCATACGGGTTTTTTAATTAAACCTGAGCAATATGCCATTGTTGGTGGCCACTTATTAGCAACCCTAGAAGAGTTAGGTGGCGATGCCGTTACTGAAGAAGTCTTAACAGCTTGGGGTAAGGCTTATGGTTTCCTTGCTGAAATCTTCATCAACCGTGAAGCTCAGCTTTACCTGCAAACAGCACAGGCTCAAGGTGGCTGGGAAGGGACTCGCCGTTTTGTCATAAAGTCGAAAACCCCAGAGTCAACGCTGATCACTTCGTTTTTGTTAGTGCCTGAAGATGGTAAAGAAGTGATCGACTTTATTGCTGGTCAATACTTGAGTGTATCGCTTGAGCATGATGAACTTGAATTTAAAGAAATTCGTCAGTACTCGTTATCAGATGCGCCTAATCGCAATACTTATCGCATCAGTGTGAAGCGAGAAGCGGGCGGTAAAGTATCTAATCTGCTCCATGATCATTATCAGCAAGGTGATGTCATTGAGGTGGTTGCGCCAGCGGGCGATTTTTCGCTGATAGCAGAAGAAAGCCCTGTGATACTGATTTCAGCAGGTGTGGGTCAAACGCCGATGATGAGCATGTTAAACCAGCTTATTGCTCAAAAATACGCAAATAACATCACTTGGATACATGCTTGTGATAATGGCGCAGTACATGGCTTTAAAGAGGTAATTAAGGCAAAGACAATCGCTAATGAGCAGCTGCAAAGCTATGTTTGGTATCGTGAGCCAGCAGCACAGGATTTACCAGCAGAAGATTTTGATTTTGAAGGTACTGTAGAACTCGAAAAAATCGCTGAGCATATGTTACCCAATGGGCAATATTACTTCTGTGGTCCTATTGGTTTTATGAAAGCCGTTAAGCAGCAATTATTAGCGCTTAATGTGCCAGAATCACAACTGCATTATGAAGTATTTGGCCCTCATGCTGATTTATAATGGCTGAGGCTTAACTAAAAAAGCGACTCTATGAGTCGCTTTTTTTTATGCTTATTTTTGGGTATTAATGACGGCTAATAGGCAGCCACACTTGGGCATGCAGCCCGCCTTCTGGGCGGTTTTTAAGGAGGATTTTACCGTGATGCCTATCGATAATACGTTTAACTATCGCTAACCCTAACCCTGAACCCACAGAGCCTCTAGCGCTATCGCCTTGGGTAAATGGCTGGAATAGTTCATCAATTTTAGTTTCATTAATACCAGGGCCATTATCTTCAACAATAAAGCTGACGTATTTGGCTTTATGGATTGAGCTAATTTTTATCCAGCCGCCACCGTAGCGAAAGCCGTTTTCAACAAGATTACTTAATACCCGTTTAATGGCCACACTTTGAAAGGACACCATAGGGCCTTCTTGCAATTGCAGCTCGATATCACCTTGTCGATGCATTTCTTGTTGGGCGATTTCGCGAATAAGGCGGTTGATATCATTGGGTTCCCGGGCGCTTTCTTGGTCATGGCGCACATAGGCAATAAACTGATTAATGATGTCGTCCATGTCTTCAATATCGGTGATGATGCCATCTTTTAGATATTGATCTTCTTCCACCATCATTTCAGATGCTAGGCGAATACGAGTCAGTGGTGTGCGTAAATCGTGGGAAATCCCCGCCATCAATAGCGCGCGATCTTGCTCCAACTGCTTCATGCTGTGAGACATTTGATTAAAGGCGTGAGTCACTTCAACGATTTCAGAAGAGCCGCTTAAGGGCAATGGCGCAGGAAATTCCCCTTTTGATACTGTAAAGGCCGCTCGCTGTAGGCGTTTAAGTGGTTTATTAAGACGCCGAGCAAATAACCAGCCTCCAGCGACACTTAAGGCGCCAATAACCAATAAATATAAGGTCAGTGGCGATAAATCATTTTCGTTTAGGCCTGTCAGCGGTACTTTAATCCACACCGAGGTGGCTTGAGGTGGACGGATCCACACTTCTAACTGAGTCCCTTGGGAAAAGCGGACTTCTGCTTCTCCGCCTAAATACTCAGACATTTGTGCAGATAAAAATCCATAGTAGGTCGCACTGTCTACCCCAGCTTCAATGGCGCCTTGTTGGTTATAGACTTTCATCTCATCGTCACGCACTTTGGCGTTTAGGGCATCGACAATGGTGAGGTGTTCACGGCTGATCTCTACGCCATCAATAAATAATAAGTTGATTTGCCGTGCGATCAGTTGATTGATTTGTTCGTAACTGGGTTTAATGAAATAAACCGTCACAGATAAATAAGACACCAACTGATTAATCAGTAGCAAGCTACCAATTAATAGTACGGTTTGACTGAACGAATTACGTGGCAGGAAACGCTGCCACCACTTCAGTTTTATGGCTTGAGCTTGGCTAATAAGGCTTAACCTCGAGCGGTGCCGTCAGGCACGAACACATAACCTAAACCCCAAACCGTTTGGATATAGCGGGGATTAGCAGCATCGACTTCAATTAAGCGGCGCAGACGGGATACTTGTACGTCAATTGAGCGCTCAAGTGCAGAGTAGTCACGGCCACGGGCAAGGTTCATTAGTTTGTCCCGCGATAGTGGCTCCCTAGGGTGTGAAACCAACACTTTTAATACCGCAAACTCGCCACTGGTTAAGGCAATGCTTTTATCTTCATGAAACATCTCACGAGTGGCGAGGTTAAGGGAAAACTCACCAAAGCTAATGACTTCTTCTTGTTGCGCTGGCGCACCTGGTACTTCAGCCGTTTGACGGCGCATAACGGCTTTAATACGTGCGAGCAATTCCCGCGGATTAAACGGCTTAGGTAAGTAATCATCAGCGCCAAGCTCTAGACCAATAATACGGTCAACTTCGTCGCCTTTGGCGGTCAGCATAATAATAGGAATGGGATTTTCTTGTTGGCGTAAGCGGCGACAAATCGATAATCCATCTTCACCGGGAAGCATTAAATCTAACACTAACAGGTGGAAGTTTTCTCGCTCTAATAAGCGGTCCATTTGCTCGGCATTTGCTGCACTGCGAACTTGGTAACCTTGCTCCAGCAGATAACGTTCCAATAATGATCTGAGTCGCATGTCATCATCGACAACGAGAATTTTAGATGTTTCTTGGCCCATGACATATCCTTTGGCTAAATTTCGGCACTAAATACAGTTATTAAGCTAAATATAGCGACTTTATAAGAGTGCAAACAAGCGCTGGATGAATTGTTTGCTAATTGTGAGGGGTAATATGATCAATAACAAGGATTAAGTCTATGAAAAAAAGTGATTTTAATGGCATTAAATTGATTAAGGGAAATTGTAACTAAATCAGTTTTTACGCAATAAGGTTGAACAGGAGTCAATCACGCCATCATCATTACTGTCCAATAAAAAAATAAGCTGGTTATCGTGCAGCTTAATATTAAACGCGGCAGCGGCGATATCATTTAAGCGGTTAAAGCCGATTTGTTGGTTATCATCGTATTCAGCTTGAAAGTAGACTTCGCCTGAGTCCATTTGGTGTTGATATTGACCCCACTCCATGCCGGTATTTTCATCATCATGATCCAAGTTGATTTGTAATTGCACATACAAGCCATTATTGAGCATCAATACCGCAAATAAATCATCGAACTCCTGATTGTACCAATAACCTTCAATACTTTGAGCCTGCAGCTGATGATATTCAATAATGACATCAATTGAGCTGTCGCTTTGGGAGTCCATATTGAGCTGTAAGCGCTCGGCACTGGCACTGGCATTGATATAGACATGGCTTTTACTACGGTCAGTGAGCAATGTTATCAAGCCTTCTGCAGGATTATTACTGAAGGTAGGGTTAAAACTAATAATCAGCGGTAAGTCAGCAAAGTTGCTGCTTTCAGATAAGGTATAACTGCCCCATTCGGCAAAGCTATTTTCAGGCTGGAGTAGGTCAAGCCCCAGTTGCAGGTAGGAGCCGTCTTCATTGATTTGTAATAGCTCAATGTAATCTGTTTGCTGATTGAGCCAGTTACCGACAATATTTTGCGGTACATAGCTCAGCGCCATTAGCTTAAAGCTAACAACAAGCAGTCCAACAGCCCAAAAGATTTTACTGTACATAAAAAATCCTTTTATTCATCTTATTCAAAGCTCGCTTCCATGCAGGTATTAGGGGGTGAATGGACTTTTGCTTGAAAGCTCAGCGATTTGGCTATAGACAGTACTATTATCAGCGCTTGAACCAAGATTAAAAACTAAGCGCTAAAGCACTATATATCGTTAAGGCCAGCTAAATAAATACAACTTTAAGTCTAGTTAAATATATCTATAGGGCAAATTTTAGTAGCTAAAACAGCCTTAAACTGCATGCTTTGCAGTGCAAAATTCTACTTTTGTTTGAGGCTTTGAGGTTTTCTATTAGCTAAACGGTGTAGGATATTTTATTGATATACCAATCTTGGGGGCCATTGGGGGTGGGAACAACGGCATCATCATCGATTTCTTTTTTCAATAATGCCCGCGCCATGGGTGAATCAATGGAGATATAGCCTTTGGCATCGCCATAAATTTCATCGGGACCAACTATACGAAATGCCAGTGTGTCGCCAGCATCATTTTCAATTTCGACCCAAGCGCCAAAGAACACTTTACCTTCTTGCTCAGGAGCATACTCAACCACTTTTAAGTTTTCGATACGCTTACGTAAAAACCGCACTCGGCCATCAATTTGTCGTAATAAACGTTTATTCTCTTTGTAGTCAGCGTTTTCGGAGCGGTCACCAAGGCTCGCCGCCCAAGTCACTTTTTTGGTGATTTCAGGACGATATTCACGCCATAAATAATTGAGCTCATTTTTGAGTTTAGTCATCCCTTCAGGGGTGATGAGATTGGTTTTCACGTAGTTAGCCTTAATAACGAATTCAGTGATTATCGCGTTAATAACAGCGCGTCGATAGCGGCGTATTGAGAACATGGCCGACATCATAAACTCAATATACTGTGATTTGATGCTATCGCCAATCACATAAAGCCGTGCGAATAGAATGGACTTAATTGGTGATGATTTTTAGCGCACATTTTAACGTTAGCATTATCAACTCATATGAGTTACTTAAGGTCATTTATAACGTTAGTCATATGGCCAATAAAGAAAACTAATATCGCTTACCCATGTTGCCCTTGGGTTTATTAGTCGAGGAGGTTATTGGCTGTCCACCTAAAAGCATATTGGGGGAGGTAATGTGTGCTGAAGGCAATGAAGAGATATTTACTTCAGTGCCGTATTTGCTTCTTAACTCATGGATCAAGCCGAAGTCTAATGCGCCTTTTGGACAGGCATCGACGCACAAAGGTAGGCTCTGTTGCTCGATTAGCTCGAAGCAACCGTCGCACTTGACCATCACTTTACGTGTTGGGTCGAGTTGGGGCGCTTCATAAGGGCAAGCACGGGCGCAAGAACCGCATCCAACACATGTCTCTTGAGCAACATGAACTAAGCCATCTTTGGCACGTTTATGCATCGCCCCTGTTGGGCAGGCCAATACGCATACTGGTTCGCTACAATGGTTGCAGGATACTGATAAATAATAGGTCGAGATATTGGGTTGTTTTGATAATGCCGTAGGAATGCGTTCATCGCCATATTTATAGACCCGTCGAGTGCTGACGGATTTTTCCACATCAAATTTTTTATTACACACGCGATGACATTTTCTACAGCCAACACATTTACGTGTATCAAAATAGAATCCATATTGGGTAATTTCTGCAGTCATAGGCTTGTTGATAATACCAGTTATAGCGCGGATAAAGAGTAATTAACGTGATGCTGTATTAGCTATGCTACATGGAAATGTGGTGATTTTTTGGGTTTTATTCTATGACCCTACTTAGGTCACATTAAATACGATTATTTATGCTAAAAAAGCTAGCCAAGTATCAATATACTTGGCTAGCTAATTGGCTTTATGACGTCTTAAACTTCAGAGAAGTTGACGATTTCACCATCACGACCGCCATTCACATTCGCTTTAATAATCAAGTTCGGCGATGTAATGCTTTCTGGTGGTAAAGGTGCAATGTGGCCATCACCATTACCATATTTAGCGCGGAGGTTGTCCATGGTGTCAAAGTCCATTGCACGTAACGGGCAAGAGTCAATACACATTGGATTTTTACCTTCAGCTAGACGCTCATAACAACCATCACACTTGGTCATTACTTTACGTTCTTGGTCTAGTTGTGGCGCATCATATGGACATGCTCTAGCGCAGCTATTACAGCCAATACATAAATCAGTTGCCACGTGCACTAAGCCATCTTCACGACGTTTGTGCATTGCTCCTGTTGGACAAGCTTTTACACAAACAGGCTCAGAGCAGTGATTACAGCCAATTGAGGTGTAATAAGTGAATACGTTTTGCTCTAGGCTACCGTTTTGGTTTTCAACCCATTGTCCGCCGCCATATTCATATACACGGCGCCAGTTGATACCGACTGGTAAGTCTTTTCTATCTTTACAAGATACTTGGCACGCTTTGCAACCAGTACACTTAGCAGTGTCGAGATAAAAACCATATTGGATATTAGTGGTCATTGTTATTTACTCCATTAAGCTGTTGCAATTTGTACACGGTTGGTATGTTGTGGGTTACCTTTAGTCACCGGAGTTGGGTGATACTTAGTTAACGTATTAATGCAGCCCCCAATATCGATGATGTGACCTGAGTTACCAATACGGCCTGCAGGATCTGGGGTATACCAAGCGCCTTGACCAACCATTGCCACACCTGGTGCCACACGTGGTGTGACACGAACAGGTAATTCAATTGTGCCGCGATCATTCCATACTTGTGCTTTTGCCCCTTGGGTAATACCTCTGGCATTGGCATCTTTTGGGTTCATCCATACTGCATCTTCAACCGCTTCACGTAACCAAGGTACGTTGTGGTAGCTTGAGTGAGTACGGCCTTTAGTATGGAAACCACATAGCTGTAATGGGTAATCTTTCGCTGCTTCTTCATCTTCGAAGCCATCCCATGTCACTACATATTTTGGTAGCGGAGTAATTTCATCGCCATCAAGTAAGGTCCAAGTAGCGGCTTTTTTAGCTAAAGACACTGAGTAGATTTCAATTTTGCCACTGATGGTAGGTCTTGGTGCTGCAGCAGGATTAGCTACATAGTCTTTTAAGGCAACAACAGTGTTAGCCATATACTTTCTGAATAAGCCCACTTCTTGCGCTTCGCCATAGGTGGCTGGCATATCAACATCAGTATTTGCAGCGCGAGTACCAGCGTAAATCTCTTCACACCAATCACGGCCTGTTTTACCTTCAGTATATTCGCCGCCTTTACCCATTTTGTCTGCAATACCAGCACAGATGTCATACATTGATTTTGCATCACCTAGCGGGTTAAGCGATGAACTCATCATGGTTGCATAAGCCATTTGACCTGATGCATAGCTGTCATCGGCAAGATCTTCTGACTCAAGCCAAGTGGTATCAGGCAGAATAATATCGGCGTATCGAGCTGAAGGCGTCATCCAGCAATCACAAACAACAATCAGCTCACATTTACTCTCATCAGCGAGGATTTCAGCGGTGCCGTTACTATCAGAGTGTTGGTTGATCAAGATGTTACTTGAAGTATTAATGATCACTTTGATGTTGCTGTTTAACTTGGCACTGTTGTTGTCTTCGATTTCATTTAAGGCGTTGCTAGCGTAACGAACGCCGTCAGTGGTGCCAGTAAATTCTTCACCACGGACAATGGCATCAGACCAAGAGAAACAAGGAATGGTAATATCAACTGGGTTGTTACCAGCTGGCAAACCACCACCAAGTGGGAACTGGTTGCTTGATGGCATGGCACCGGTGCTAACACCCGCTTGGCCGAGTTTACCCGTCATAATAGAAAGCATATAAACTGCGCGAGTATTTTGGTCACCGTTAGCATGACGGCTGACACCTGCGCCGGCAGAGATGTATGGAGCTTTAGCATTCATTAACTTGGTTGCAAGTTCACGAATGTTGTCAGCGGTAACACCACAAATCTTTTCAGCCCACTCAGGGGTGCGAGCGCCTTGTCCAAGGTATTTACCCATACCCATGATGTAGTCATGGTAGTTGTCTTCAGGATTAATATATTGTGCGTGCTCACGCTTGTTTTGGTCTTGTTCAACTTCTAGTTCGGCTTTTAGTCGCTCAAGTGACGCTTTGCTATAACCAACACAATGGCTTTCTAAGAAAGCGGCAGAGTTATCGTTAACCCAGCCAGTATCAATCATGTGGTGAATAACGGCTTCAGCAAGCGCTGCATCAGTACCTGGACGAACAGCTAACCACTTGTGTTCATTACCACGCATTGAGTCGGTATAGCGCGGCTCAACCATATACACTTCGATACTATGTTTGTT
The DNA here is from genome assembly GCF_030547465.1 of Shewanella sp. 5_MG-2023. Taxonomy (NCBI): domain Bacteria; kingdom Pseudomonadati; phylum Pseudomonadota; class Gammaproteobacteria; order Alteromonadales; family Shewanellaceae; genus Shewanella; species Shewanella sp. 5_MG-2023. The sequence continues at coordinate 127,497 of NZ_JAUORC010000008.1, forward strand.
ATTTTCAAGCGCTTTAATGAAGTCATAGCCTTCACCAGAACCTGATTGACGAATTTCGTTTGGATTAAAACCAAAACCAATGAATAAATCACTGTTTTCGATTTCAGCCAAACTTGAACCACCAATCGAGTCCCATTTGTCGCCATAAGTGGCCATTGCCGCCATGTAAACTTGCGACCATGAATAATCCCAGTGATGGTTTAAGAAACCACCATTTAGGTTAAGTAATCGACCCCAAGTGGCGTTGTTATTAGCAAAGCCATAGTAAGCACCAGTTCCATAGTTAAAGTAGATTGACTCGTTGCCATGTGTACTTGCTGTCTCTTGTAATTTAGCGGCAATTTCTGCGTAAGCATCATCCCAAGAGATAGGTACAAATTTACCTTCGCCACGGTTACCAATACGCTTCATTGGGGTTTTTAAACGATCTGGTGCATAGGTGCGTTGCTTTAAAGAGCGGCCGCGGGCACAGGCACGGATCTGGTGGTTAACACCGTATTCGTCAGTGGTTTCATGATCAGCTTCAATTCGAGTAATTACCCCATCACGACTAAATACTTTAATTGGGCAGTTTGAACCACAGTTAACCAAACAGGCAGACCAATTCATTTGCTCATCAGCCACAGGTGGCGGAGTTGGGGTGACATTGGCATCATCTGAACTGGTTTTACAACCGGTTACCGTTGCTGCACAGCCAAGTGCTGCACTCGCTTTTAAAAAACTTCTACGTTCCATTGATATATCCTCTCGTAGCATTAACGATGCGTCTTAGCGCAATTGGTAGGTAAACGACAACATCACTTGGTGCGCGTTGTAGTTATGGTTGATATCGCCCAGAGTAATCATCCCCGGAATATCATTGACCCCTACGTTGGCTGCATCGGTATCGAAATAGCGTTCATAGCGGTAAGTTAATTTCAGTGCCATTTGCTCGCTCAAGGCGTAATCGGCGTACATACTGGCACTGTGGTTGTATGAGTAATAATCCCCATACGGATTCATGGTTTCGGCGGTGACATCAGTGTTACTGACAGAGTTACTAAATAAGTAATCCACCCCTAAGGTGAGCTTGTCTTGCATTAAACCGCTATAGCTTGCGCCTGCGCCTAAGTTGATAAATTCATCTTCAATATCAGCCATCCAATCTGCTGCGCCAAAGCTTTGGCTGCCTGCTTGATTGGAGTTAATCCATTGCTGTCCAGCAAACACGTAACCATCAAGATGCTGATTAAAGGCGATGTTAAGGTTAGCGTCATAACCGTAATCTTCTGATTCAGTCAGGCCGATTTGGGTATCGTCATACTCGTCTTGGGCATAACGGCTGCTGATATCCAGGCTCATCCAGTTGATAGGGCTGTAGTTCACCTTTAATTCAACCGCGTTGCGCGTTCTGTCTGCTAAGTAGTATTTACGCAGTAGGGCGTTGTTTTCAGATGAGGTCAGCTCATTAACTTCATAGTCAGAGCCACTGCGATTGGCATGCTCGGCTTTAAGGTTAAAATTAACCTTGTCTAACGCACGCACATTGAACTTTAACCATAGGTTGTCATCATTGGTTTGCTCGCGGTCGCTGAAGGTACGCTCCACTTCTTTGCGGTCGTAACCGGCTTGTAAGCGGTAGCCACTGGCGATGCGGTAACTGGCATTGACTTTATAGGTGTTACGTTCAATATCTTGCGGGGTATTTTGTCTAAAGGCCCCGGTTAAGCTATTGAAGTTGTATTGGGCAAATTCAGCGGTTGAGCTTTTATTATCACGCTTACTGTAATCAACGCTGCCGCCTAAACGTAAACGGTTAGTGAGCATCGAGGTCAGCGCAAAACGACCATCAAGGGTGTCAATTTGACCATCCCAGTTTTGTAGCGGGTTACCCGTTACTTGAATGAGGTTGTCATCTTGTATCATCCGGCCTGTCACAATGCGGCCGTTCATCACGGTGCGATTGAGCTGGTACTGACCTGATAACGCCACCTGGTGGGCTTGGTTATCTGGCGCTGCTGAGTACACATCATTGGCATAAGGCAGGCTGAAGTGGTCGATATTGTTTTCATAATAACTGCCAAAGTAGCTCAGCTCAGTGAGCCAGTTTTCACCAGATAAGTTCACCCCAGCATCTAACTGCTTAGTGCGAGAATCGGTGGGTAAGCCAAAGTTAATCGGGCTTGGTGATACCAGGCTGGCTGATTTATGGCCGGTTTTATCTTCTTGGCTGTATTTCACAAAGGCGCCATAGAAGTCTTGACCGTACTCCATGCCGAGGGCCACTTTTTCGCGGCGCTGGGCTAAGTCAAAGCTGTTGATGGCATCAGATGGGGTTAACATGCCATCGTTGTGCCACAGATTGCTTTCTACATCACCGGCTTTATAGGTTTTAATCGCATCATAATCGAGGCTAAATTCATACAAGCCCGCTTTACCGCCAGAGATATGAGCAAAGCCATTATCCATGCCTAGCTGATGGGCTTGAATGCGAGCTTGATAACCAGACTGGCTGTTAAAGCGCACATCACCACTAACTGCCGCAATACCGCCATCTTTGGCGGTGCCTAAGGCATTGCCAGCGTGAATGTCACTGATGTCGTTATAGCCTGCAGCAACACTCACTTCACCGCTATAACCGACGACGTTAGTGCAGCGTTTACATTCGTATTTATGTGTATCAACCGCGGTGGTATTGGCGTTGCCAACCCCGAAGTTAGCTGCCATGCCAGAGGTCGATACCGCCAGCAGTGACAGGGTAATAAGATTCAATTTAAATGACATAATCTTGCTCTCCATTAGCGTTGCAGCAGACTGCCAGCTGGGTGATTAGAACCATGAATTTGGTTGTGACAGTTAAGGCAGCTTTTTCCACCACCAAAGGCATCCATCCCCGGCTCAGGTACCACGCGAGAGGCGTGCCCATCGGGTGCATGACATTGCTGACATAACTGCGGTGCGCGGCTATCAAGCATATTGTCGTTGACGCTGCCGTGGGGGTTATGACATGACACACAGCTTTCGGTGACTGGCGCGTGTTCCCATAGGAAGGGACCACGTTTTTCAGCGTGACAGCTATAACAGGTGTCATTAACGGTTGGTTTAACTAAGGCGTTTTCACTCATTGAACCGTGGGGAGCATGACAATCAATACAGGTCATTTGGTCCCATTTCATTGGGTGTGATGAGCGCTTGTTCATGTCGGCTTTTTCTTGGGTGTGACATGAAGTACAAGTGTCATTAACCGACAGTTTATCTAATGCAGGATCTGTGGCTGCGTGAATGGTGTGACAATCGCTACAGGCAATTTCTTCAAGATTATGGGTGCTGGTATGCCACGCCATTTGCTCAGGGTCGTTATGACAGCCTTGGCAAACGGTATTTTGGGTTGGGGCAGACAATTTGCTGTCTTTACCAAAAGCAATCATCGGCTCTTTACCGCCGCGATTATGCTGGCCTTGTGGGCCATGACAGGCTTCGCACTGTAACCCTGCCATCGGTGATTGACTGTTATTACCTTGACCGTGTACGCCGTCAAATATGTCCATGACGGTTTCATTTTTACGGTGACAGGTTAGGCAGTTGTCGGCGCCTTTAGGGGAGTAGTTGCCTTCAGCGAACTTCTCAACTAACTGTTGTTCTAATTGTGTTGAACTGAGGTTATCCCATGGGGTGGCATTAGCTGTTAAAACGCTGCCACCAAATAACAACAAGGTCAATAATCTGGAATAACATTTACTATGTTTCATCGTGGCACCTTAATAATTTTAACCAATCTACACATACCAGTAACTAAATATATTTTACTTTTTACCTGTGTATATTTCGCCTTTTATCGTTTTCTAAAAAAAACATTGTTTGAACTCGGTCACAAACAATTTAAATGTAAAGGAAAAAAATAATGGTTGTTTTATAGTATTCACAGGAGGTGTCTATGATTAAATTTTTAGTAAGACCAGCTTTAACAGCTAAAGCAATCTTAAATTATTGCCAAGATAATAATGTTATATTGCCAGAAGAGTTTGATGTAATAAGAAGTTTGTCAGATGATGATTTAATCAGTAGCAGTGCTCCCATTAAAATGTTGGAATGTATTGAGCAACAAACAAATAACGCAGAGTTTTTTAGCGAACTAATGAAAGTATGCACAGACACTTGGCTGCAAGCATTTTATCGAATGGTACCCCCGAGAAATGATGCCGATATGGCTTCTCAGCTGGTTGATTTTTATGAAAATATTCACGGGATGAGAATTAATCACAATTGGAGTTTAGTGGAAACGAATGAGACAGTTAGTTTAGTCTCTAAGTCTGCTTTACATGGGAAATTTAATGACTTATTACTTTATAGTTTTTTAATTAAAATGATGAATCAGCCAAATATTTCTGCCACAGGAACGATAACAGCAGAGTTCAGTTTAAAGAGTGAAGAGTATTTAAAGTATTTAGATTTTCCTGTTGATACAAAATTCGGCACGAATGATACAAATGTGGGTAAGTTTGTGTTTTCTGTTTCTAAGTTGTGTGATAGTAAAGTTTATAATCCGATGTTTCTAAGTAAAAGAATTACTGATTATGATTTGCTTATAGCGGCAAGTAATATGATCCCAATTAATAAGCTTAATATTTCTTCTTTGGCATTTATATTAGGTATTTCACCACGTTCATTAACAAAAGTGGTTGAAGAAATGGGAATATCACTTAAGACATTAATTAATAATGTTAAATATAAAAAAGCGCGCAGATTATTAGAAATGAATAATGGCAATATTAAGCTGACCGCGTGTGATTGTGGTTTTACCGATCAGGGCAGATTAACTAAAATCTTTAATCAAACTATGGGCATTTCCCCAAGTGAATTCTTGCTTACTAAATAATACCTTAGCTGCCGATGAGTGACTGGTGAATCCGTTAGTTATTCACCAGTGGAGCCGCATTTGCTACAGTCCTAATCACTTCAACTAGTATCACTTCAACTACTATCGTTTCAACTAGTATCACTTCAACTACTATCGTTTCAACTACTATCGTTTCAACTACTATCGCAGTTAACATTTACCCATATTATATTGCTGTTTACGCTGTTGCTTGCGCTCAGATTCTAAACGCGCCATGGCGGTTAACACTCGTTGGCTGTTGTCTTGTAGGTTTGAGTTGGCGTATTGCGCATCATCTCTAATGGTTTGTGCATAATGCACTGCCAACGACATAATTAACTGCTCAGGTTGTGTCAGCAGTTTATGTTCCAGCTCCTTAATAAACATCAATAAAAAGCACTGAAACAAGGTATCAAAAACCTGCTCCATATCCATGCTGTAATGTTCATTTTTAGGCTTTGGTGGTAATTCGATCATCGCGGCGATGAGGCTGCACACTGTCGAGCAAGGCGTAGCGCCGACAAATAGCTCACCAATGTCCTTATCTTGAGCAAAGAACTGTTGTAATTGCAGGGCAAAATCTGCCTTGTTCCACTGCTGGGCGACGGATCGAATGACACTCATAAGCTTTTCCTACTAGCGAAATAAACGCATTGGCATTGGGATGATATTTAATGTGTTAGCGAGTACTGTGTCAAAATCGCCTGCTAGTAGGGCAATGCCTTTATAGAAATCGGTTTCAGCATGTTTTATAGCGAGTTCGTGACAGCGACCTGACCATGGCAACATGTGTTGTTGCAATAACACCATAAGCGCTTCTTTAGCTGGCTTATTGTCTGGCTCATCAATTAATTGCTGCAGTAATTGATCAATGACCGCGTAGAACAAAGCGATATGGTCTACTGGTTGGTTAAATTTCAACTCGAAGCTAATGCCTAATTGCTTGTAAAAGTTCATTAGGCTAATGGTCGAGTCGTCATTGAGGATTTGTTGCTCGCCTAGGTAAGTTGAGCCCCAAGGCATAGCATTAGGCTCACCGGGACCAAAATAGAGCTGGCCGTAATCAAGCTTAATGTCGTTGATTTGTTCAGGGTGCCATTGTGAGAAGAATTGGCCTAATAATGACTTACCTTGCTTATTGGCCTCAGAGTCTTGTAGTGCAGGCCAAGTCAGGTTTAATTGATTGCTGACAAAATACTGGATTGAATCCTCGGTTGGATAGTCCAATAAAACGTTATGCAGTAAACGTGCAATAGCTTGTAGCTCTAAGTAAGCATCATGAGTAGTCGCGTCTGTCATTATTTCATTCCTGTTAAAAGGCGCCCCGAAGGGCGCCATTATTTAGTTATACTTCTGCAAAATTGAGAATGTCACCTTGTTGGCCGCCATTTCTATTCGCTTTTATTATTAAATTAGGTGAAGTAATACCTTCTGGTGGTAGGGGTGCGATATGGGCATCACCATTACCATATTTAGCTTTAATGTTTTCAACGGTATCAAAGTCCATTGCGCGCATTGGACAAGAGTCAACACACATAGGCTTACGGCCTTCTGCTAGTCGGTCGTAACAGCCATCACACTTGGTCATCACTTTACGTTCTTGGTCTAATTGCGGTGCATCATATGGACAAGCTCTGGCGCAGCTACTGCAGCCAATGCATAAGTCAGTTGCCACATGGACTAAGCCGTCTTCACGACGTTTATGCATCGCACCCGTAGGACACGCCTTAACACAAACAGGCTCACTGCAATGGTTACAGCCAATTGACACATAGTAGCTAAACACATTTTGCTCAAAAGAGCCTGTGCTTGGGTCTACATTCCAGCTGCCACCGCCGTATTCATAAACACGACGCCAATTAACGCCATTTAATGCAGGTACACCGCCTTCTGTTGGCTTATCGCCTTCGCGAATAATGCCACTTTGACGGTCTTTACAAGAAATATGGCAGGCTTTACAACCTGTACATTTAGTCGTATCAAGGTAGAAACTGTATTGAGTTGATTCGGTCATGGTAGCCTCCATTAAATAGCTTTACGAATTTGAACACGGTTTGTGTGCTGTGGGTTGCCTTTTGCAACTGGGCTTGGTGCATATTTAGTCAGCGAGTTAATCGCGCCGCCAATATCAATCACTTTACCAGTTGAACCTGTACGACCATTTGGATCGGGAGAGAACCAAGCGCCTTGACCTAAAGCCACAATGCCAGGAGCAACACGTGGAGTGATACGTACTACCACTTCAATTGAGCCGCGTTCGTTATACATTTCGATTTTGTCACCAGAAGCCACACCGTATTCTTGGGCATCAATGGCATTAATCCATACCGCATCTTCTACCGCTTCACGTAACCAAGGTACGTTGTGATAGCTTGAGTGAGTACGACCTTTAGTGTGATAACCCGCTAATTGCAGTGGGTAATCTTCTTTAGTGTCTTCATCTTCGTAACCGTCCCAAGTCACTGTGTACTGTGGTAGTGGTGTGATGATGTCGCCTTTGTACTTGTCTTGTTCCCAGTTCGCTGCGCGCCAAGCAAGTTCAGCTGAATAGATTTCAATTTTGCCTGATGGCGTTGATAGTGCTTCGCCGCCATTGACGAAGCTTTCTAGTGCCACGTGACGATTATGAGTGTTGTTACGGAATAAACCGATGTCCTGTGCTTCTTTGTACGTTGCTGGGAAGGCTGGTTTGATATCTGCGTTACCGGCATTTGCTTTCGTTTGCTGATAAAGCTCTTCTAACCAATCATCTTCAGTTTTGCCTTCGGTAAATTCGGCGCCAACACCCATAGCATCAGCAATCATTGCTGATACTTGGTACATTGACTTACAGTCCCAAATTGGGTCTACAGCTGCTTTCATTGCAGTAATATAGTCAAGCGAACCAGATGCATATGAGTCATTAACTAAGTCATTTGATTCTAACCAAGAGGTATCAGGAATGATGATGTCGGCAAATTTAGCACCAGGCGTCATCCAACAGTCACAAGAGACAATTAATTCAACGCCGCTTTCATCTTTTAAGATTTCAGCCGTACCATTAATGTCTGCGTGTTGGTTCAGTAGTGAACTGTCAGATGCAGAGATGATCACTTTGATGTTGTTTCCAAGTGGGGTATCTAAACCGTCAGTACCGGTAACACCATGAGTACGAGCCGTCATGGTTTCACCATTGTGAATCGCTTCAGACCAGCAGAAGAATGAAATCTGTTCTTTAACTGGGTTAGCGCCAGTTGGGATCCCTGCACGGTATGCGCTTGTCATGTTTGGTAGCTCACCGTTTGATGAGCCCTCAACACCTAACTTACCAGCTAATACGCTAAGCATATAAATGGCGCGGACTGATTGCTCACCATTTGCCTGACGGTTAACGCCAGCGCCCGCAACTATGTAGGGTTTTTGGGCTGCCATTAAATCGTCAGCAAGCTGTTTTATTTTAGCTGCTGGAATACCAGTAATAGATTGGGCCCATTCTGGAGTGCGCGGGGCGCGATCGCTGTAGATACCCTGCGCCATGATGTAATCATAGTAGTTATCTTCAGAGTTCATATGCTGGGCATATTCAATTTTAGTGGCATCGCCGCTGGTTTCAAACGCTAGCTTTTGAGCAAGAATCGACGCTGCATCATAACCAACAGTATGGTTATTAATGAAGTCGATACTATTGCGCTCAACCCAACCTGAGCTGATCATGATGTATGCCATTGCTTCAGCAAGTGCGGCATCTGTTCCTGGACGGATCGGCAACCAAGTGCTTTCTTTACCTAACATTGAGTCGGTATAACGCGGGTCAATTAAGGTTACTTTTAGGCCGTTGTTACGTTGCAGTGCATTAAGATAATCATAACCTTCACCTGAACCTGATTGACGGATTTCACTTGGGTTATAAGCAAAACCTAATAAGAAGTCACTTTGATCTAAGGTTACTGTTGAAGAACCAGCAGTACTGCTAGTACCAAAGGTATGCTTAGCCGCTTCAATTTGCTGCGCCCAAGAGTAGTTACCGTAGTAGCTTAAGCAGCCGCCAACTAAGTTGAATAGACGGTTAAAGCAGGCGTTTGATGCAAAACCGTAATAAGCACCTGAACCGTAACTTCTAAAGATAGACTTGTTACCATGCTCAGCAATGGTTTTGTTTAGCTGGGTAGCAATAGTTGATGCTGCTTCTTCCCAAGTAATAGGAATAAATTTGCCTTCACCACGCTCGCCAATACGCTTCATTGGGGTTTTTAAGCGGTCAGTTGCATAGGTACGTTGACGTAATGAACGACCACGGGCACAGGCGCGGATTTGATGTAGGCCGTATTCATCTTCTACTTCATGATCCGCTTCAACGCGAGTAATGATGCCGTCTTGACTAAATACTTTTACTGGGCAGTTTGAACCACAGTTTACTAAGCATGCTGACCAAGTTAAGGTCTCATCAACAGGTACTTCTGGTGGTAGTGGCTCGGCATCTTTTGAGCTGGTGTTACAGCCGGTTACTGTTGCAGCGCAACCTAAAGCCGCACTCATTTTCAAGAAACTTCTGCGTTCCATTATTAAATCCTCTTACTAAAATTTTTTCAGCGCGTTGGTAACGACTACAGCAGATAGCTGAAATTCAGCATGATCTGATGGGCGTTATAATTGTGATTAAGCTCGCCTAGCGTCACCATTCCAGGGACTTCATTTGGCGATATTTGAGCATCATCGGTGTCGTAATAGCGTTCGTAGCGGTACGTCAGCTTTAAGGCCATGTCGTCACTTAAGGCGTAGTTGGCATATAAGCTGGCGCTATGGTTATAAGAATAATAATCACCGTATGGCGTGGTGCCATCACTGGTAACGTAGGTATCACTGCTTGAGTTACTGAATAGGTAATCAGCCCCTAAAGTCAGTTGATCCTGCATTAATCCGCCGTAGCTCACGCCGGCGCCCATATTGATAAATTTGTCTTCAATATCGGCGTACCAATCAGGGTCGCTATAATTTTGGCTGCCAGCTTGAGCTGAATTAATCCACTGTTGTCCGGCAAAACCATAAGCTGATAATTGCTTGCTAAGTTGTAGGTTTACATTGATGTCGTAACCGTAATCTTCTGATTCCGTTAAGCCGATAACAGTATCGTCATAGTCATCTATGGCGTAGCGTCCAGTGAAGTCGATGCTTAACCAATCAAGTGGGCTGTGATTAACGCGCAGCTCGATATCGTTACGGGTTCTATCAGCAAGATAGTACTTACGCATTAGGCTGTTATCTTCAGATGACGTTAGCTCATTGGTTAAATACTCAGAGCCGCCGCGATTGCTGTGGCTGGCTTTAACATTGATATTGACGTTATCAATGGCGCGAATACTGAACTTGGCCCATAGGTTGTCTTCGTTAGTTTGTTCGCGGTCGCTGTAAGTACGTTCAACATCTTTGCGATCGTAACCTGCTTGTAAGCGGTAACCACTGCTGATGCGGTAGCTGGCATTCACTTTATAGCTTGAGCGTTCGATATCAGTGGCAACGTTTTCTTTGAAGCTGCCACTTAAGCTATTAAAGTCGTATTGCTGGAATTCAAATACCGAGCTGTTGTTTTCACGGTTGCTGTAGTCATAACTGGCACCCAGACGTAAACGGTTGCTCAACATTGAGGTGATATTGAAGCTCGCATCTGTGGTGTCGACTTCACCATCCCAGTTTTGGATTGGATTACCAGCCACTTGAATGAGGTCATCATCTTGAATCATGCGGCCAACAATAAAGCGCCCTGACATCACAGTGCGATCTAATTGATATTGGCCCGACAGTGATACTTGATGGGCTTCATTGTCAGGGGTTGCTGCATACAAGTCGTATGAATACGGTAAGCTTAAATCGTTGACATTATTTTTGTACTGACTACCAAAATAGCTCAGTTCAGTTAACCAGTTGTCGCCAGTAAGCGCTGCGCCTGCGGTAAATGAATCAGTGGTCGAGTCGACAACTAAACCAATATTTACCGGGCTTGGGGTAACAATGCTACTGCTCTTGTAACCGCTTTTATCTTCGGTTTCATAACGCAGGTAGCCTTGATAAAAATCTTGCTTAACTTTGGCACCAAAGCCCATTTTTTCACGTTGCTGTGATAGCTCAAAGGTGTATGGCTCGTCACTTGGCACCATCATGCCGTCGTCATAATAAAGCTGACTTTGAGCATCACCTGACTGATAGGTGGTCAGTAATTGGTAATCGGCATCAACTGAAAACAGTCCCGCTTTACCGACGCTGACATTCGCTGAGCTGTTTTCAAACCCCAGTTGGTTAGCTTGAATGCTCGCTTGATAGCCGCTATCGCCTTGGTAGTTCACATCACCGCTAACGGCAGTAACAAAGCCGTCTTGATCAGTACCAAAGGCATTAGCAGCATGAACATCATCACTGCTAATGTAACCCGCGGCAACACTGATACTGCCGTTATAGCCAGTGTTAGCTTCACAGCGCTGACATTGATATTTTTGCTGATCAACATTAGCGGTATTGGCTTTACCTACCGCAAAGTCAGCCGCCATAGCGGGGGCTGAGGCAATCACTAATGAGGCGGTAATAAAATTAAGTTTAAAATTCATTGTTGTTGTCCTCATTTAGCGTTGCAGCAAGCTGCCAGCAGGGTGGTTAGAACCATGAATTTGGCTGTGGCAATTTAAACAACTTTTGCCGCCGCCAAAGGCATCCATTCCTGGTTGTGGTACTACGCGACTTGCATGGCCATCATCGGCATGGCATTGCTGACAAAGCTGCGGAGCACGGTTGTTGAGCATAGATTCGTTAACGCTGCCGTGTGGGTTATGACAAGTGACGCAGTTTTCAGTCACTGGAGCATGTTCCCATAACACTGGGCCGCGCATTTCTGCATGACAGCTATAACAAGTGTCATTAATAGAAGGTTTATTTAACGCGCTTTCAGTCATAGAACCATGGGGAGAATGACAGTCAACACAGGTCATTTGATCCCATTTTAGTGGATGAGATGAGCGCTTATTCATGTCAGCTTTTTCTTGGCTATGACAACTAGTGCAGGTATCGTTAACGGTTAGTTTGTCTAGGGCAGGATCTTTAGCTGCGTGGATGTTATGGCAATCAGCACAGGCAACTTCTTCAAGATTATGGGTGCTGTTATGCCATGCCATTTGTTTTGGATCGTTATGACAGCCCTGACAAACGGTATTTTGTGCTTGGGTTGATAACTTGCTGTCTTGGCCAAATTGGATCATTGGCTCTTTGCCGCCACGGTTATGGTTACCTTGAGGGCCATGACAAGCTTCGCACTGCAGCCCCGCCATTGGCGAGTCACTATTAGTTAAGTTGCCATGGGCGCCTTTGAAGATATCCATGACTTTGTCATTTTTGCGGTGACACATTAAGCAGTTGTCTGCCCCTTTAGGGGAATACTTACCAGCAGCGAACTTTTCAACTAATTGTTGCTCTAATTGGTCTGCTGGCATGTCATCCCATGGCGCAGAGATAGCACTAAATGAGCATAAACAGAGCGTTATGCTGATATAGGTTATGAATTTACGATACCAGTTCATCAAGTTACCTGACCTTATTAAATCAAACGTTAAAAAGTGTACTAATTAAGAGGGGGTATTCTAGGGATGTGTAGAAATCTAATCGATACAATTGAATTATCAAAAAACGACATATGTGATCCGTGTCAGCATCTTGAGTGGCAAAAACAAATAAAATAACCGCCCAATAAATGTGGATATTATTTAGATGTTTTCAGATGATAAAATATAAGTGCCGGCCAGCTGTTCACACCAAGATTGTGTGTGAATATTGCGAGTTAATTAATTTTCCATTACCTGATGAATATAACCACTTTAAATATCTTGCAGATACAGATTTGATTGGTTTTAATACCATTACTAACTTATTACGTTATATAGAAAATAATTGTGACAATAAGTATTTCTTTATTGATTTAATGCAATATTTTATTCAGCGGATCATCAAGTTTACAGATATCGACTTGTCAGCAGAGGTAAGTGATGCACAAAAGCTGCTGGCATTTACCCAATTTTATAATCAAGTATCAGATCTCAATTGGTGCAATATTGAAACGCAGCACAGTTTAGCTTTAGTGGCTAAACGCGCTCCTCAAGCGATTGCATCTAAGTATGACGACTTGTTTATTTATAGCTGTATTACACATATTTTACGTCATTCATTCAAAAATAAGTTAAATTTAATCATAGAGTTACCTTTTGGGCGAGCATTCTATGGTGTTGATGTAGACTTGTTTGATAATGTGACCTTTAACTGTCAGTCGATGTCAGTGATAGTGGCAAAAGATGAACGAGATGTTGGCCCGATATTGACAGACAATAAGCTAATACTGCCCAGTAGCGAACGGGTAAAAGCTGCCGCTAATAGCATGCCACCGTCAGCATTAAGTTTACCTAATCTTGCCAATTCAATTGGGGTTTCAGAAAGGGGTTTACAGCGTGAACTTAGAACTGAAAACTGCTGTGTAAAAGACATGATTCAAAATACCAGAATGAATTCTATTATAACTATTTTGAAAAATAATAAAGGTAATATAAAAAAGTCAGCATATGAAAGTGGCTTTAAAGATCTACCAAGTTTTAGCCGATATTTTTCTAAATCAACAGGCTGCACGCCAACTCAATATGTGCGCAATAATATTTGCAACAATCTGTAACCAACATTTAATATAATAAGTTTAATGAGAATGGTTATTAATTAAATTAATCATAAGTAATATTATTAATTAAATTTCGCAGTTTTAGCGGCTGATTTAGCGGTTATTTAACTGTGTGTGGCTTTGCTAACGGCTAAAGTTAGCTTAGATAAATAGCACAAAATCATCGATTGTTCATAAACGTTTGCGGTTGATTATGCTATCTTTGACCTCATTTGTTATTCAAAGCCAAATAGACCTTTTATGCCAAGTATTGCTCAAATAATCGCTCAAGAACTGAATGTTCGTGAGCAACAAGTCTCAGCGACGATTAACTTACTCGATGATGGTTCTACCGTTCCTTTTGTTGCCCGCTACCGTAAAGAAGCCACTGGTGGTTTAGATGATGCGCAACTGCGAACCCTAAATAGTCGCTTAAGCTATTTACGTGAATTAGCCGAGCGCAGACAAGTTATTCTTTCTAGCATTGATACCCAAGGCAAATTAACCCCAGCATTGCAGCAAGCCATAAATGCCGCTGACAGCAAAACCCGCTTAGAAGATTTATACCTTCCTTTTAAACCGAAACGCCGCACTAAAGGTCAAATTGCTATTGAAGCTGGTTTGTTGCCTTTAGCTGACTTTTTACTGGCTAATCGTAGTATTAATCTTGAAGCAAAAGCGGCTGAATTTATCAATGCCGACGCCGGCTTTGGCGATGCGAAAGCGGTTTTAGACGGCGCGCGTTTTATCTTAATGGAACGTTTTGCTGAAGATGCAGATTTACTGCAAAAAGTGCGTAAGCATTTAAGCCAACAGGCAGTGCTTGAAAGCCGCCTAGTTAAAGGTAAAGAAAAAGAAGGCGCAAAATTTCGCGATTACTTTGAGCATACTGAAGCCATTACTAAAGTGCCTTCCCATCGGGCCCTGGCCATGCTGCGCGGCCGCAATGAAGGTGCGCTCAGTTTATCGATGAATGCAGACCCTAAAGCTGAAGTGGCGCAAAGCAGTTATTGCGTGGTGATTATTGCCGATCATTTCAAACTAAAGTTTTCAGACTCGAGTGTCGATCAGTGGCTTAAAACTGTGGTTACCGCCACTTGGCGCATCAAGATTGCGCTGCAAATGGAAACCGAGTTTATTAGCCAAATGCGTGAGCGCGCTGAAGCTGAAGCCATTAATGTGTTTGCCCGTAATTTAGGTGATTTATTAATGGCAGCGCCTGCTGGCGCTAAAGCCACTATGGGGTTAGATCCAGGACTGCGCACCGGCGTTAAAGTGGCGATTGTCGATAACACCGGTAAGTTTGTGGCCCATACCACTATCTTCCCTCATGCGCCGCAAAACGTGTGGGACAAGTCAATCCGCACTTTAGCGAACCTGATAAAAATGCATAAAGTGGAGATCATCGCCATTGGCAATGGTACCGCCTCACGTGAAACGGATAAATTAGCCGCTGAAGTGATGAGCTTTATGAAAGAGACGCATCCAAGCTTGACCAAGGTGATGGTCAGTGAAGCGGGCGCATCAGTGTACTCAGCATCAGAGCTGGCTTCTGAGGAGTTCCCTAACTTAGATGTATCGATCCGCGGCGCAGTATCGATTGCCCGTCGACTACAAGATCCATTAGCTGAACTCGTTAAAATTGAGCCAAAATCCATTGGCGTAGGCCAATATCAACATGATGTGAGCCAAAGCCAACTATCAAGCTCGCTTGAAGCGGTCGTAGAAGATTGTGTAAATGGCGTGGGCGTTGATTTAAATATGGCATCAGCACCATTATTGGCGCAGGTGGCCGGTTTAAATAAAACCTTAGCTAAAAACGTGGTTAACTACCGCGATGAAAACGGTAAATTTGAAAGCCGTAAACAATTGCTTAAAGTGGCGCGTTTAGGGCCAAAGGCCTTTGAGCAAGCAGCCGGTTTCTTACGTATTAGCGATGCTAAAAATCCATTAGATGGTTCATCTGTTCACCCTGAAGCCTACAAATTGGTTGAAGCCATTGCCAGTGCCAAGCAGCAAACTGTGGCCAGCTTAATGGGTAATAGCGAATTGTTATCCCAGCTAAATGCTGCCGAGTTTGTTACTGATGAATTTGGTTTACCCACCATCAGCGATATCTTGAAAGAGCTAGACAAGCCTGGGCGTGACCCTCGTGGTGAGTTCAAAACCGCCAGCTTTAAAGAAGGTGTTGAAGAGCTTAAAGACCTGAAGCTAGAGATGATCCTAGAAGGCGTGGTCACCAATGTGACTAACTTTGGCGCTTTTGTCGATGTAGGCGTACATCAAGATGGTTTAGTGCATATTTCGTCACTCACTGACAAGTTTGTTAGCGATCCTCACTCCATAGTTAAAGCGGGTGATGTGGTTAAAGTTAAAGTGATGGAAGTGGATGTAGAGCGTCGCCGTATCGCATTAAGTATGCGCCTTGATGAAGCACTACCCACAGCGAAAACCGCTAATCAATCTAAATCAGCCAACAGCAAGCCTACACATAAAGCTAGCGGGAATAAATCAGGGCAAAAGTCAGCCCATAAACCGCAAAAGGCCCCAGCTAATGCCGCTATGGGTAATGCCTTTGCTGACGCCTTTGCTAAGCTGAAAAAGTAACACCGCTAATGTGTTTGGCTTAGGGTTAAACCAAAAAAGGCCTTAACATCGTGAGAATACTCGTGACTGTTAAGGCCTTTTTATTTTGTAAAATTTATAGTGCGACCAATTAAGCGATATGAGTCATTTCGTTTAAAATGAACTGCTCAACAGCACCTTCGGTTGCCACCATATACTCGGCTAAATGTGCGTTACCCATGTGTGCTTGCCATAATTCACGGCTTTCCCAGTTTTCATAAAACATGAAATGTGCAGGGTTTTCGTTGTCTTGATGTAAGTCGTAATTGATGCAACCGGCTTCAGCGCGAGTTATATCCATAAGTTTTAGTAGTTCCGCTTTAACCAGCTCTACTTTGTCAGTTTTGGTAATGATGTTTGCTACGATAGTTAAGCTAGCCATGATGATAGTTCCTATAATGTATCAAGTTGAATTTGGTTCAGCCCTGTTGCTGATGAAGCTATATTAGCCATTACTTACTGGTGAATAAATAGGCTGTCATTTGAGTTATTATCAAAAATTAATAGATAATCTTTTGAAGTGAATGTGTGATTGATGCTTATGGCCTAAATAACGACTATTACCTAATACAATGATTAGCGGGTAATAATGATTAGTTAGTAATCGTTCGGCCATAATAAGTGAAGACATCAAGCCCGTTAATTAAAGTGAGAGCAGGGTTAGACTAATATCAGCAGATGAGCGAGTGGCGAAGGGGTGGTGCATTGCTGGTAACATGTGGCTATGTGCTGGCCAAATTGTTTATAAAACTCATCAGAATGCTGCTTTATCTGTTGTTTAACTTCGGTTTTTTTATTGTTATCGCTGTTAATTGCAGTCGACTTAGTGGGCGTTTGGGGTTGAATGTCACGACGGCTAACAGTGGGATTATTTCTGGCTGCTACTCGCAGCAGTTGTGGCAATAAGCCGGTTAACGGTGCGCTTTGAGGTGCTTGCTGTTGTAAAGCTGATTGTTGGGATAGATGCTGCTGATTCTGTTGATCTGAGGATTGTCGCTGCTGGCGATGCTTTTCCTCTATGGTATTTAAACGGAATAATGATTCGTTTTTTTGATTTAGCGCCCGTTCATGGTGGGGCTTAGTTAACGCTTGTGGCGGTAATATTGGCTTTGCCTGCTGATTATCCGCCCGAGCAAGATCCGTTGCAACATTCGTTGTTGCCAGCGGAACTTGGGGATAATTAGTGACAATTAGCATAACACTCACTTAAAAAACAAACAGTTAATGTTTAAATTATAACCAAATGCTAGCAGGTTTTATAGCCTATATTTGATGTTTTTTTATCCATGGCAATAAGCCATCTAAAAAGGCCTGTGGGTGTGAAATAAACGGCGCATGGGAGGCTTTATTGTGGACAATGTCAGTAATATTACTGGCTTGGGGTAACTGGCGGATGATGGTTCTGGGTACTAAGGCATCGCATTTGCCCCAAATACGTAACCATGGCTGGCTGATATCGTTAAGCTGGGGCCGCAAATCAACCTCTTTGAGCATATCTAAGCCTTGATCGAGTACTGCTTGGGTCGGTAAAGGTTTAGCCAACACTAATTTTTTTATCGCTACAATATCTTGTTTGGCCGAGTCACTGCCCATGGCTTGAATCGCTAAAAATCGCTCGACCGTTTTGGCTAGATTGACATTTAATTGCTGGTGAAATTGCGTGAGCACTGCAGGGGCGATCCCCGGCCACTGATTTTGCTCTTGGGCCATAAAGCAAGGCGAAGAGGCTACAGTGATCAGCGCTTTTACCGACTGAGGATGATTTAGGGCAATTTGAGTGGCAACTAAGCCCCCCAATGACCAACCAAGCCAGATGGCATTTTCTGGTAGAGCTTTAGCTAACGCCGCTGCCCATGCTTCAATATTATCGCTATTTGCTTGGCTATCACCAAAGCCCGGCAAGTCGACATAATGCACTCTATACTCTGATAATGCGGTTTGTAGCGGCTGAAAAACCGCAGAGTTCACCCCCCAGCCATGCAGCAATACGATATCAATAACGTCGGTGCTATTTTCATGAGTCATATCTGTATGAGAAATAGCTTTAGGCGTAATAGTAGTAATGTGCAGCGCTGGTGGATTCAAAGGCTAACCTCAAAAAGTGGCGATTAATAAATGATCGCTGGTTAAAACAACTGTCATACAGGATAAGGATATTCTATGGCTTGGCAACTCTCAAAACTCCTCAAGCTCAATTTGCACAATCATACAGCGCGGTTAGTTTCATTGATGGCTGCAGTGGCAGCTAACCTGCCTAACCGCTGCTTGTTATGTCAACAAGATATCATTCAGTACTCTGCAGCTAAACCGCATACGGGGGTGTGTCAGACCTGCCTTGTGGCGGGGCTTTATCAGCAGGAAGTCTGTTTAGGTTGTGGTAAATCGATGCCGTTATTGCAAGTGTATTGCGGCCACTGCCAGCATATTGAACCCATGTTAGTCATTGCCCCTTGCAGTTATCATCAAGGCTTAGGGGAGTTAATAGCTGGGATTAAATATCAGCAGCAATGCGCGCCATTAGCGGCCTTGGTGCAAGTATTAGCCGTAAGGGTGATGGATTTGGCGGCCAGAGGTTTAATTCAACTTCCCCAAGTGCTCATTCCGGTGCCGCTACATCGCAATCGCTTAAAGCAGCGCGGTTTTAATCAAGCTTGGCTGATTGCTAAAGAGCTCAGTGCGCAAATTGGTATTCCGATGGACGATAGTTTATTGGTGCGCTGCGTTGATACTAAGGCCCAAGCGGGACTTAATGGTAAGCAGCGACGCTTAAATTGCGCCGATGCATTTACGTTGCAGCGAGATAACCCCTACCAGCGGGTGGCGCTTATCGATGATGTGGTGACCACAGGCACCACGGTGAATGAAATTAGCCGCTTATTTGCGGCGCACTATACCCATGTGCAAACTTGGTGCTTAGCAAGGGCTGAAGCACCGGGATTATTATGAAAGGCAGACTGTAAATTAGTCAGTTATTTTTGGATAAAATACAGCGCATTGGCGTAGACTTTTTCAGAGCCTAACCATATATTTCTAAACAAAAAATTATCTGTTAATGCCACAACATGCCCTTTGCCTTTGGGCTCAACAATCATTGCTGGGGTGTTGGCAAAAGCGCGCTGATATTCCTTAGCAAGGTAACCGCTCATCAGTGGCTCATTGGTATAGTCCGCCGCCACAATAAATGGCGTGGAAGTGAGGTTAAAGCTTATCTCACGGTTTTTCATCACTTGCAGCGGGTTAGGTAAACCAAAGTTGATTGGATGGGTTTCATCCAGTGTTAACGCCACAATGGCGCCGCCGATGGATTGTCTGGCATTTAATTTAGACTTATCCGCATAACTCATCCCTGAAGTGCTAAATAATTTATTCAGCTCTAGTCTGGTTTTAGGCTGAGACTTAAGAATATTGCGCTTATTGAGCCATACCAGCGCCCGCTTTTGCGCCACGATAGTGCCGCCATCCATTACAAATTTGCCCAGTTTTCTTGCGCTGGCATCACTGATTAAATGATAAGGCCCATCAGCCATAAAAATGTGGCTATAGCCTGATAAATCAATGCCTGCTAGTCGATTGCTGTCCACCATAGTGACAGGTGCTGCAAGCGTTTGATCAAGGTAATACCACATTTGCCCGGTTTCTGAGGCGTTAGTATCTATGCCTGTGAGCAGTAACGGCTTAATGGGGTTGATCACGCTAAATTCATCACTGCCAAGATCCATTCCCGCTAAGGTATGTGAGCTGCTTGCTGCAGTGACATCTACTTGGTATTGCGTGGCAAGCTGGCTAACAAGTAAGGCGATATTGCCTTTGTAGTTGGGCTGGCGTAAGGGAATTTGCAGGCTACCCGCTGTGAAGTCTATTGCTGCTGACTTTTTGGCGTTAGAGCTGCGATCAGGCAGGCTAAAGGGCTTTTTAGCGTATTTAACCTGTACCCCTTGGCTAAGTAATTGCTGCAACATGGGCGCCGCGGCCGCTTGTTGCCAGTCAATAATAAAGGCCACATTGCTGGCGTTATCTAGCTGCTCAGTCGCCGCGACATATGGCGTGTTATTGGTGAGATATTTGGGGTTGGGTTTAGCATTTTCACTGATACTTAAGCCCAGAGCTGATTCAAAATTCCAAGTGGAAATATCATAAAAGGTTTCATCTTTAAACTCAGTGCGCTTATCAAACAATGCTTGCAATAAGTCATGCTGTGGCTGACTTTGAGGAATGAACAGGCTGTTTGACGGCTTAAAGAGTATGTCATCGTCTTCCAGCTCACGGTTTAGATATTTGAAGCTGATTTGGTGTTGCTGCAATATCGTTGCAAGCTCAGTGATATGGGCATTACCGCCATGGGCTTTGATAAGGCGGCCAGTTTGTTTACCGTCACGGGTGCGCTTACTGTTGCGAGCAAAAAAATCACTTTGGTATGTCATCAATTTTTTACGTAGCGCATGGGCGCCTTGCAGGCTTGATAGTGAAGTAGAAAATTGATTATCAATACTATTTTGCAAGGTGACCACACCATTGGGGGACTCTTGGGCTTGACCACGGGAGCTAGCTTGCTCAAACAAAATACCCACAGCGCCATTGATATCTGGGTAGGTTGAGCCTTTACCATAGAAAAAGTCATCAAACATCTGCCCGCTAAAATATGGCTGCTTAACCTCATCCAGCGCTTTACGATGATAGGCCGCTAGCTCATTGGATAACATTTGATTGGCAGGATTGGTCAGCGGATTGACTCTATCAGCGACACCAGGTTGAAAGAAGTAGGTTTGGTCTTGCCACATCTCGTGGAAATCCCCTACATAATGGGGCTGCCATTTATGGAAAAACGCCACTCTGCCTTGAGAGGCGGGGTGGCGCAGAAATAGCCAGTCACGGTTTAAATCAGCGAAATGGTGATTAAAACGTCCGCCGGGCCAATCTTGATTATGCTCACGATGATTAGGATCGGTAATAATCACTTGGCCTCGATTGCTATTTGCCCAGTTAGCAAAGCGATCAAAACCATCAGGGTTCTGGGTCGGAGTCAGTAAAATAACCGTATTATCGAGTAATTCTTTTACCCAATCTTCATCAGATGCGGCAAGGTAATGGCTTAACGCCACCGCCGCATGGGCGCCACTGGCTTCATCGCCATGAATTGAATAGGCCAACCAGATAATCAATGGGCTTTGCTGTAATGGACCTTGTTGTTTGACACCGTATTTTACTTGGCTGCGTTGTTCGAGGATTTCAGCTAGCCGCTGTTGGTTGTCATCTGAGGTAATGACCGCGCTAAGTTGCTGGCGTTTTTCATAGGAGTAACCAGCAGAATCTAAAGAAACTCGCGAACTTTGGCTGGCTAATAGTTGTAAATAGTGATTAATTTGATCATGTCTTAAATGCCACTCGCCCAATGGATAACCTAAATATTCAGTAGGTTGGGTGATTTTTTTATTAATTTTCTCAGCCCCGAGGCGCTGCTCAATGCGGGAATCAGCCTGCGCCACGGTAAATAATGGCATACAGATAATGAAGCCGAAAAAGGTGCCTTTAGCGAGACGAGTAAACAATGCATTGAAGCTAATCATATAAGAAACAACATCATAAAAAGAAAACAATACAATCACCATAAAGTGATTAAACTTAAATCGCCATTAAAAAGCGCAATTTCTCGGTGTTTTTTATGCAACTTGCTCACTGCAGGACTACAAAGCCGTCGCAACTAGGAGTATCATAGCGCTAATTCTTACTAAATTACTCAAGTACTATTTTTAGTACACTTTAAAGTACTATCTAACGGAGCAGTTTTTATGATCAACATTTCTGATACGGCTCAGGCGCATTTTGTTAAATTACTGGCCGATCAACCTGAAGGCACGCATATCCGTGTGTTTGTAATCAGCCCGGGTACTGCCCAAGCTGAGTGCGGCGTGTCTTATTGTCCACCTGACGCTGTAGAAGCGGATGACACTGAATTACCTTTCAACGGCTTCAGTGCCATGGTTGACGAAAAAAGCGCACCATTTTTAGAAGAAGCGAGCATTGATTTTGTTACTGACCAATTAGGTTCGCAGCTAACCTTAAAAGCGCCAAACGCTAAAATGCGTAAAGTGTCTTCAGATGCGCCATTAAAAGAGCGTATTGAATATGTGATTCAATCAGAGATTAACCCGCAGTTAGCAAGCCATGGTGGTAACATCATGCTAGTTGAAATCACGGAAGATGCAGTTGCAGTACTGCAGTTTGGTGGTGGTTGTAATGGTTGTTCTCAAGTTGATATCACTTTAAAAGATGGCATTGAGAAACAGTTACTGGAGATGTTCCCTGGTGAGCTCTCTGGTGTGAAAGATGTGACTGACCATCAACATGGTTCTCACTCTTACCAGTAAATTTGCAAGGTTTTATTGTTGTAAAATACAGCAATAGCTAATTCAAATTTTACACTAAACGCGGCCAATATGGTCGCGTTTTTTATTGGCCGTAACTTACGCTGAGTGGGAGCCTTGTGCTATAACTTAAGTATGAAAACGGAGCAGGATAACTTCATGACAGAAAAAACAACTCAATTTAAACCGTTAAAAATGCAAGGCTTTACCTTAATTGAGCTGGTAGTGGTTATTATTGTATTGGCTATTTTAGCAGTAATAGCGGCGAGTAAATTTATAGATGTAAAACGTGATGCTGAAATAAGCCGAGTAAAGGCGGTAGCGGCATCCTTTGAGCAGTCGGTTACTTTTTCCCATACACGTTGGCAAATTATTGGTGGCAGCGATCCAATGAATGATCTACCTGACTTTGCCAATAACGATCTCGACATGAATGCTTTTGGCTATCCGTTAGGCACAGGTAAAAACAACCCTATGGCCAACCCTGTCAATATTGGTCAAGGTCAGCAAGGGTGTGTCGATCTTTGGAACGCTTTGATAGAAAGCCCACCATCGGTTGCCATTAGAAATACTTCGGATGATGTGGATTTTGAATCATATCGACATGCAGCTGCGGGCGGTACAGGTGAGACCCAATGTACTTATGTACTGCGAACGCTTGGTGATACTGCAGGTCGAAATAGTGCAGAGATAAAAATTGTCTATGACTCGGTAGAAGGGACTGTTCAAGCCTATATCGATGAATAAATCGGATAGTTATTTATCAAATGCGACATAATAAAAATAGCGGCTTTAAGCCGCTATTTTTATAGCTGTAATTTAATAATATCAAATGAATTTAGGTGGCTACTTTTTCTTTTTTGACTTGAATATACGTCGATAAAAAGTGACTGTGCTGAATAATAGAATCAAGGTACCAACCACTGCGACTAATGTAATAAATACAACGTATTTAAGTGGCATATTCAATGCGTCATGCAGTGGTCTAACAAAGCTGGCCACTTGACCTGACAAGTTTCTATCGCTGTGCTTCAGGCTTGATACGATTTTGCCGTGCTGATGATCCATGGTGATACTGTCAGCATTTCTAAGCCAGACATCAGCATGACTATCAAAGTTGATACTGTAATTCATCGCTTGAGGTTTAGCCGCCTTTGGTGCATCAGGATCGGGTTTTTTCTGCCTTGGTTTATTAACCGATACTAATAACGATTCAGGCCATAAATCTTGCGCGGTTTGTAGCTGGCTTTGCCAATCGTTAGCTTTACTTACTGGATAATTAATTTCTGCGGTTGGCTTGTGCTTGAGCGCATCCATCCATAAGCCTTTATAAGTAATCAAAAAGCCGGTAATACAGAGTAAAAACAGTGGCACTGATATGAATAAACCTAATTGAATGTGGCTTTTAACTAGGCTGCTTGATTTGGTGTCTTTTGGAATAGAGTACTTGAGTCTAAAACCTTTACGTACTCGCCACCAAAGGTAAATACCCACTAGGGTAATGACGCCACCAATGAACGATGCCCATGCATTAACGTATTTACCAATATCAC
The DNA here is from genome assembly GCF_030547465.1 of Shewanella sp. 5_MG-2023. Lineage (NCBI taxonomy): Bacteria > Pseudomonadati > Pseudomonadota > Gammaproteobacteria > Alteromonadales > Shewanellaceae > Shewanella > Shewanella sp. 5_MG-2023. Next base: position 151,548 of record NZ_JAUORC010000008.1, read on the forward strand.
CCAGTAAGAAGTTTCTGTGCAACCAAAACATCGTGGTCCAAAGCGGAATTTCTGTCACCTTGTAATGGGAGATTTCATTGAACTCGCTATCAAAAGCGATAGATTGCCCACGGGTAGCAGCTTCAAGGTAAGGGGTATGTTCGGTAGGAAAACGTACACTGCTCATTTTTGGGTAATGCTCAAAAATATACTCAGTGGCTTGTGCTTTTTGCTCAATGGTTAACGGCACATAGGTTTGGCCTTTATCATCCATTCTTTTTAGCATGTCCATGCCGCCGAGATACACTCCCGTTGTCAGCACTATCAGCATACAAATACTAATGACAAAACCGACCCAATTATGGAACCACTTTAAAGCGGGTACAACTTTCATATTTACGTTCTCAGGTTAAATATTTATGGATGACAATGACAAAAGTTAGCAGCTAACAATTATGACTGACACGCTATATGGGTAATGATAATTAATCTCATTTGCAACTGCAATTAAAGAAATGTAAAGAGTGGCATATAAGTGTCATTGTGTTGTCGAGGTCACATTTAAAGCTGTAGAGGGCGTATAAAGCTAAAAGTTTATTTGAATAAAAATTCTTGGTAATGAATTTTTTTAGCTGCTATTAAGTGAGGTTTTCGAAAAATAATGAAATTTAAGCTAACAAACACACATGTTTAATATTTGTTAATTTCTGATTTTGTGTAACTTTGTTTAAATAATTAATATCTGTATTAGTTTTGGCGATTAAACTCATCTAGCTTGGATGAACATTAGTTAATCCATTTATGCAACATTTATTCAGGTAAACTTTCTACAATTTACTTACAACAGTGTCCTTGTTCACAGTTATTTACTTCTGTTAAATAAATGGCTTCACTTTCGCCGTAATGCAAATGATAATCCATCTCATTAACGACTACTGCCATTTAAAGGGCTACTTTGTATGAAAATCTCACCTATTGCATTTGCTGTTGTTGCCAGTTTAGCCTCAGCTTCATTAGCGGCTGAAGAAGCAACTAATGACACTGATAACGGCTTAGATTTCGAGTTGAACATTGAGCGAATTCAAGTAACAGGCATGAATTTTAATAATTACAAAGTAGGCTCGTCATCAGGCGCCATGCGGGGTGATATTGCCTTGATGGATACGCCGCAATCAGTGAACGTTATTCCAGATTTTGTCACTGATGAGCAGTTAGCAACTAATTTATCTGAAGTATTAGTTAACGACTCAAGTGTGACCGGCGGCAGTGAAAAGTGGAACCGCCAAGTATTTAATATTCGTGGCTTTGAATTAGATTCTGGCAGTGGCTTTTTAATTAATGGTCAGCAGCAGTTTTCGCACTATGTGCAGCCGATTGAAACCTTGCAGCAAGTCGAAGTCTTAAAAGGCCCATCAAGCATGCTTTATGGCCAATCAGGCCCAGGTGGCTTGATTAATATGGTGACCAAAAAGGCCACCTCTGAAACCATGTTTGACTTTGGGTTCGATACCGATGAGAACGGCTCAACTCGCTTCCAGCTTGATGCAGGCGGCGCGTTAAATGATGCTGAGTCAATCCGTTACCGCACTGTATTAGTTAAGCAAGATACAAAATACTGGCGTGAATACCAGGACGGTGAGGGCGATGATACTCAAGAACGTGACCGTTTCTTAGGGTACTTAAACCTTGAATTCGATCTCCATGACGATGTGATGTTATCACTGACCTATGATTACACCGATGATAAAACCGGTATCGATAGCGGTGGCTGGTTAGATGGTAACGGTGACTTAGTTGGTGATCGCGAAGATATCTGGGATATGTCGTGGGCCTTTACTGACAACGAGGTGCAAAACCTGGGTGCTGATTTAACCTGGTATGTATCAGATGATTGGAAAATGACCACAGGTTATAACCATCAATCATTTACCCGTCAGCGCTTAGATTCGTCTCCATCGATGGTGGCAGGTATGGATCCAACTACCGATGGTTACCAAATTAAGGCGTTTGATCGCCACGATGATTGGCAGCTTAAAACCGCTTATATGGATTTCACTGGTGTCGTAAATGGCTTTGGCATGGAACATCAATTGTTAGTTGGTGCTAACATTCTCGATTATTACTATGGTCAACTTATTGACCGCGATGACGCGCAGATGGTTCAGCCGGGTGGTTATGTACCTAGACCTGATCTGGATTACAACAGAGACACCACTAAGTCAGAGTCAAGCTATAAGCATTATGGTTTTTATGTACAAGACTTAATGACCATTAATGATCAGTGGCAAGTACTGGCAGGCCTGCGTTATGACGAGCAGAAAAAAGACGGCGATGGTGAAAATAGCTATGCCGTGTCACCTAAGTTTGGGGTTATTTACTCGCCTTCAGATAACGGCAGTATCTATGTAAACTACGCCAAAAGTTTTAACCCTCAGTCAATCGTTAACAATGAAGACGATGTCAATAATGGTATGAACTTAGACCCAGAGTACGGTGAGCAATATGAAATCGGTACCAAATGGGAACTGTATGATGGCGGCTTACTATTAACTGGTGCAGTTTTTGACACCACAGTGACCAACGTTACAGTGCGCGAACAATTAGAGCAACCTATTGGCGAGCATGAGTACATCACCACCCAAAGCGGTAAGCAGCATCACCGTGGTTTTGAAATGGGCGCTCAAGGACAAGTCAGTGACAATGTATTCGTCACCAGCTCAATGATGTATCTAGATGCAAAATATGTCACTAGCAGCCAAGATACTGAACAGCTAGACGGTAAAACCCCGGTAGATGCACCTGAATGGTCAGCAAATATCTGGACTCGTTACGAAGTTACCGATGATGTCGCACTTAACTTTGGTGCTATCTATGTCGGTGAGCGTTTTGCCAATACTCAAAACACCATAGTTAAAGATGACTATGTTAGATTTGATTTTGGCGCAGCTTACTCATTTGCGGTTCACAATACAGATATGAATGTACGCTTTAATATCAAAAACTTATTTGATACTGAATACCTAGATGGCGGCACCAACACCGACGTTACCATAGGTGATGGCAGACATTTCAGCCTTGCATTTGAAGCTAAGTTTTAATCTGCTTTAGTTAAATGCTTTAGTTAACAGCTTTAGCTCAGCAGTTACCTATAGAGTGTTAAAAGAATGGCCCGCACATATACCAATATGTGCGGGCCTTTTTCATTGCTTCAATTATAGGTTTTTAGATAAAAAATTATCAATGGCTCTGAAGGTCATTAAGCGGTGCTGATTGTTTGATAAATAGTGATTGGCATTATCGATTTCAACATATTCGACTTGTTTATCTAACGAGGATAATTTTCGATACATATCTCGGCTTTGGCTCACCTGTACCACTTTGTCATTATCACCATGGATTAATAAAATGGGCACATTAATTTTATCAGCATGATAAATCGGAGAGCGTTCATACAGGTCGTCATAATCATCTCCTAACACCTTTTTAGTCATCTCATGACTAGTATAAAAACGGGATAGCTTGACGAGGTCTTCTACATCAGAGACTCCTGCAAAACTGATCACACATTGGTATAATTCAGGGGTCTTTGCTGCTGCCATCATGGCGGCATATCCACCGTAACTAGCGCCAACTATGCATATGTTATTTGGGTCAGCAACACCTTGGTCGATTAAATAGCGAGTGCCATCTTCAACATCTGTTTGCATCTCTTTCCCCCAATTTTTATGTCCAGCAGTGGTGAACTTAAGCCCGTAGCCCGCCGAGCCCCTAAAGTTCATTTGCAGTACAGCATAATCTCGGTTAGCAAAGAACTGAGCCCAATAATCGAATTCTTCGCCAACATAAGAATTAGGTCCACCATGGGGAAAAATAATGGTAGGTAAGTTCTTCGCTTCACGTCCTTTGGGCAATGTAAGGTAGCTAGGTATCTCTAAACCATCTCTGGCGGTATAACTCATTGCTTGAGGTTGGACTAATACATCTGGCGTGAGTTGCGAATACTTGGTCGCAATCACTTCTAGCCTGTTTGCATCGCGATCGCCATAAAGATACAACCCTGGTTGAGTAGGACTTGTAGCAAAAACAATATAACGGCGTTCATTTTTACTAAACTGAGTCAGGTAGTTTTGGGTATCGGGTAATGCGCTTTTTAAGCGCTTGATCAGTTTTTGATAATCTTGATCCCAAAAGTGATATTCATTATCGATACCTGCGGCAATACCAATGGCCTCTCGAGTGATATTAGAGTGCAGCAATTGTGCATTAACGTCACTATTGTCTTCGCTAAATACGAGTTCTTTATGAAGTGTAGGATCCCTAAGATCAACTTTAAAAATGGCAAAGTAACCATCTTGGTAAGCTTTGACGAAGAGAATATTGGGGTTTACGTCAAATCCTAGAGGAATAACGCTGTCTTCTGAATATGCTTCGTGTTTCCAAAGTAAACGTAATTCACCATTGGCTTCACTTTGCTCGTAGGTTCTATATTCGGTGGTATCAGGGTCTCGATAAGTGGCAATACGAACCTTATTTTGCTGATCTGTCATCCACTTGAAAACATGTTCACGATAATTTTGCTCAATAGTAACCTTGCCGGAATACAAGTTTACTTTTAGCACGCTATCCTCTAATGCTCGAGAACGAAACCCAGCGACTGACAGTAATATATGTTGAGGATCTTTAGGGAGTATATCGACAATATGATGTTGAAATTGTGGTATAAACTCGAAACTTTTGATGACTTTTTTAGTTAATACGCTGCCCGCCTCACCGGTTTTTATATTGTACTTTATCAGCAAACTTTCGTTGGCATCTTTACCAAAACGCTTTGAAGGAATAAGTGTTGATATTAATAAAATCTCGTCACTGGCCCAGGTTAAACCAATAATGGTATAGCGTTCATGGTCATTTTTAAGCGGTATATGAAACTGACCCGTTTCGGTATTAAACAGCGCCACAATCTTATGTGGCTCTTCGGCGCTATCGTCCAAAATTAACGATGCTATGTGTTTACCATTTGGTGACAGCTTTACAGTGCTGACATCGGGAATACTGGCAAAGGCTTCAACGGGGAGTTTAGGGGCAGTTTTTGGGGGAGTATTATCGGCAGCCAAAGCTTGCTGACTTAGCACCAAAGTGGTGATTAGTATGGAAATCCATTTCATTATTGATTGTTTCTCTTAAACGTTTTTTTGATAAAGAATCAGTACCACAGTGTTGATTTACTGGGTACTGATCTGAATTTAAAGCTTAATGTAAATTTTGATGTAAAAACTTTTCAATGGCGATAAAGGTCTGAATCCGATGATCATTATTACTTAAATAATGATCGCCGTTTTCAAGTTCGATATATTCCACAGGCTTTTTTAAGTCGTCTAACTTATCAAACATATCTTCACTGTGCTGCACGCGCACCACGCGATCTTTATCGCCGTGAATAAGTAACACTGGGGCATGAATGTCTTTAGCTTTGCTTAATGGTGAGCGCTCATATAGCGCATCATAGTCATCACCAATTTGTTTTTTAACGATTTCAAAATTAGTGTAACGTCTTGAAGACTTGACTAAATACTCCACATCGGTGACACCCGCCACACTGACTGCACATTGGTATAAATCTTTGGTGGTAGCCACACCCATGAGTGCGGCATAACCGCCATAACTGGCGCCGACAATGCATATTTTTTTAGGGTCTGAAATACCTTGCTCCATCAGCCAGCGGGTACCATCTTCAACATCGTTTTGCATATCCAAGCCCCAGCTTTTTAACCCTGCTTGCATAAAGTCAAAGCCGTAACCAGATGAACCTCGAAAGTTCATTCTCAGTACTGCATAGCCTCTGTTGGCTAGAAACTGGGTCCAATAATCAAAGCTATTTGAGTCATAACTAATGGGGCCGCCATGGGGGAAAATAATAGTAGGTAGGTTTTTAGCTTCTTTGTTTTGGGGCGTCGTTAGAAAAGCTTCGATTTCTAAGCCGTCTCTGGCTTTATAAGTCAGGGTTTTAGTATCAGCTAATAATTCAGGGTTTAACTCTTTATAGCGGTATGCGATAGGGAGTAACTCACCGGCATCACGATCACCAAAGAAATAAATACCCGCTTCTTTGGCATTGGTTGAGTAGACAATATAGCGGCGTTCATCGTCACTAAATTGAGTGATGTAATTACGATAGTCTGGTAACGCTTTATTTAGTCCATTAGCTAAGCGAACGTATTCGTCATCCCAAAATGTATATTCAGATTCGTCACTGTCATTAATGCCGATGACTCTTTGTTTGAGACTTGAGTAAATTAATGAGCCTTCAACGTCATAGGACTCTCTGCTAAACACCAATTCTTTAGTTAGTTTTGGGTCGGTTAAGTTAACCTTAAAAATAGCCAATAAGTCATCATGATATGCTTTTACATAAAGAATATTGGGGTCTTGCGCAAAGCCCATCGGCCAAACTTGTTCCTTAGCAAAGGCCTCAAATTCCCATAAAACACGTCTATCTTCACCTGTGTCAGCTTGTTCGTAAATTCTGAACTGACTATCTTTGTGATAAATGCCAATTCTGACTTTATGCTGTCTATCGGTTATCCAGTCTTGGATATTTGGTTCTGCTGGTTGCACAAACTTGAAAGCTCCATTGTTCAAGTTGATGTTAATAACCGACTCAAAATTGGGCTTGTTACCTAAACCACTAATGCCCAGTAACAGTTTTTCTTTATCATTTGGCAAATAGTCGATGATGTTAGATTGGATTTGCGGCATCCATTTGAATTTTTTAAGAGAGCGACTGCTGATAATGCTAGAGGTTTTATTTTTACTGATAGAATACTTCATCAACCTCGTTTCTGTAGTTGGCGTGCCGTAGCGTACAGCAGGGAATTTAGCTTTGATTAATAAGGCATCATCACTGGCCCATTGCAGTGATAAAATAACAAATTTTTCATTATCTGTTTGCAGTGGATAAAAAGACTCACGGGTATCAATATCAAGGATATTAATAATAGAGCCTTTCATTTCATTGGTATTTAAGCGGACTAAAGAAGCTATTTTTTTGCCATTAGGTGACATGGTCACATGGCTAACATCTGGAATGCTGGCAAATGCTTCCAGCGGTAATTGTTGGGCGCTAACTGAAGCTGAGCATAGCCAAAGCGTCACTAGTAAGCTAAAAATCCGTTTCATTAAAATCATCCCTATTATTGTTGTTAACTAGATGTTATCAGTCGCAGGACTGATAAATCTACTGTTAATTCAATAATAAAGAGCGCTTATAGCTGTTTAAAGCAGTCACTGTAGCGGTAATGCAGTGCTAACGACAGGCTACGGCATAACATAAAGGCGCTCATGGCGGCCCACAGGGCATTATTGCCGTATTCTTGAAGTAAATACCAACAGGGAAAAAACACCCCAAAGGTCGATAAAATCATGCTATTACGCATCATTTTACCTTGGGCTGCGCCAATATATACCCCATCAAATAAGTAGGACCCAAAGGCCAGCAATGGCATGAATACTAGCCAAATTAAGTAATGTTCGGCTTGTTGTTGTACCAATTCAATATTGGTGAGTAAGCCAATGATATTGCTACCCGCAAAATAAAATAACAGGCTAAAGCCTAAGGCAAATAGCGCTGACCAACTCGCAGCAAGGGTCACTGAGTCATGTAATAAATTGAGGTTTTTTTGCCCCACCGCGCGGCCCACTTCGGCTTCGGCATAATAAGCTATGCCATCTAAGGCGTAAGAGATCAGCATCAGTAAATTAAGCAGCACCGCATTAGCGGCAATGATGTCATCACCTAAGCCCGCACCGTAAAAAGTCATAAAGGTAAAGCTGGCTTGCAAACATAAGCTGCGAATAAAGATATCGCGATTTAATTTTAATAAGCGTGAATAGCCTTTTAAGCTGATATGAACCATTAACTGACGCAAACTAAAATCAGCCTGTTGATATAAAGCGCGTTTTACAATGACAGCTGCAACGGTAAAGGCACACATATCAGCGATAACAGAGGCAAGCGCGGCACCTTTTACATTCCAATTTAGGCCAATCACAAACACTACATCTAAAACGATATTGACGATATTGGCGATGATTAACTGCCACATTGCCGCCTTGGGCGCTTGCCTGCCCAGTAACCAGCCAAGTAACACCAAATTTAAGAGTGCAAATGGCACCGACCAAATACGAATTTCTACGTACTCGCGGCAAAATTGCTGCACCTGCGCACTGGCTTGGCTTAAAGACATGGCAAAATCGAGCAGCGGTTGCTGCAATAACACTGCTGCGCCACCAAACAGCAATGCAAGGCAAGCGCCTTGCACCAGCAATTTTTGCTGAGTTACGGTATCATTAGCGCCGTAAGCTTGGGCGACCAGCCCCGTGGTGGACATGCGCAAAAAGCCCAGCAACCAGACAATTAAAGTAATAATTGTGCTGCCAAGCGCCACCCCGCCTAAATAATAGGCCTCACTTAAATGGCCGATGACTGCGGTATCGACTAAACCTAATAACGGTATGGTGATATTCGATAAAATCATCGGCAAGGCTAAAGCAAAAAGCTGCCGGTTTTTTTGGCTGTTAAAAAGTAATGCTTTTATGGACATAGGAATAATATGTTAAAACGAACTCTATTGGGGTTATTGTGGTTAATATCACTTAATGCCAATGCCGTGGTGATCTTGCAATATCATCATGTGTCAGAAACTACACCTGCAAGTACCAGTGTGACGCCAGCTCAATTTGAAGAGCAAATGCAATACCTTGCTGAAAACGAGTTTACCATCATTCCATTAACCCAAGCGGTAAATGCGCTAAAGAATAACACGCCATTAGCGGATAAAAGCATCGTTATTACCTTTGATGATGGCTATGACAGTATCGGTATGGCTGCGGCGCCCATATTAGCCAAATATGATTTTCCTTATACAGTATTTGTGTCAGTAGAGCCGATTGAAAAAGGCTATCGCGGCATGATGAGTTGGGATGATATTAAAACGCTCACTGAAAAGGGCGCTACAATCGCCAACCATAGCTGGGCCCATGAGCATCTAAATCGTAAGCTTGATGGCGAATCTAAGCAGCAATGGCTTGATAGAATCGAAGCAAACTTGCTAGCAACGGAAGCGGAAATTAACAAGCATACCGGTCAGAGTGTAAAAATGCTGGCTTACCCATATGGTGAGTACAATAGCGATGTTGAAGATATTCTGAAAAAGCACGCCTTTATTGGTTTAGGGCAACAATCTGGCGCCGCGGGAAAATACTCAATACTGACTGCGCTGCCACGTTTTCCTGTGGCGGGCCCTTATGCTGATTTAGACAGTTTAAAAGTCAAGTTTACTAGCCTCAATATGCCGGTGGTGAAGCAAAATATCACTGACCCACAGTTAAGCCAAGGTCAGTGGCGACCTGAGCTAACCGTTGAGCTGGACACCACTGATATTTACCCGCATCAGGTGATGTGTTTTGTCCAAGGCCAAGGCGCTAAAAAGCCGACTTGGGTTTCTGAAACTGAGTTTAATATTCAAGCTTCAGCAAACTTACCTGCAGGTCGAAGCCGTTATAACTGCACTGCACCGAGTAAAACTAAGTCAGGTTATTATTGGTTTTCGCAAGCCTGGTTAAGACCGAATAATGATGGCAGTTGGCCGACAGAATAACTTCTTTCTTTGGGTGCTATTTTTCCAAACTCCGTTTGGATTAACATCGTGGGTTTTCCACCCACACCCGACCAAAAGGGTATCAACAGCAATACCCTCTTGGATCACCCTGCCGCCCCCGACGAAAAATGCTGAAAAGCGCATGATTTTCGATGGGGATTGATCCAGCTTTCAACGTCGTTTGTAAACCGCTTCGGTCACCTCTTTATTGCAAAGAGTGAAAATGCTAACGCTAACGCTTCCGATGGTGCATCCCTGCACCGCGAAAGCTATGCTCACATCCATGTGAGCATCACGCTATTTTCTTCAACGCCCTCAATTCAAATTGAGCCTTTTAGCAGATTAGACTCTTGATCTTTTGAGCCTTTTAGCTCTTAAATTTATCACGAATACAGTCAAATCGAAGAAATGAAAATCCCAGTGTAGATGCAGCAGCGAGCTTCCAAAACAGGGATGTTTTGGCAGAGCTTACATGGACGTACTTGCAGCGTCTCGCAGTTGTATCTGCACATAAGGTCGCTCTTTCACATCCATGTGATCGCGACATTTGTATATCCTATACATCACCTGCGGCAGGCAATGGATTAAGTTGAAGTTATGGTCTTCCGTAATTTAGCCAATAAAAATGAAGTATAAAGTTGGTGCTGGTAACTCGTTTATGCCCCGAAATGTGTTTGAAATGGATATCTCTCGAGGTTTAGTCATTTGTATTTACCCTCAATAATCTAATATCACCTTCAATAGA
>NZ_JAUORC010000080.1:0-1194 GCF_030547465.1 Shewanella sp. 5_MG-2023
TGGCCTGTCGCCGTGTCAGTGGATGCGCATTATAGGCAAGTTAAGATTTAGCGCAAGGGCTTTTATGCATAAAAATGAAGTTTTTAATCATTAATTGTTTAAGTACAGGATACACACTTATTACCCCCAAGGTTATCCACACAGCGAGACAAAAAGTGGCACTCTAGGGATAATATACCAACCGCTTAAATTGTGTTAGGCCCAGTAATAGAAAAGGATAACATTCATTTTTGTGCTGGTGCCATGTAACGCTTAACTCAAAACACGGCAATGACTACCGTAAAACTATCTACCAATTTTGGAGCTGTGAATTTTCGAGCTTTCTAAAAGGTCATAATTTATCCGCATAAGTTCCAATGCGGCATTCAATTCTAGTTCAACATGAGGAAATTAGCATAAAAAACAATATTATTTTAAGCACTGCAGCCTCAATGTTAATAGCATTACTCCCCAGCCACAGAAATAGTCATGTTAGTGCTGCTAACAGGCCAATCTAGGTAATCGTTGTTGATTAAAGTTTTTTAGCAAAGAATGTCGTTCGTAAAGAGACTATCCAGTAAGTAGAAGAGCTGAAGGGTTCTTCAGTAATAGAACACAAACACTGCACGTTGTAAGAAGATATTTTCAATGCAATAGCCTTAATTAACCGTTATATAAAAGATAAAAGCTTCAAATAATTCACCAAACCAGATCTGCTAATATTAGCTCTACTGATCTATTCCAGTTTTATTAAAACCATAAACGCAAAAAGCCCGCTACACAGTGACGGGCTTAATATTGATTAGACGATTGGCGATGACCCCATTTCACATAGGCATGTCGTCCACACTGATTACCAGCAAGTTTTACTAAACATAACACCAAATAGGGATTATTCGTATTAGGAGCTTGGCGATGTTCAGCTGCGGATAAATCCTCCGCGCTCCATGTCTGCATAAAGCGTTGCTTTATAAACACAGACATTGCACCCTACTTTCACATGGCCATGTCGTCCACACTGATTTCGAGTAGGCTATTAACTAAACCTAACACCAAAAGGACTTATTTATTTTAAAATCCTAAACGAAAAAATCCCTGACTCATAGAGTCAGGGATTATTCTAATTTAGCGTCTGGAAATGACCTACTTTCACATGGGGAGACCCCACACTATCATCGGCGCGATTGCGTTTCACTACTGAGTTCGGGATGGGAT
>NZ_JAUORC010000081.1:0-1050 GCF_030547465.1 Shewanella sp. 5_MG-2023
TAACTTAGCGATGGTATCTTTGAAGTTTGAATTGAGCAGCCTGGAACATTATTGTGCTGCTATTGAATAAGCTGTTAGTTGCACTTAATCATGGATGGTGATGATATGACTTCCTCAGATAAAAATGAAAGTGTCAATACAGCAACTAATAAGCCAGAAGTTGCTTTAAAAAAGGATGTTGAAGACATTCGGTCTAAGTTGCTCGAACAAGAGCACCGCACAATTAATATCATTGGGCAACTCATCAAGCCGCCTAAGAATTGGACAGAAGAAGATAAAAGAGCAAATAAACGAGCATTTTATTGGACAATTGCAAGGTTCTTTATACCTGGATTGGGGCCTGGAAGCGGAACAGGCTTAATTGCAATTGCATCGGTGGCATTACTAGCTTTTCAATCTTTAAGTTTAAATACTCAAACAGAGTTATTAGCAGATCAAACACAAGTTATTTCCGAAGAACTTGAGTTACGCAGGCAAGAAATTGAGTCATTAAGGCCTGTTTTAACCATCGTTCCCCGTAGAAGCGATAAGCATTTACGTATAGCAAATGAAGGTACAAGGGAAGCTAGAGTTGAAACTATTAGCATTACAGCATCTAATTTCGAACAAAGTAATGGTGAAATAGAAGGTTTTCCACCTTACTCTGTTTTTGAAAAAAGTTTAGGCAATAGTTGCACCCTTCGTGTTGAACAAAGAATGCGGGATGACACTTTAATTTATCCAATCAAACATGAAGGCAGTAGAGAAAAAGAATTTCTACTTATTCAAAGAGTTTGTGATAATGATGATGGAACTAGATGGAGTGTATGGGATTTTGATGAACTAAAAAACATTAATACTAGTATTTGTTATTGTATGCAAGACAGGGATAGGTGCTGGGAAATGCATGGGAAATGGTATTCTTTGGGGCAAAATACAATCCTAAACACGAGACCTGTGAAGTCGTGCAACTAACACATATGAGCCTTCCACCGAGACTGTAACTAATTTTGTGTAACTGCTTATCAACACGTACTCTATAGAGAGTCAAGGATAGGCAGATACTCATGA
>NZ_JAUORC010000082.1:0-930 GCF_030547465.1 Shewanella sp. 5_MG-2023
AGCCACTCTGTCGTGGCGTTGTGCTGGCATTGAGGGCAACTGCGATGACCACATGACAGCGGGAAATCAGCAGTATGCGTGCAGCCCTGACATGCCCACTGGCTGGTTCGCTCAGTGTTGCTGCGACAATTAAGCATGCCAAAAATGGCGTGACGCATGGATGATGTAATGTGACCATCATAAGCCTGATTAAAGGCATCGAGGTGGTCGCGTAAAAGTTCGATGAACGTCATAGGTCACACTCCCACTTGAGCACCAAATTATCAGTCAGTTGGTTAACTGACTGAGCGGTATTTTTTCGCGTGATAGTGGTGAGGCGGGTATAACGGGCTGTGGTATTAAGGCTGTTGTGACCGAGCAGGCTTTGTACTGAACGCAAATCTAACCCTTGCTCTAACAGATGAGTGGCGTAGCTGTGGCGCAGATTATGTGGGCTGTTGGACTTATGAATATTACACTCACGAATAACCCGCTTGAGGGCTTTTTCCTTCTGATTTTAAAGTAAGTCCCGCCTTTATCGATCTTTGAGTCTGGCTGGCCATCTTTACCAGAAAAATCAGCCGTGGGTGGCGATGAGTTTGCCAGTAATATCGCAGCGCTAACAAGGTCCGTTTGGGCAAAGGCACCAACCTGTTAATCACATGGATGTGATGTATGTCATTTTTGCTGGAGCAAAAAATGACCTTTTCCACCTTTGGCGTTACGAATGTGTACCTGCATCATCTGTGAATCGATATCGCCAACCTGCAGTGAAATGGCCTCACCGAGGCGCAATCCCATACTGTATTAGGTGAGAAAGCACACTTGATATCGCAGCTTATGAGTAAGGCTAATAACGATAGTGACTTCAGCAGGGGTAAGAATATCAGGCAGTCTTTGGACTTGTGGTGGCTTAACAATATTAAGCCACTCCCAGTGTTGATTAAGCAC
>NZ_JAUORC010000083.1:0-927 GCF_030547465.1 Shewanella sp. 5_MG-2023
GTGCTTAATCAACACTGGGAGTGGCTTAATATTGTTAAGCCACCACAAGTCCAAAGACTGCCTGATATTCTTACCCCCTGCTGAAGTTTCTATCGTCATTAGCCTTACCCATAAGCTGCGATATCAAGTGTGTTTTCTCGCCTTATACAGTATGGGGTTGCGCCTCGGTGAAGCCATTTCACTACAGGTTGGCGATATCGATTCACAGATGATGCAGGTGCACATTCGCAATGCTAAAGGTGGTAAAGACAGACTGGTTCCCTTGCCACAACGTACCCTGTTAGCGCTGCGATATTACTGGCAAACGCATCGCCACCCACGGCTGATTTTTCCAGGAAAAGATGGCAAACCTGATTCATTGATAGATAAAGGCGGCATTCAAAAAGCCTTAAAACGGGTTATCCGTGAGTGCAATATTCATAAGTCCATCAGCCCACATAACCTGCGTCACAGCTACGCCACTCATCTGTTAGAGCAAGGGCTAGATTTGCGCTCAGTGCAAACTTTGCTCGGTCACAACAGCCTTAATACCACCGCCCGATATACCCGCCTCACCACTATCACTCGCAAAAATACTGCCCTATCTGTTAACCAACTGACGGATAATTTGGTGCTTAAGTGGGAGTGTGATTTATGAGGTTCATTGCGCTTTTACGTGACCACCTTGACGCTTTTAATCAGGCTTATGATGGTCAAATTACATCATCCATGCGCCAAGCTATTTTCGCCATGCTCAGTTGTCGCAGCAACACTGAGCGAACCAGCCAGTGGGCATGCCGCAGCTGCACTCATACTGCTGATTTCCCGCTGTCATGTGGTCATCGCAGTTGCCCTCAATGCCAGCACAACACCACGACAGAGTGGCTCAACAAACAGCAAGCTAAACTCCTGCCCGTGGAGTATTACATGGTGACGTTTACCTTGCCT
>NZ_JAUORC010000084.1:0-887 GCF_030547465.1 Shewanella sp. 5_MG-2023
ATTTTTAACCAGTTTTCAGCAGGAATATTCAATCTATTGAGAATATCCTGGCTACTCGCGCTTATGGCACCGCGTTTGTCATCACGAATAATCCGCCCTGTATCTTCAACCAGCACAATGTAATCTTTGACGCTAAACATCAAACCATTAGGCATATCCAAACGTTCATTGCCCACAAAAGGCAGTAACTCCGCGGGTTGCTCACCTTTCATGGCTGAGTTGATCCGGCGCTGAATGCTGGTGTAATCGGAGCTTTCAGGGGCTGTAGCCATCTTGGCGCGGATAGGGTTTAAGTCCACATAGGCCATGCACGCAAGTACTGCAGCTTCATCTAATAATGCTTGGGATTTAAAGCGCCCCTCCCAAAATCGACCAGTGCAGTTATCTTCTTTATTGGCCATTCGGGCAATAGGTTCACACAGTGAACGCATAAACCAACTGATATCAGTCAAGCGTAGTCGGTATTGAGTAATACAGTCATTCACAGCCTGTAACTCAAACTCATTAAGCACTTCACCTTTAACAAACTTATTGGTCAGCAATGTGCCTTTAAAGCCTTTATGCCATTGGGTAAGCACCTCGAAATCAGACCAGTTTTTGGCGGTATCAATATCCACTTTTAGCACCACATGTAAATGATTACTCATCACCGAATAAGCACAAATATCAATGGCAAAAATCGTCGCAAGCTCTAATATCCGAGAATCAACCCACTCACGGCGATGCTCATAGTTATCACCAGAGCTTGCATCAAAACCACATAGAAAGGCTTTACGCACCACTCTAGAACAGCAGTGGTAGTAAGGCGTATCTTCTAAACTCACGAGTGTTTCTCTTGGTCTGGCCATCATCTATCACCGATTATTAAGCAATAACCAAAGCCTAGT
>NZ_JAUORC010000085.1:0-858 GCF_030547465.1 Shewanella sp. 5_MG-2023
CCATCAGTAAATGAATGTTGGTGTTGGCAACTCAAAATGAAAGGCGTTATGTTATAACTTCAAAATAATGGGTGGCTTTGTAATTTTGCTGCGAAATTTTTTAAAGTGTTGTATAGACCTCGTAAACAAAGACGCATTCTTTTTCCGGCAGTATTTTGAGCATTACTTACGTATTCGCGAAATATTCAATTTACAACAAGGACTTAGCGGTGGTACCTTTGAAATTTGAATTGAGCAGCCTGGAACATTATTGTGCTGCTATTGAATAAGCTGTTAGGAATACAAAAGGAGTTTGGCATGAATCGATATATTTTAGGAATAGTAGTGACACTTGTTTTAGTTGGCTGTAAAACGACACCCACAGAGCAATATCAAGGTTTACAATTAACTGAAGCTGAGTTGCTTTCGCAAAAATGGGAAAAATTAGAACGTTTTCCTCCCCTGTATCCTATCGAAGATGCGAGAGCAGGAAAAGAAGGCTGTGCTTCTGTTGAGTATGTTATTACTCCGGATAACGAAATCAAAGATATCAAAGTTGTTTCCTCAACTAGCAAACATTTTGCTAAACAAGCAACACTCAATGTTAAAAAATGGAAATGGTCTGCATTACCTAAAAGCATTATCCAAGAGCCTATTAAAACAAATACTCAATTTCAGTTCTGCTTAGAGACTGGGGATGGACATTGCTCGGAAATAAGCTCTATTAAAAATAATCAGTGCATTGGCGAGGATGTTATTTATTCAACAGGTTATAGAATTAAGCGTGGTGGGTAAGTATTCCTAACACATATGAGCCTTCCGCCAGTCAATAGGCGAGCCTAACTTATTTGACTGCTTTTGCGGTCAAATAAAAATCAA
>NZ_JAUORC010000086.1:0-828 GCF_030547465.1 Shewanella sp. 5_MG-2023
CCTCACGCCGCAGGGGGCATCAATTAAGCCCCAAGGGCATGGAATATGAACTCACGGATTGAGTAGCGATAACCCTCTCTCTCCGAAAGTAAAGAACAAGCCGTTACACGAGACCTTCGGCTCGTGAACTAAATCGTTAGGTGCACAAGGAGGTCTCATGCAATCTGCTGACAAGCAAACTTTAAAGATAATCTCATCAATTATTCTAGTACAAGGAGGAATTTTACTTTACTGGATTATTACGTCAGATAATTTCTTTGGCTCCATTGGTTTCGCGACATTATCAAGTGTAGGCATACTGTCGTGGGGCATAGCAGCTTTAGTTGTTATCTCATATGCTTGGGGGGCCGCAAGTATCTCCAATGTACGCGAGCATATGTTTAAGTTTAATAAACTAAAATATTTAGCTCTACTAGGTGCTTTAGTTTCTGGTTTTTTTGAAGAAATACTATTTCGTAAAATATTAATGGATTACCTTCAAGAAGAAGGCTTTAGTAATTTCACTCAAATAATTATTTCTGGTATCGCATTTGGAGTTGCACACTTAGTATGGGGCGGCAAGGCTTTATCAGCAGCTATAAATGCTACATTTTATACTTTTTTTCTAGGTTCTGGTCTTGCGCTTATCTACATAATGAGCGATAGAAATTTAGCTCTTTGCATTATCGCACACACAATAGTTACTGGATTAATCGAACCAGGCTTAATAAAGTCAGCAGTATTAAATAAGTTGGGCTATTTGAAAGAGCGCACCTAACAGATAAGGATAGGCCGCGCGTAGCCGCGTCCTTATCCCAAGTGTTGAACAAGCCCGAGTGATACCTTTAT
>NZ_JAUORC010000087.1:0-823 GCF_030547465.1 Shewanella sp. 5_MG-2023
AACTCAAGCGTATCGATGATAATGACATCATTGAGGCCGTATCAGGCATCGCAGAGAAGCATAGGGCTTATGGTTTTAGGAAGATATTTAAACGACTACGACTCCTAGGGCATCAATGGAATCATAAACGTGTGTATCGCGTTTATTGTGGTTTGAAGCTTAACTTACGACGAAAAGGCAAAAAACGCATACCGTCACGTGAACCAGAGCCACTAGCCGTTCCAGTAAAGGCAAATGATTGTTGGTCAATGGATTTTATGAGCGACAACTTGTTTTCAGGAAAGTCGTTCAGAACGTTTAATGTGATTGATGACTATCATCGTGAAGCTTTAGCGATAGAAGTGGACTCAAGCTTACCTGCGCAACGGGTAATACGTGTACTGGATAGAATCGCAGCCTATCGCGGTTACCCTAAGCGTTTAAGGCAAGATAATGGACCTGAGTTTATCTCACATGCACTTGAGATATGGGCTGAACAACACGGTATTAAGTTAGACTTTATTAAGCCAGGTAAGCCCACTCAAAATGCGTTTATTGAACGATTTAACCGAACTTATCGAAATGAAGTATTGGACTGTTATTTGTTCAACAGCTTGACTGAAGTAAGGGAAATCACGGATAGTTGGCTTGAAGAATATAATTATGATCGGCCCCATGAATCATTAAACGATCTACCGCCCAAGCTATATGAGCGGTTAAATAAAGAAAACTCTCTTAAAATATGATCGATATAAGGGAGGGTTACACAGGCCTTTAACTGGCGAGATAATTAACCGTTCGGCATAAGCAAAACCCAAATGCTCCTCTACCCACAATCGCTTCT
>NZ_JAUORC010000088.1:0-791 GCF_030547465.1 Shewanella sp. 5_MG-2023
TCATGAGTATCTGCCTATCCTTGACTCTCTATAGAGTACGTGTTGATAAGCAGTTACACAAAATTAGTTACAGTCTCCTTTTAAGGTCTGATAGCGAACTTAAGCTTAATTCAAGCTATTAGCACTATAATCTAACTGACATTATTTAACGTCATTAAGACTGACGGCGACGCCATAGCAGTGGCAATAATAATAGAAGCCCAGCTCCTAAACTGCCCGCGCTATAGTTTTCGCTCCAACCATCATCTAACGTGTTTGCCACATTGATACTGACAGAAGCACTTGTTTCTTCTTCCCCGTCACTCACAACAAGTTCAAACACTAATGCTTGATCTACTGAAACTTCTGGTGTTGTCAGATTTAGCACAAGACCCGTTGCAGTAAAATCAGTTTGAGCGCCTGAAACTTGTGTCCAGCTATAGGTTAAACCTGCAGGTTCATTAGCAATAGCCGCAGTGATAACGGTGTTCTCACCTTCATTTAGCTCAGTGTTTCCACTAAAGCTAATATCAAATGATAAAGGCACATTTTCGACCGTTACATTAACGACTTCGCTAGCCAGTCAACCACCCACTTGTTGGGGATTGAGGTCGGTAACTTGAGATGATGTTTTCCCAAATATGCCAGTAGTCTTGCTCGCCAGACTTTAGCCAGGTTAAAGGCGTTGAAAAGGTATTTACCCTTGTTCTTTTTCCTTTGTTTTTTAGCTTTATCAAAGCTGCCTGCCGGAATGATGAAGTGGATATGAGGATGCTTCTTATAACACAAGGGTCACGCCTTCGGTTATGGGT
>NZ_JAUORC010000089.1:0-783 GCF_030547465.1 Shewanella sp. 5_MG-2023
AGTATTGCGGGCGTAGACATTTCAGGCCTGGTTGATGGCGACATTACCGTTGATGCCTCAGCTGTCGATCAAAACGGTCAAACCGTGACTGACGCTGACACCGACAATATGGATGCCACAGCGGGTTCTATCGACGTTGCATTAGTAATTAATGATGGCGCAGAAACGGCTGACATTTCAGGTACCACTACTGATGTGGCGCCAAACTCAACCGTCACCCTAACCCTGACCGATAGCGCTGGCACAGTCCAAATCATCACTGGCGTGACCGTTGATGCCAATGGCGATTACAGCATTGATGGCGTAGACATTTCAGGCTTAGTTGATGGTGACATCACTGTTGATGCATCAGCAATCGACCAGAACGGTCAAACCGTTACGGATGCTGACACCGACAACATGGATGCTACACCAGGCTCAATTGATGTGGCATTAGTGATTAATGACGGCGCAGAAACGGCTGACATTTCTGGTACCACTACCGATGTGGCGCCAAACTCAACTATCACCCTAACGCTGACTGATAGCGCTGGCACAGTGCAGGTCATCACCGGCGTCACTGTTGATGCCAATGGCGATTACAGCATTGATGGCGTGGATATTTCAGGCTTAGTTGATGGCGACATTACCGTTGATGCCTCAGCTGTCGATCAAAACGGTCAAACCGTGACTGACGCTGACACCGACAATATGGATGCCACAGCGAGTTCTATCGACGTTGCATTAGTAATTAATGATGGCGCAGAAACGGCTGACATTTCAGGTACCACTACTGATGTGGCG
>NZ_JAUORC010000009.1:0-161265 GCF_030547465.1 Shewanella sp. 5_MG-2023
CAAATTTGCCGTCGATGTTGATCTGTCTAAGTTCTTTGACCGAGTTAATCATGATCTCTTGATGACTCAACTTAGAAGTAAGGTGCAGGATAAGCGTCTGTTGGCGCTTATTGGTAAGTACCTACGAGCAGGTGTGATGGTCAATGGCCAATTTGAAGCAAGCTTTGAAGGTGTGCCTCAAGGTGGTCCACTCTCGCCATTACTCTCTAACATTATGTTGGATAGTCTGGATAAAGAGCTGGAAAGCCGAGGGCATAAATTCGCCCGCTACGCGGACGACTTTATCATTTTGGTAAAGTCTATTCGAGCGGGAGAACGAGTACTCAAGAGCATCACTCAATACCTTGCCACTAAGCTAAAACTGGTTGTTAATGAACAGAAAAGCCAAGTGGTTAAGGTAAGTCAAAGCAAGTTCCTAGGCTTCACATTTAATCGCGGGAAAATCCAGTGGCATGCTAAAACATTGCACATTTTCAAACAAAAGATGAGACGACTAACGAACCGAAATTGGGGCATTAGTATGGAATATCAGCTGTTTAAAGTGCGTCAATATATGCAAGGCTGGATCAATTACTTTGGCATCGCTAATGCTTATCAAGGGTGTGTCGATTTAGACCATTGGATCCGTCGTCGCGTACGTATGTGCTACTGGCGTCAGTGGCGAAAACCACGGACTAAGGTGCAAAACCTACTTAAACGTGGCGTCAAAATTCAAGTGGCCGTTGGTTGTGGTATCACAAGCAAAGGCCCATGGAGAAGTTCAAAAACACCAGGGATCCAGCAAGCGTTGAGTAATGAGTATCTGAAGAAAGCAGGATTATATTCACTAAGAGATGGATGGGTCGCAGTTCACTATCCTAACCAGAAAGTTTAGTTAGGTGTTCTAAATGAACCGCCCTGTGCGGAGCCGCATGCAGGGTGGTGTGGGGGCTGGAGGTTAGATACCTCCGGCTACCCGATTATAAGCCACTGGCACAACATTGTTTTTAGGCTTTAAACCAAACAAAAACCTTAAAATATTTGATGGTTTAATAAGATACCAACAAATTAGGGAGGTAACTAAAAAGGATAAAGCGAAAAGAGAAATAACCTTTAATAATATTGGTGCTTGCCATGCGATGACATAATAGCCTATTACCACAATTACGGTTTGGTGAAAGATATAAAAAGGGTAGATTAACTCGTTACTAAGACTTATCCATTTTGGTGTTTTTGTAAAATAGAATTGCGCATAACCTAAAATAGTTAAGAATGCAGACCATGCAACTAAGCAACAAACCAACCACCAAATAGACCAACGCATATCTAGTGACAAGTACTCACTTAAGTCAGGGGAGTAATAATAAGAATAAAAAAGTATCGTGCTAAATACTAACAACAGTAAATTATAAAATCGTTGGTCACATATTGCTTGCCAAATAATGTTGCTACGAACAAAGAGCATGCCGGAAATAAAAAAGAAAAAATAGAAAGCTGAGGAAGATAAATTTTCTATCTTTTTATCTTCAATTGGAAAAGTTAACGAAAAATACACTTTTATTATTATGAGTAATGTTACAAGTAGATATAGCCCTATTTTGTATTTTGACAATTTTTGTACAAAGTTAATTATTGATGCGCCTAAAGATGAGCTAAATAATTTGTTTAATGGGATAGCAAGCAAGAAAAACACAAAGAGATACTCTATGAACCAAAGGTGATTAGTTTCGAATTTTAAAGCAAGAGATGGGTATTCTTGCCAATATGATTGCATCTCAACAATATTTTCCATGTAAACTTGTGGAGGAATCACTAACAAAGAGCCAATCAAAAGGGGAATAAATAATCTTAGAAATTTGTCCTTGACAAATTTCACTACCGTTACCTTTGATAGCAAGATAACAGAGCCAACACCTGAAATAAAAAATAAGATTGGCAATCTAAATTGTTCAAAATACACCATGATATCATCGAGCATTTTGCTCGAATCGTTATTCATAATGTGCCAACCATCTCCATTAAAAGGCATGCACACATGATGAAGGAATACTGCAAAAATCAATATCACTCGTAGCCAATCTAATTCGGAAAACCTTACAGTGTTTTTCAATTCCATTTGATAACCTTATAATTTAACAGGTGCCATAATCTGCGTGGCTTATAACGCCGCAATATGGGGCGTCTTAAGCTTGGCTAAAATTAGCGAAGAATGAGCGTCAGCCAAACTTAAGACGTCCCATCCATAATTGCCTTGTTATACGGCTACTTACCACCTGCAATATCTACAAATGTACCAGTAACAAACGATGCCTCATTTGATAGTAGAAACGCAATCGAAGCAGCAACCTCATCAGGCGTACCACCACGTTGTAAAGGTATTAATGACTTTACACGATCAACTCTATTGGGTTCTCCACCATCTCCATGCATGTCAGTATAAATAAAGCCTGGTCTAACACAATTTACTCGAATATTTTGATTAGCAACTTCAAGCGATAAACCCGTTGTTAAAGTATCGATTGCGCCTTTTGATGAAGCGTAATCTACATACTCTCCTGCGCAGCCTAACCTTGATGCGGCTGAAGATACATTAACAATTGAACCACCATTTTTCATTCGGTTGATTGCTTCACGGGAGCATAGAAAATAACTTGTAATATTTGTAGTGAGTATTTTGTTAATTCTGTCTGCCGTCATTTCTGAAACACGCATTTGCGGTAATAATATACCAGCGTTATTTACCAAGTGTGTAATTGGACCTAATTGGTTATCAATTGTATTAAAAAGGCGAATTACATCATCTTCTTTTGAAACATCAGCTTGTACAGCGATTGCTGTACCGCCATCTTGAATAATATCTGTAACTACTTCATTAGCTTCAGATTCATTTGAGAGGTAATTAACACAAACAGCATAATTCTGCTTTGCTAAATATTTGGATGTTGCAGCACCGATCCCTCGACTACCGCCTGTAACTAAAACTATCGGCTTCATCAATACTCCATTTGCCGTATAACGCCTCGCTAAAGCGCGCGTATTTTTGCGTCGCCTTTCAGCGACTTGTTATGACTTTCGACCCATTTACCTATATTTGAGATTTGAGTCTCTAAGTCTTTCTTTAAATGAGGTGCACTACTACTTGTCCAAGTATCATCACACCAGTCACAGCTATTATAGAGATTTCCTAACCAATCAGGATAGTAAGCAACGTTATCGGGCAGCCCCCTAGAAGCACCCAAAAAACCACCATCAATTTTACCAACGACTCTACAAACATCCATTGGAGTAACTTCATCATTTAGATATTTAGTAGCTACTTTTATTAAGTGCTTAGCTGCCAAGATTTCAGCACTAATGGATTGCGGTGAAAAATCAGAATCCATTGATTTAGACAATTTTAGAAGAAGGCTTTCAAATTGATATTTATCAGCGTCAAGCAATTCAAATACTTCTTCAGGAATATCATCATTATTCTCAATGTATGAGTAGGCCCATTCCTTGATATATTCAAGATCAACTTGGTCATACCAACACTCAACTAGTATTTCCTGATAATTTTTCATAATTCAATTTGAGTCATAACAGCTTATTCAATAGCAGCACAATAATGTTCCAGGCTGCTCAATTCAAACTTCAAAGATACCATCGCTAAGTTATTGTTGTAAATCGAATATTTTCGCGAATACGTAAATAATGCTCAAAATACTGCCGGAAAAAGAATGCGTCTTTGTTTACGAGGTCTATACAACACTTTAAAAAATTTCGCAGTAGACTGATATGTATGG
Source organism: Shewanella sp. 5_MG-2023 (assembly GCF_030547465.1). Taxonomy (NCBI): domain Bacteria; kingdom Pseudomonadati; phylum Pseudomonadota; class Gammaproteobacteria; order Alteromonadales; family Shewanellaceae; genus Shewanella; species Shewanella sp. 5_MG-2023. The sequence goes on from NZ_JAUORC010000009.1 coordinate 3,765, forward strand.
GTTTTCTAGAATGTTACAAAATTATCGATGCGTAAAAAGCTCATTTTACGCATCCTTTGGCGCCAGAATTATCTCAATTTGGAGAAAATCAGTTATACCTGTATAGGCAACCAGTCATTTGGACGACAAGTAAGGCGGTCATAATCGATTAGAAAAAGTGTAGTGGTATAGCGAATTTGGCCACTCTATTGAAGGTGATATTAGATTATTGAGGGTAAATACAAATGACTAAACCTCGAGAGATATCCATTTCAAACACATATCGGGGCATAAATGCGTTACAGCCACCAACTTTATACTTCGTTTATATTGGCTCTTTTTCAGTAGTCCATTACTTCAGTTTAATCTATTGCCTGCCGCAGGTGCTATATAGAATATACGAATGTCGCGATCACATAGTCAATGATGTTCCCTACATCATAATGACATCTAACCCATATCCCTATGGGTTAGATGTGTAACAGCGACCTTATGTGCAGATACAACTGCGAGACGCTGCACTCTTTATATAAGTCAAAAGGCCCATAAACTTTGCCACAACAAATGCCTGTTTTGGTCATATTTGTTCCCGACAAATAATGACTGTTCCCGCCATCCTTGGCAGTCAGAAGCTCGCTGCTGCATCAACACAGGGGTTATTATCTCTTCGATTTGACTGCATTCGTGGCAATAAAAGAGCTAACGTTAGAAATCTATAACATTAAAAGTCTAAAAGACTCAATTTGAATTGAGGTCATCGAGACTCTTTATTCCGAGAACTCGTGAGCTTGGCATGGAAGCCAATTCAAATTGTAATACTTCATCTAAACAGCAACATTGCCCTGCTTATAACACCTTAAAGCATCATCACCAAGAGTCAGCCTCAAAACGAGCCACTCTGGCTTCAGCCTCTGTGCAGCCGGTGCCTTGTATCAACTCAGCTAAGGTGGTACTCGGGCGTTCAGTGAGCAGGCGCACCAGTTTTACGGCTAATGGTTCTAACTTGTCACTATGTTCAAGCAGTGCGATGTTTAGCTTTTTAATCAGGTAGGCAAACTCATTATTAGTTTGCCCTGATAACTGTGCGGCAAAAGACTGAATATTAATGGCATCTCCCACGAGTTGCCAATTGCGAGAACGACGCACTCGCTTAAGCTCACAACCATATTGCGTAGCCATATCTTTAGCCTGCTTGGCGGCGCTGCCACCGATGCGATGAATAAGCGAAGGCAGTGCAATGGTGATATCTTCATTCATAGGAGGATTGGTTAATACTCATTGAGGGCCTTTGATTAATAATGAATCATACCCCAATAACACCAATCTAAACATGAGAAAGCAGCTTGGCGAGTTAAAGTGCACTACTTTTTCAAAGACTTAAGCTGACCTGTTTAAGTTCAGATAAAAAAACGCCGCATTGCTGCGGCGTAAAGGAGGTTGGAACGAAAAAAGCTTAACGCTATATTCAGACCTCTTGGCCCAATAGCGTAATTAAAACTAGCTAGCCATGGCTAAAGAAGGCTTGTTTTCTGGTAACTTCACCATGAAAGAGATGACGGTTGATAATACGATAAGTCCTAGCATTAAGTAGAAAGTCGGAACAAAGCCACCAAATAACGAAGCGACAATAGAGCCAATGATGCTGCCGATACCAAAGCCAAGATAAATAAAGCCATAAATTTTGGTTAAGTTGTTAAGGCCAAAGAAGTCACTCACTAGCGATGGGAACACAGTAATGGTGCCACCAAAACTAAAGGCGATACAGGCAACGGCTAAGTAAAAGCTCCACGCATTTAAGTGAACAAGTAACAGTGAACCGACACCCGCTAAACATACAATAAGCGCAATGCTGATGACTTTCATGCGATCCATTTTGTCAGATAACACACCAAGAACTAAACGACCTGAAAGGTTAGCCACCGCAATCACTGCCACTGCAGATGCTGCTGTTGCCATACTTAAATGTACGTAACCTTCGCCAATGTCTTTTGCCACACCAATCACGTATAAGCCACTCATACAGATGGTTAAAAAGATTAATGCTAGTACCCAAAACTGTGATGATTTCATTGCTTGCGCCAGTGTAAAGTCTCTGTTTGCAACGCTGTTTTCTGCGGTTGAGACTTCTTGAAGGGGGGCATCTTTCATCATTAATCCACCCGCAATGACTAGCACCATGGCAATCACAGCCCATGTATCAAATGTCATCGCCAAACCTGAATGGGTCAGCATATACATGTTGATGTATTTAAAGCCTAAACTGCCAAGGCCATAAGCACCAATAGCACAAGCAGACACTAAACCTTTACGTTCAGGGAATAATTTAACGCAGTTAGATAGGCTCATTAGGTAACCGGTACCATCAGCAAAACCCACTAACAGGCCACCACATACATATAGCATTAATAGGCTATCTGCATGCGCAGTAAGAAATAAGCTCGCGCCGATTAATAGCCCAGCACCAATGGTGACATTACGAACCCCAAAGCGCTCTTGTAACTTGCCTGACACTGACGAGGCCACGGCTAGTGATAAACTTAAAATACCGAAAGTAAACGCCACATTACTCACTGGAAGCGACAGTTTCTCAGCTAACGGGGCATTGAATAAGCTCCATGTGTATACCGAACCCAAGGCGAACTGCGCCAAAATTGTACCAATAAGCGTCATAATACGTGCTCGGTTTGATATTTGTGCTGACATAGTGTCACTCTCCACAGCAATAATTAATGATTAATTTAACAATATGGTGGTCAAAATACGGCTTTTTGAGAGGAAGACAAGAGTCTGAATTAACTAAAACATGAGCTGTAAAATAGCGGCATCAAATGCAATATATCGGCATGAAATGCATTTATGGGGGTTAAATGCTGAGTGAGCTTATCTGCAGTAGCAAGGGTGGTTGCATCGTTTTTTGAGTCGTCTTTATGGGTAGGCGGTGTTGAATAGTTCGTTAGCTAGCCAATGACAGCAGCGGTTATAAGTTCATCAGTGCTCGAAAGGTTTTTATGTTACTGCGACTCACCAGCACTTCACCGTCAATATCGCGCAGTTTTAACAGATAGGTGCTATTGGTCCAAGGGATGATCTCACGAATTTTATCGATATTAATGCAATAGGATCGATGGCAGCGAAAAAACGATTCGCTCGGTAAAAGTTCCATCAAATCAGTAATGGTATAAGGCACATGAAACGCCCCTTCGCGAGTATATACCTCAGTGATTTTTTCGTTGGCAACCGCATAATAAATATCATTAATATAGCTGACCACAATGCGGTTATTTTGGGTTAAATTAATGGTCCGATTAAGGCTGCTGGCCTTAGGCTTGGGCTTGTCGGTATTCACTGGCAAAGACTCGACATTGATATCTGCCGCTGGTAGGTGTTTTTGAGCTTGCTCAAGTTTTTGCAACACCCCAATAGCCCGCTGCTCATTAAAAGGCTTGAGCAAATAATCAAATGCTTCTAACTCAAAGGCATCTGCGGCGTGCTCTTTATAGGCAGTCACAAACACGATATGCGGCTTTTCAGAAAATTGATGAATGTTTCTCGCCAATAACATACCGTCAATGGATGGAATATTAATATCAAGAAATATCACATCCACTTTATTGCTTTGCAGGTATTTAAAAGCTTCAAGACCATCATCGAAGGTCGCTACCACTTCAATCTGACTATGGGTTGCGATCAAATAAATCAGCTCTTCTCGTGCTAGGTATTCATCTTCTACAATCAAGGCTTTTAACATAGTCCCCCCTATAGTCTTCTAATGAATGAAAAAAGACATCTCAGTGCCTTTTGTCAATGCAGTAATCTCTAAGCCAGCACCATAGAGTAGCTTTAACCTTTGGTGTACATTCATCAAGCCGATGCTCGTGCTGTCTATGGTTCCTTGGTGCAACTTATCAATCAAAGCCGGATCGATGCCAACCCCAGTATCACGAATGGTAATTTTCACCCGATCATCTTGCTGCTTTTTAACCGTAATCAGCACCTCACCAGGATAAGACGCAGGCTGAATGCCATGTAAAATGGCATTTTCCACCAGCGGCTGTATCAGTAAGCTTGGCACACAAGTGTGTACATCATCAATATCAAAGCTGACGGTTAATTTAGGCCCAAATCTCGCCTGCTCAATCGCGGCATAATCCCGCACCTGTTGCAGCTCTTCTTGGATATCTATCAGCTCATCAGTGTGATCTAAATTAAAGCGCAAAAAATCCGCTAGTTTGGCGATCAATTCTCGAGCTTGCTGAGGCCGAATACGTATTAACGTAGAGATAGCATTGAGGGCGTTAAATAAAAAATGCGGATTAATTTTACTTTGCAGCGCCGAAAACTCTGCTTTTGAGGCCATGGTTTTTAACTGTTCGATGCGCGACACTTCCATTTGGGTAGAAATCAGCTGCGATAATCCCACCGCCATTTCCCGCAGTGAAGACTTAATTTGATAAGGCTCACGGTAAAATATTTTTAAGGTACCAGTAACGACATTGTTCTCCATTAATGGAATGATTAACAATGAATGAAAGTCATGGGCATCAAGGTTATTGCTAATAATTTGTTTGCCTGTGGCAACGGCTTGCTCGGTCATCTCGTTAATTTTATTGTGGGGCTCTAGGTAGTTTTCTTGACCTATACCCACATAAGCCAGTACTGAGGTGGTATCAGTTATCGCCACCACATCCGCTTGTGTATCAAGGCGGATGATCTGGCAAACCGCAATTAACGACTGACGATCATTTTGACGAAAATAAGGTAAGGTTTTATTGGCAATATCTAAGGCCAATTTTGCCTGCTGCGCAGCAATCCAATCTTTTTCATCGTCAATATCTTGCACTAACTTGATAATCAGCCCAATGGACACAGTGCCCAATATCATCGGCAAACCAATGTGACGCACAATCACCATTGCCTGCTCATAATCATCTGAAAACACCACAATCAGCACCATGGTCAGCACCTCGCAGATAACCCCCGCTAAAATGCCATACCAGGTATAGTGTTTTTTATCGACACCGACATGTATCCAACTTGCCAGAAAGCCTGCAAAAATACTCGATATTAAACAGGCGGTTGAAGTCGCGCCATCAAGATCAATTAAGTAACGATGCAGCCCTGAGATGATACCTGCTGGGATCCCCACCCAAGGGCCAAAAAGGATACCGCCAGATAACACTGCAATAATACGCACATTAACCAAGGAGCCATCGACCTCAATGCCGGTGTAGGTGCTCATAACCGCAAATAAAGTAAATAACAGCGACATCATCGCCATCTCAATCGGTTTTCGATTTGGTTTGGTGATGATTTTTTGAAAGCTGCGGGTGCGAGTGAGCAAAAACAGCAGCATCAGCATTAAGGCTGCCCGTTCAAATACGGCGATTAACATCATTAATTGCTCGGTATACATAGCAGCGCCTCTAATAAACCTAATTGATAGCAATAGGTATAAGAATTATATGATGAAATTTTTACAATGCCAGTATTTGACCTTAAAGGTAATTGTAGAAAGGTTTATATCGATTAAAGAAGTTTAAAATTTTCCAAGCTTAAAACGCTTGCCAAAAAATACCGAACGAACTGAAAATTGCTACAAACCAAGAAACCGAGCGCAAAGTCGATAGTCCTTTTAAATAAAGTAAATGGTAAACCACTCTGGCTGCCACATGCACCATAGCTAAGCTAGTGACGGTTGCATTAACATTATCGGTTGCGATCGCGGTTAAACTACACAATCCAAAAACGATCAAAGATTCAAAGGCATTTTGATGCCCAGCAACTGCCCTTGCGCCAAAACCAGTTAACTTGGCTTGTTGCGCCCGAGGGTGATCGTTGTCATAGCCGCCCAGTTTTGCCATCGCAACGGCTACTGGCCCTTTAGCTAAATAAGGTAATAAGATTGTGATAAACAGACAAATTAATAACGTTTGCATAAAAGGTGTCCGAGAAAATTTAATGAGGTGAGTAGCTAGTAAATCATTAATTACTTTTTTAGCCCAATGTTTTATTCAGCTAATGTTTTATAAATAATTGATTACCCATGGACCATTCCACCCTGTAAAACCGTTACTACTAACTTATGCACAGTCATCAGAATTTATTTTAAACAAAGTGATTCATTATTAAGCCTTTAAAATCAGAAACACACCTTGGTTAAATTAGCTGTCAGTCATAACAGCCTAGTAACAGCTTCACCAATGCAACTGATACAGCGCCCTGATTGAGGTTACTAAAGGTAATCCTCCAGCAATGAACCCCAGCCTACTGACAGCATAAATCTAACCATTTTATGCACAATATCGATAAGTTATACTTTAGCTAAATTCTTTAGCTCAAAGCTTTAGATCAAAGCTTTAGCTGAGTGCTCTGTTCACTGCAATTTGTGCCACTGTCACGATCGCAACCCTTCACGCGTTCAGGGTTTGTCAGTCATTGCTAATAAATAGATAAACCATTGGCAGATTATGACTCTAATACTCGCCACCCTAGCTGTATCATTATCAAACAACAACAGTTGTTTTTATGCACATTTTTTAACTACTTATTCCTAAAAATCTTTTGACACCTTTGTTAATGAATTGTTAAGTTAGAGCTTGTACTCCAGCTGATAATGAATTGGAGTGACAAAAATAACCTCATGAAAAAGAAGGCTAATTGATTAGTTACTTTTAACCATCGTGTATGTAATGACGTTTATTTCGTGATGGATAATAATAAAAACACCCACAAGGAAGCGCTAAATTATGAACAGATTACTGGTTCTCATTTTACTCTTTGTCAGTTTACAAGTTTCAGCTAAATCGTTACCACCGATACTCGATCATCTGCCTGTGTGCACGCCAACAGTGATCGATGGCATCTATGTGGAAAATACCCTTAAAAATAGCTCAAATGATAAATTAATAGAAACCAGCTTTCGCCTGATCCAGAAAAAAGCCAAACAAAAGCGGGTCGATGCCGTCATTATTACTAATTTAATTGAAGCCAATAAAATTATTATCACTGCTGACTTAATTGATTTTTGCGACGAAGATGACCGGTTATCTTCGGTGAAAACTGCTTATAATCAACTTAGTCGTAAACCCATTAGCTTAAAAAAACCGGCGCCAGCCACTAAGGTTTCAACAGCAGCAACGACCAATCGCATTACAGCTAAACCCAAAACGACCACTGCGCCACAAGTCACTTTAGCGCAGTCACAAATTAGCCCTGCGATTACAATACTGTCAGAAAAAGAATTATCTAGCCTTGCAAGAGAAGCAAGCTTTCCTTCAACTAATGTGACTCTATCTAGCGCCTACGGGGTTAGCATTGATGATTCAACCCAACGTCTGATTGAATTACTAGGTCCTGCCAGCGCTTTATTTACCCTAAAAGATCAATCCCAAGCATGGCTATATGGCCGCGAGCTGTGGTTTATTATCGACAACAATAAAATTCAGCAAATATCCTATAAAGATCGCTCATTACTTAACTACAATGGCAAAAATTTAATTAGCTACAACGAAAGGTTTGATAATAACTGGCTGATTGATGATAAAGCCGGATACCGTGATGAAGTACTGCAAGTGCGCAATAAGCTTGATTATTTAAAGCAAACCAGTACTGAAGAATATATCGTCTCCAATCATAACAACTTACTGACGTTAGAGTTTGATGAGTTTTCTTCTATCACCAGCGATGAGCCTGAATTACTGCTCACAGGTTTCACCTTTAAATCAAGAAAATACAGCCGTGATAATGATGAGATATTATTTTCGGAGCTCAATAGCCAAAAGTTAACTGAAGTACTTTTACCTACTGAGAACAATCAACCCAGCACGCTCGATGCGCTAGTTAACCGTTTTGTGCCTAATGTTATTCAATTTTCAAACAACGGCGTTTGGAGTTTAGTGTCAAAAAATGTGCAGGTTAAGCATTACAATAATGTCATTCAAAAAGTAAAACTCTCTGAGAGTATTAACTACCCTATTGAGTCTGATGAGCAGTTTATGGCTTATTTAAAATCCATTAATATCCCAGCCACCCGTGAAGCTATGTTGGCACACTTTAGCGATCAAGCCAGTGCATGGTATGAGATCATTAATGTCGAAAGTGATGACTTTGTATTAAAAGCCGAGTTCACCTCTGAAGATGATGATGCGATGTTGATTTCATTGGAAGTTGAGTATTTATAAACAGCTCTTATACGTAGCACTTATCAATAACAATCATCACTCGCTTAAACAGTGATATTGTTATTAATACTATGATTAACACTTCAAAAAAGCCCAATAGAGACTATCTATTGGGCTTTCTTTATTCTTACCGTTATTAACTAAGTACGACTACTCATTTGGCAGCCACAATTTAACGCTTAAGCCTTTCTCTTTACGATTTTGCATGGTGATATGGCCACCATGAGCTTCAACTATTTCGCGGCATAAGGGCAAACCAATGCCTGTGCCCGATTGTTTAGTTGAATAAAACGGTAATAAGGCTTGAGATAACACCTCGCTAGACATACCTAAACCGTTATCTTCAATGGTGATCACCACCCCAACTAGCGGATGACTGACCTCTAGAAACGCCACCGTGACCCCATCTTTATCAGCCCCAGATTCTTGGGCATTTTTAAGCAGATTGATTAACACTTGCTCTAATTGCACACAGTCTAAGGCAATGGCTTGTTGCGGCAATGCTGAAGTTAAACTGAACCGATACTGCTGGGCTAACTGCTCGATTAAATTGTCCCAATTAACTGGCGATCTTTTAGGTAAAGGCAGCTTGGCAAATTGGGCATAATGGGAAATAAACTGGCTTAAATGGGCGGTGCGATTTTCGATGGTATCGAATATCAGCGCTAATCTTTGGTTATCAAAATCTTTGGTTAACACTCTGCCAGAATTGACCATTGAAGCAATAGGCGCCACAGAGTTATTCAACTCATGACTGATAATGCGGATGACTTTTTTCCACACCGCTACTTCTTGGCGATTAAGTTCTTTGGTTAATTGTTTAAGTAAAATTAAATGGTGACGTTGATTATTTTGATTAAATTGCCCACGGGAGATATGCCATGTTTCGATTTCACCCGCGCTATCATCGCTTAACCCTTCGCCATTGGCATCAATGGAAAACAAGCCTTCATGTTCACTCTCTAATGCCTGCTTTAACGCGCTTGGTAACACTGCAATCAGCTCTGAAAGCAACATGCCTTCAATTCTAATCCCCTGATTAAATAAGTGTCTGGCAGCATCGTTAGCATAAATAATTCGCTGATTATCATCCACCAGCAACATGATGTTAGGCGAGTTTTGTATCACTTTATCGAGCATTAATTCACGCTGATAAATAAACTGCCGCTCTTTTCGCAGCTTGGCCGAGGCTTGATTGTATAAATCGGCCAGTTCATTAAGTTGCGGCTCAGCATATTCAGGTAATGACACACTAAATTCATTATCTTTAAAGTTAAGTAAGCCGACTTCTAATGCTTGTAAGCTTTCGCCCAGTTGACGAGTCAGGTACATACTGATGAGAAAACACAGGCCCAAGCTCACAGCCACCGCGGCCCATACTGACTCATCCCCAAGCCATTGCCACAGACCGTAAGCCAGCAACAACGACACTAAGGTGCAGGCTAAATTTGACAGTACCAGTTTGTTCCGTAGGCTCATTTAAGGTTTGTTCTCTAAGTTGATTTTCATACTGGTTTTCCATAACCACGTTGCTGAGCAAAATTACTTATTCACTGACAAGCCATACTTTTCCATGCGCCGATACAGTGCTTGGCGGCTTAACCCCAGTGCTTTAGCGACTCTGGAAATAACCCCACTGTGCGCCACTAACGCTTGTTCAATTTGTTGCTTATCAGGCTCTACAGTGGTGTTTGTCGACGTAACTGTGTGGTCTTGAGTTTGAAACTCTTTAGTAAGAGGTACGTTGTGCGATGAAGTCTTTGTTAGTGCATTCTGCTCTGTCAGCGTTTGCAACATTGACAACCCCAAATCAGCACAGCTTAGTTGTGATGATTTAGCCAGTAATACCGCCCTTTTACAGACATTTTCAAGCTCACGTACATTGCCCGACCAAGGATGATTTAACAGCGCTTGCTGCGCCTGTTTATCAAAGCTAAATGTCTCCCCGACAAAGAAACTGGCTAAAGGTAATATGTCATCAATGCGCTGATTAAGCGGCGCTAACGCTAGTTCAATAACATTTAAGCGATAAAATAAATCTTCTCTAAACTGACCATTAGCAATGTCTTCGGCTAAGTCGGCATTGGTAGCACTAATAACACGGACATTAACCTTGCGAGTTTGATGACTGCCTAAGCGCTCAAACTCGCCGGTTTGTAAAACCCGCAATAACTTCACTTGCCCTGATAAAGGCAAGTTACCAATTTCATCTAAAAATAAGGTACCACCATCAGCGGCCTCAAAACGGCCAATACGTGCTTTATTTGCGCCAGTAAAAGCCCCCGCTTCGGCGCCAAACAGTTCAGCCTCTAATAAATCCATTGGTAAGGCGCCAATGTTCACTTTGATAAACGGCTTATCTTTTAACAATGAATTGGCTTGAATAATGTCAGCTATTTTATCTTTACCTGCGCCATTGGGCCCGGTGATCATCACCGACACATCAGAGCGCGCCACTTGCAGTGCTAAGTCAATGCAACGTTGCATGGCGCCGCTGCCAAACACCATACCGCATAAATTAGCGTCTTTAATGGCGCTCATGCGTTCTGAATCAAGCCTAGACAATTGATTATTCTGTTTTGATAGGTGATAAATTGATAACAAATTACTGATGCTATTTAGCAGTTTGGCATCATCCCAAGGTTTACCCATGTAATCAGCAGCCCCAGCTTTAACCAGCTCAACCGCGGTTTCTAGCTGAGTCCAGGCGGTCATTAAGATGATAGGTAAATTGGGTTGTTGTTCCCGTAAGGTATAAAACAACTGGCGGCCTTCTTCACCAGAGGTGGTGTCCTGGGTGAAGTTCATATCCTGGATAACCAGGCTGATATCTTGCTCTGCAACAATCTGCAAAGCCTGCTCTGGGGTTTCGCAGCTTAATGATTTATAGCCATGAATATCCAACATTAATGTCAGAGCGCTACAAATGGCATGATTATCATCAACGACTAAAATACTATCCATGTGTGTTCATTGTTCTCTTTTTTAGGGATACCCTTATGGGGTTCAAACTACCGTAAAATAGCCTCATTTACGAGGGTATCTTACGGTTTACTCGAGCATTCAGTTTAACTAGCTTGCCTACACGCTGCGGGTTGCCATAGCAGGTGAAATACTTGAGGCGCGAACGGCAGGAATAATAACAGCGAGTGTCGTCACCAACAATAAACCCACCACAGCAGAGATGGGGTAAACACTGGGCAGCGTAGGCAGGCTATATAGCGTCATTAATTGTTGACCTAATTGCATCGCCAGTAAGCCACCGATAATACCGCCAGCAATACAAATCAAGTAGTTTTCCACCATAAAGTAACTGACTATATCGCGCTTTTTAGCCCCTAATGCACGGCGAGTACCAATCTGTTTAGTGCGGCGCTGAATGTTAAACATCACCATTCCAGTCAAACCTAATGCAGTAATCAATAGCAATAGCACCACCATCATACTCAGCACTGTCGCCATTAAACGGTGATTACTATAGGTCTGTTTTTTAAGGTCTGACAGCGAGGTAAAATCAGCAATAACCCGATTCGGGTTTTCAGCATGAAAAGCCTTGGTGATGACCGCTTCCAAATCTGCTATATGCTCTGGTAATGCTCGCACCATATAGGTTTTATTGGCACTTTGACCACCAAAATCAATATTTTGCATCACACTGTATTCAAAGTTATCACTATTGATCCAAGCGCCTTGCAGCTTTTCAATCACCCCGATAATTTCAATGGGACTCTCACCTTGATACATGACTTTACCAATGGGTGATTCATCGCCCCAAATCGCTTTGGCTAATGGCTGAGACACCATCGCCAACATACCGCTGTCATCTAAACTGTCATTCATTTCTTCAGGTCTAAAATTACGTCCTTGAACGAGTTTAGCTCCCATGGTATTGAGCAGGTGCTCACTGCCTAAATAAAAAGCAAAACTAGGCGTTTGTTTAGCCGTTTCAGCATCGGGGCCATCGCTATAAATATCTGACCAACCGCTATTACTTAATGGCATCATATTGGCAGATGATGCATCGATGACATTAGGCAAACTGCGTAATATTTGTTGATCAACCTTGTTTTGTTCAAGGTTATCAATGGCTGGGTCAAAGTTATAAACATTAAATTTAAAGATTTGCTCTTCAGCGTAACCAGAGTCGCGCTGCATCATGGTTAAACGTTCATGAATGATAAAACTGGCATTAGCCACAATCGCTACTGAAAGCATGATTTGCAGTAACAACAGTACAGGCGCGCTCTTACTGCGCAATAAACTCGATATAATCGGTTTGATATGTAACATGTCGAATTCCTTTTTTGTTGGCTATTGCGCTTTTAAGTACACACTTGGTTTAGTACGGCACACCACCCATGCAGGATAAACACCCGCTAACACCGCCGTTGAAATGGCAATTAATGGGGTAATAATCCACATAGTGCTATCAAGTCCTGCCACACTGGCATCAACATTAAACTGTGACTCAAGCAGGGTTAATGCTCCCCAAGCCCATAACAGCCCAACCACACCACCGATAAAGCCAATAATGCCCACCTCAACCATATATTGGCTGAATATTTGTCTGCGGCTAGCACCAATGGCGCGGCGTACGCCGACTTCTGGGGCGCGTTTTAAAAATTTAGTGAGTAGTAAACCTAGAATATTGACTAAACATACCGTCAAAAATAATACACTCAACCCGACGAGTATTTTGTTATCCCGTGGCACAACTTCACTATCCACTAACCACTTCTCAATATCGCTAATTTGCACAGCTTCAGCTGGGGTTTTGGCGGTATCAGTAAAGCGGCCAAAGCTGCGCTGTTGTTCAACATACTGGCTAAGCCAACTTTTATACTGCTGCTTCTCTGCATCTGTTTTTAATAGCGCCCAAAAATGAATCCACGCTTTTTCAGAATTTAATCTATCTTGATAGGTCACCATCGGCTCAAATTTCCAGCCACTGGTATTACCCCAGACATCAAATTCTTCTAGCGGGGTTATTGAAAATGGAATGTAGATTTCTTCAGCGTCACTAAAAGGTTCATTGGTTGGGTCGTAATATTTAGGTTGCGGATTCCAGTCCTTAATGACTCCAACGATTTGATATGGCTTGCGGTTTAAGTAAATGGTTTTGCCGACACTATTAACCCCATCAAAAAAGCTTTGATTTAGTTTCTCGCCTATCACCACTTGATAAGTAGGCTGAGCATCGACACTCTTGTCCCAGCGATCACCGTATAAAAAAGGCACCTCAAAAATAGTAAAAAAGTCACTATCGGTAACCCGCACACCTTTCAATACTGGCTGTATTTCTGGATCCTCTGACTGCATGGCCAACCCTGTTCGAAATGAGGCTGCCTTTATCGCTAACTCATTATTATTACGAAGGTTGATCACATCGGTATAAGTGAGGTTAGATTGAAAATCATCCCATGAATCTAATCCTTGGCTCCACAGCTGCACCGAGTTAATTTGCTCGCTACGCTCCCCTGCGGGGTTATAGGACATGGTTTTATAGACATTTAAGGTGGTGATGGTAATACCAATGCCAATAGATATGGCTAATATCATTAGCAATGACAACATGGGTGTTTTCTTGATGCTGCGCCAAGCAAGATCGCAATAGTATAAAAACATAGTGACTCTCCTACTCGGTCATTAAGCGCCGTTAGCGGCTTTTTGTAAGTCGGCTACCACACTGTGGTCAGCTTGTTGATACATCGAAAAATCACAAACCTGGCCATCGACAATTTGGATATTGCGCTGAGCGCGGCGAGCAAGTTCGGCATCATGGGTTACCATAATAATGGTGGTGCCTGACTGATTAATATATTCTAATAACTCCATCACTTGGCGCGCCATTAAGCTGTCTAAATTACCTGTTGGTTCATCGGCAAGTAAAAAGCGTGGCTCACCTGCCAGCGCGCGAGCAATAGCAACCCTTTGTTGCTGTCCGCCAGATAGTTGCGTCGGTAAATGCTTCATTCTGGCAGCAAGACCGACTTGTTCTAATGCTGATTCCACACGGCGCTTGCGCTCAGCCTTATTAAAGCCACGATAGCGCAGCGGTACTTCAACATTTTCAGCTAAATTCAAATCAGGAATAAGGTTAAATCCTTGGAAAATGAAACCAATTTTTTCATTGCGAACTTGGGCACTTTTATTGTCATTAAGGTTTGATACATTGACGCCATCAAGGTGATATTCGCCGTCAGTAAAACCTTCAAGCAAACCTGCAATATTCAAAAAGGTGGTTTTACCTGAACCTGATGGCCCTGTTACAGCAACAAACTCACCTTCTGCCACTTCAAGGTTAAACTCCCGTAATGCATGGGTTTCGACTAAGTCCGTTTTAAATACTTTGCTAATATTTTTCATTGATAACATTGTTGTATTTCCTTGTTTAACTCGGCGGTATTTCATACCACTTCAAGTTCAATTAATTTGTTTAACCTGCCATATATGATCGATATGGCATGATTGAATAGGCGTTAAAAAATCACCACTATCTGTAATACTGAGGAGATGTCGAGCTTGATGAAGGCGTTAACTAAGTCATTCTGAACCGCTTCAGTCGCGCTATCTGACACTTGAACGGTTAAATCAATGAGCTGAAAAGTGAATGACAACCAGTCTAGGCTGGCATCTATACGATAACTCACCGCTAAACTTAAAAGCATCAAAGCCATCACGCTAATAAAGGGTCTAGTTTGTAATTTTTTCATGGTCGTATCCTTACCGAGCTTGGATTAAATTTGTTGGATAAAATTTAAGTTTTTATAAATTCTGATTATCTAATTTGAGCTTATCTAAGCTGAATAGTGTCATCGTTACTAAAAGCTTCGGTGCCTGAAATTACCCACACATCACCTTCTTTACCGCCTTCAATCACTTCCACCTGACTCATACTTCTCACACCTAAAGTCACGGCCGTCTTTTGGGCTATATCATCAGTCAATAAATAAGCTGTTGAGCCACCGCGATTTAAAAAGTCGCCGCGCTTAACCATTAATACATTGGGGCGGTTTTCCAGTAATACTCGAGCCGATAAGCGCTGATTTTGACGTAATGACAATTGCTCATCAGCATCAAAGCGAACTCTGGCAGTGACTTCACGGTTACGCACTTCTGGTGAGATTGAGGACAATTGCCCCATGACATTGATATTGCCAAAGCTCAGCTCTACATCCATGCCGATACCTAAGTCATCAGCATAAGATTCAGGTACGGCGAGCTCTGCTTCAAAGGCACTTAAATCCACCACGGTTAAAATAGGTTGGCTGGCACCAATACGGGCTTTTTGCTCCACCAGCCAGTTACCAATAATGCCTTTCACTGGGGCTTTAATGTTAAGCGCACCAAGTTGACGGGCTAACTCCTTGACCACTAACGCTTGTCTAGACACTTCTTCGGCACGATTTTTAAGCTCAAATGCTAAGGTATCGCCCATTAAGTCAACTTCGGCAATGGCATGTTGATGCAGCAATTTTGCTTTGTGCAGATCATCCTTACCCTTTTCAAAATCGATTCGACTAATCAAACGGCTTTCAATCAGTTGATCGCCGCGGCGACTTTCACGATCTGCCGCCTCTAAGTCCACTTTGGCCATGTCTAACACTTGGCTAACTCTGAGTTGTTCTCGGCGAGCATCTAACTTGGCCCGTTCTAAATTACTTTCCATTGCCCCATACAATGATTGCTGCTGCTCATAAGAATTTTGTAACTTAGGGCTTTCTATTTGAGCAACCACTTGACCAAGTTCAACGATATCGCCAGGTTGGCTCAGCATAGTCACCACACCTTGTTCAGTGCTATATAAAACAGGTGCATTAGCAGCAACGATTTTACCGGTGGTGGCAATATCACGAACCAAAGTGCCGCGAGTCAGTGTCGCTAGCCTTAAGTCAGTTGCATCAATTGAGCGAATATTATTGTCATGTCCTAAGCTTGCCCACACCAACGCACTCATCAACAAGCCAAGGGTACCAATCACTAATGGCATTTTTAGCTTATTGGTTAGCTTTGGCTGAATAACCTTATCTTGTCCGCTGGTATCTTTAATCATCGTCTTTCCTAGAATGTGTTAATGCATGCGCTAATAGATGCTGCATTTATGATTCATATTGCATTGGATATAGCACAGGCTGTGCCATAAATTAAATAATGATATTAATTAGATGCTTAAGATATTTTAATTATACGACCAACAATCGAAAGTGTCCGCGGACACCCTGTAAAGTGTCCGCATTAAAATGAGAAGTGTCCGCATTAAAATGAGAAGTGTCCGAAAACAAAAAAGTGTCCGCGCGGACACTTTTGGGCAATCTATATTGAACAGCTTAATTCAAGCCGCTTTAGGGCTGACGCACTTTATCCAATGCACTACACAAGGCTTCAACACCTAAAATAGCCCGTGGTGAGGCGCGATGCAGTACATCAGCATTGAGTTGATAAATGTGCTGATTTTTAACTGCGGGTAATTCTGGCCACTGTGACCAATCAACACCAATAACGTTGCCCTCATCTTGGCTTTGTAAAATCACTTCTGCCATGGTGAGCAATACATTCTCAACGCTTACTTGCGGGTATTCACTGGCTGCATCGATAAAAACATTTTCACCATGACAAGCTTCGATAATATGCTCTATCCAACTGCCTTTAGATACTGTCATTAACGGCGTTGACCACAACTGGTAAAACACTTTTACTGGCGACTTTAATTGATTTTCAGCGCGGATATCCGTTAGCTGCTGACGATAGTTTGCTGCGACTTTCGCCGCTTTATCTTGATTACCCGTAAGCTCACCCAATTGTTCTAATTCATTGGCTACATCATCAAGGCTTTTAGGATCGCTATTAAACACCTTAAAGCCTAGCTGAGTTAGCTGGGTGATATCGTCCATTTTATTGCCGCTATTCCACACCACGATTAAGTCAGGGTTTAGCTCTAACACTCGCTCAATTTGAATACCGTAGTAACCACCGATACTGGGAATAGACTTTGCTGCCTCTGGAAAATCAGTATGATCAGTAGTGGCAACAATAGACTCGCCAGCACCGATGGCATAGAGCATTTCAACCGCGTGGGGCGAAAGCGCTATGATACGTTTAGCGGGTTCGGCTTCTTTTGTCTTAGCGTCTAAAAAAGGACTTACCACAGTGGTGATGATAAAAAAGATACTGATGGAAATTCGTGACAACATGCTTTTCCTTTGAAAAAATACACTGGGGTTATTGGGTCAATGCTATCCCAGACTCTATCTGCAACCGACTATTACTTCAAACAACTCAGTCAATGAGCTACTCAATGAGTGTATCAGGCCAACCGTGAGTATCGATGTAAGCTTGTAAGTTTTTAGGTCTATATTTCATGTCAGCATCCCATCTTTGTTTCACTGATTGATGTATCCAAATAGGTTTCTCGCAGTCAGTTAGCGGGCGATGATATTCACCACGAATACGATACACATGCTTTTTAGACTTATGCTTGGTCGCCATAGGATTAGGGCGCAAACTGTCATGCAAATGGGTCTCAAATGCTAAGTCAAATTCACTGGCTTGTTGCATCATCCATTTAAGCGCGATATCCGATAAACAGCTCTGATCATCATCAGGCTTATAACTGCCGCCTATATTACTGTGCACCCCTGCAAACCACACTTGTTGAATATTCATGTTGCTGCGAGGCTGCCAAATGGTGGGTCTAAAGTCGTCACGCACTTCATCAATGGCCAAAGCATGGCGCGCTACGCTAACATTACGCCCAAGCTTAGTGTCGTAAAACTCATCTTTATCTTCAAATAAGCCTAAAAATGAGAATGGAATTCCCATGGCGCCGACGGTATCCCACACCCCAACAAATTTGACCTGCCTTGATGGGTAACTGTATTGCTCACGAAAAGCGATGGATTTTGCGCCATCAGGCTTATAAGGTTTTGATTTGGATTTATAGTGCTCAAACGCCGCTTGAATTTGATTGGCATCGGGGCGCTTTAGAATGCCGCAGTTATTAATTAAGCCGCATAAACTGCGCACGGTATAAGCGCCGCGGCTAAAACCAAACAGATATATTTCATCGCCTTCGTGGTAGTTTTGTACGATATAGCGATAACAATCCATAATGTTCTTTTGAACACCACTGCCGGTTATGCCACCAGATACTGAGTCATAATATGAGCCGACGCCCCAATCGTAAAACACCTGTTGCGCCACTCCATCATCGGCAATGGGCTTAATGCCTCTGGCAATACGTAGCACATTGGTGGGAAAGTCTTTTTTAAGATCTTTCTCTGGACGGTTCCAGGTGCCATCGGCACAAATAACAATACGTTTTTTCATCATTTCTTCCTTGAATTACAGTAAGTGAGTGCTAAGCAATTAAATAGTATTAACCCTTACTACCGAATAAAGCTTCGACCTTTAGACAATAGTCAGCCAGCCCTAACAAGGTTTACTCTAACTCAGCTATAAAGTGAGATGAAGCTTATCTGAAGTTTAGTTTAGCAACTCACTTATTGACCCATAGACAAAGGAGTTTTTATGTTAACTGCGGATCAATCTGCATTAGTGATTGTGGATGTTCAAGGTAAGCTTGCACAGGTAATGCAGCAATCTTCGGCGCTGCATCATCAGCTCGCTATCTTGATCCAAGGGGCACAATTATTTGATATCCCAATTTTATGGCTGGAACAACTGCCCGATAAATTAGGCCCTACCACGGCGCAATTGAGCGAGCATTTGTCTAAAACAACTCAAGTGATTGCTAAATCTCACTTTAGCGCATGGCAGTGTCAGGAATTTCAGCAGCAGTTAACGCGTTTAAACCGCAATCAGATTATTCTCGCTGGTATTGAAACCCATGTTTGTGTCTATCAAACCTGTCAGGATTTGCTGGCTAATCGCTATCATGTGCATTTAGTTGCCGATGCCGTGTCATCGCGCATTGAGGCCAATAAATCCCTCGGAATTGAAATGATGCAAGCTTTAGGTGCTAAACTCACTAACACTGAATCTTGCTTATTTGAACTGCAACACCAAGCTACAGGTGAGCGCTTTAAGTCTTTACTTAAATTGATCAAGTAAACAGGCCATAAAAAATACCATAAAAGTGAGGCCACTCTGCAATAAAGAGCACTTAGTGCTCTTGTTACTGCCATCATAATTTTATTTTAAGCTGTTATTTTATCAAGCAAAAAACGCCTAAATGGCTCTATAACGGCCATAACGCGATATCGCTTAACTGCCGATATCACAGTTACAATCCTCTGTATGACTAATATATTTGTTGAAAATATAACCTGTGTATTTTGTATTAAGCTAAACTTACTGATAGTTTTATGGGAAACACAGTAATTCTGTTATTATTTGCACCCAAATAATCATAATTTAATGGATTAGCACTCGCCTATCCAAGTTCATTCGCCACAGGTAAAAATATGATTAACCACTTCACTGTCCTCGGTGTCAAAGCCAGTGCCAAAGAAGACGAAATAAAAAAAGCTTATAAACGTTTATCAAATAAGTTACATCCCGATAAACTGCTTAACGCGTCAGAAGAAGAAAAACATCAAGCAGCCCTGCAGCTACAAAGGGTTAAAAATGCCTATGATATTTTATCTGACAAAAAATTAAGAACTGCATTTATTAAAGATTTTAATAATGTCATCGTGACCAATCCTACAGCGGCAATGACCGAGCTGTGGGACCAATTTTATTCTTGAGAAACCCATGAGCCAAACACTGAATATCTCACGCATCAATGAGTTAAAAAATAATGCCTATGACAATATCGAATCGTACAACGATCCCGATACCCCTGATGCATTAGCTAAATTTACTAACTCAATGAAAGAGATTTTATTAGCCGATCCGTCGATGCTAGCCGCGGTACCCGAGTATTTACCGGTTGCCTTATTTAACCGTATTCGTTTCTCAGACGAAGCAAAAATCAAATGGGCCGGCTGGATCGATAGCGCGGTAATGCCAAGCTGGGACGAGTTTAAAGTCACCATACAGTTTAATAATGCTGATGTGCCTTTAGTACTTGCCGTGCGCAAATATTCAGAAGAGCTATTAATTGAAAGCTGCGCCGTGGTGTATCTGCTTAATACTCAAGATAACGTAGTTGCACCGACTAAATCTTTTGCTACATCTGAAGGTGGTGATAGTGACGATGGCTATGATCCTTATAACAACGATGACGAGCAAGAAAGCGAAGATGAAGAAGGTTATTACGACCAATATGATGATGAGGAGCGTTAATGAACAATCTTATTGAACTTGCCGCAGAAGAGATTAAAGCACTCGCTGATGTCGAGCCACAACAAGCCAGTAAGCGCTTCGAAATCATTGCTAACACAATGAATGATGAGCAGCTTGTTGATGTCATTGAGCATATGGATATCGTTACCTTAACTCAAATCAACAGTCATCATGATATTTCTTGTCCGTCGATCATGTCTGAGCTGATGACTCCAGAGCAAATCCGCGACATAGTGTGTCAGCAACCTTTGTATTGGGAAGAGCAAATTAAAACCAATGTTGATGAATTAATGCATCATACCTTTGAGTTTTTAACCTACCTTATTCGTATTCAGGGCACTGAAGAAAAACAAGCCGCCATTTTAGAATGTATTGCTGAAGATCCTGCTGGGCTATTTTACTTATCAATTCCCTTTATTGAATTGATTCTGGCGCCATCAGGCGAAACAGACCACAACACCATTTTTGATTCTTACGATGACGAAGATGATGGTGAAACAGTCGGTTATGACACCTGGCAAACCGATGAAGAAGCCCATAGTCTGGCGATGGATGACCCGCGCAGTTTATTAGCCTTAATTCATCAAATTACCCCAGATGTCGCTAAATCGATAAAAAACCTACTGCGTAATGAAAGTTCTGGTTGGGAACAAATCATCGGTAAATTCGTTAATGAGCTGGTGTTACAAGCAAAAGATAAAAACCAAGTGGCTGATGAGTACGCTGAAGTCGATGATATGTTTACTTTTCTTGATTAAGGAAACCAGTTAATGCAGTTAGCATTACGTGATAACAATCAAGGCCCATACTTTAGTCGGGTACTTGAGTATGGCCGCCGTGAAGCACTATTAACCGATGAGCATGTCACCCAAATAAAATCGAAAGCGATTTTAATGAGTCTTAAACTTGCTGATAAGTTTTATAACAAGCACAAAATGCATTTGCTGGAGCAAGCAGCCCATGATGTCATTGGCGTGGTTAGCCTAGGGCTTATTGCACTAACCGGTCACGAACCCGTTGGCTCAATCAACTTGCTGAAAACCCCTGATGGCATAATGAAATGCTTTCAAAAAGGCTGGAGCATGTTGACCACTGTGAGTAAGCATATGCATGGCAGTGAAAAATCACTCTATGGTGATATCAATCCAATACTCATGGAAAAAATCTCGACCCCGCCAGATACAGATGAGTGGCTAGGTTGGCAAGATTATCAAAAAGCGCTTACTGACCACAGAAGTCAAGAAGCCACGAAAGTATTGCTTGAAACCTTTTACGCTAAAACTGAACTCGATCCATTATTTAGTCTTGGGCTTGAAAGCGTGCTGGCTGAAGCCGTGCTTTATCGCATGATGTTTGATGATGCTCGTGTACGTGAAGACATGAAAAAGCGCCTGCGTAAAATTGCGTTAGACGATAAGTGGTTTAGTGTTGAAGTGCTCCAAATTCACACTGACCGAGCGCTGTCACTCTTGCCAGAACCACTCGCAGACACCATTCGCCAAGACTTAGGTAAGCATTTTTACCAAGAGTTATTGCGAACGCTTAAGTTTGCCAAAAAATACCGTGAACTTGCCCTTGGTGATGCCAGTCCTGAAAAGCTTGAGCGTTACGAGCAAAAACATGGCCTACAAAGTGTGTTACTCGGTTGGCAAGACACCTTTGAGTTTTAGTGACACCAAAGACACTAAATAGCGCAATATTAAAGGGTAATAACATTACCCTTTTTTTATGCTTTAAACTTCTGATCTGAATATAAATTTCCAACGTATTATCTAACTCAGTATAACGCGAGCAAGTACCGGAGTTGCCCATGAATAGAGATGTTACTGACAGAAATAGCGCGAGCAGTGTAGCCAAGATCCCCAGTAGTCGTTTATCTCGTTTAGGTAAAATGGGCTCATTAGCATCAAGGGTTGCTGGCAACGTACTGTTTGAAGGCGCCAAACAGCTCAGTAAAGGTCAATCACCTCAGTTGCAACAGTTGGTACTTACTCCCAAGAATATGACTCAAGTGGCTGAAAAGCTCGCTCAACTTCGTGGCGCGGCCATGAAAGTGGGTCAGATGATCTCTATGGATAGTGGTGATTTACTGCCTCCAGAAATCAGTGACATCTTAGCGAAACTCCGCGATGATGCTAAAGCCATGCCCCATAAACAACTGGTTGCGATCCTCAAACAACAATGGGGACAAGATTGGTTAGCTCCTTTTGCCCAATTTGAATTACGCCCTTTTGCAGCCGCCTCTATTGGCCAGGTACATTTAGCCTATCTAGACAGTGGTGAAAAACTAGCAGTTAAAATTCAATATCCCGGTATTAAAGACAGTATCGACAGCGATATTGATAATGTCGCGAGCCTGCTAAAAATGGCGCAGTTAGTGCCCGACCATGTGCAATTTGATAAGTTACTCACTGAAGCTAAAGCACAATTACACCACGAAGCTGATTATCACTACGAAGCTATTTTACTGCAGCAATACTACACTTGGGTCGCTGATACGCCACACTTTGTGGTACCAAGAGTTTATTCGCAGCTTAGCACCGACAGTATTTTAGTGATGCAGTTTATCGAAGGCGTGCCAATAGAATCTGTGCTCAATATGGCGCAAAGCATTCGCGATAAGGTCGCCACCCGGTTACTCAGTCTTTTTTTAGATGAGCTGTTTACCTTTAAGTTGGTACAAACAGATCCCAACTTTGCCAACTTTATGTACCAAGCAGATCCTGACAAAATTGTGCTGTTAGATTTTGGTGCTACCCGCAGCATTTCTGATGATTTATCCAGCGGCTATAACATGTTAATGCAAGGCGCTATGACCAGTGATAGTGCACTCATGACCCAGGCTGCAGCGCAAATTGGTTTTTTTCAAAAACACATTACCCCAGAGCAGCAACAAGTCATTGTCGATATTTTCCATCAAGCCTGTGAGCCATTACGATGTGAAGGGGAATATGATTTTGCCAATAGTAATCTCGCTAAACGCATTACCGACTCAGCCAAGGCCATGAGCACCAAACAAGATGAATGGCACACACCGCCAACCGATGCGATTTTTATCCATCGCAAGTTAGCCGGTATCTACTTACTTGCCTCTCGCATAAAAGCAAAAATTGATGTCAGGCAGCTGTATTTAAGCCATCAAAACAACATCTAGCATTCGCACTTAACGCTGACGTTTATTGCCAAAAGGCTTGTTTAATAATAAAACAGTCCCATATAAGAAAGTGACGTTTATTAAAAAATTTATAAACGCCTTATAATTCAACAAGGAGAGTGACATGTTCAGCCACATCATGATCGGCAGTAACGATATACAAAAATCAAAAGCATTTTACGATGCCACCTTCGCCGTTTTAGGTTACGAACCTGGGGTCATCGATGATAAAGGTCGTTGTTTTTACTTCACTGAAAGCGGTATTTTTGCCATCACTAAACCCATCGATGGCGAACCTGCAACCCACGGCAACGGCACCACTATCGGTTTTAGTGTTAAAGATGCTGCTCAGGGCGATAAATGGCATGAAGTCGGCGCCGCTCATGGCGGCACACCTTGTGAAGAACCGCCTGGAGTACGTTCAAACCCTGCGATGAATTTGTACCTTGCCTATTTACGCGACCCTGATGGCAATAAAATTTGTGTACTGCATCGACTTCCAAAATAATCGCAGTCGTAAATACAAAATAGTAACGACTGAAGTTATTTCTACCGCACGATAAACACTGAAAAATGACTTAAAGTCCAACAATCACATAGCCTTGATACTCGCTATGTGATTGTAAAATTGTCAAAGGCTGACATCAGCAACTCAAATAGCGTCTCTCACTCAAAATAGCTCATAATGCCGCTCAACAAAGGCCCTCATACTGAAGCCTATCAACCTCAAGCGCTACCTGTGTAAAATTAGCCACAATAGTAAGCGGCTACACTATCTTAATAGACTGCACCATCTTAATAGCAATAGGGTAAACTCTAGCCTGTAACCACTTTGACAGAGACTGCATGATGAAATTGGCCATAGCATTATTCCTCGCTTATATTTTACTGTTAGTGCCCAGCACCCACGCTAGCCAAGAACAGTTTAAAAGCGCCACTAATCAGCTTGAACCAACAAAAGGCCAATTATCAGTCAAGCCATTAATCGACAATGTATTTCAGTTTACCTCTTACTTCCAAACTCAAGATTACGGCTTTGTATCAGCTAATGGCTTAGTGGTTATCGATGGCTCAGAGGCCTACTTGATTGATACCCCATGGACAGAAAAAGATACCATTCAACTGGTGCGATGGATTAAGCAACAAGGCTTTACGCTGCGAGCGAGTATTTCAACTCATTCCCATGATGATCGCGCAGCCGGAATTGGCTACTTAAATACCATAGGGGTTGATACTAACGCCTCTGAATTAACCAATTCATACTTAAAAGCCAATAATAAGCCTTTAGCAAAACAGGCTTTTACAGGCGACAAGTTGCAATTAGCCCACAAGCAGATTGAAGTAAAATATCTCGGTGCAGGCCATACAGAAGATAACCTCGTGGTGTGGCTGCCTGAGTCGAAATTACTATTCGGCGGATGCCTAATAAAAAGTCAAGCTAGCAAAACTATGGGCTATATTGCACAAGCGTCACTTTCTGAGTGGCCAAATACCCTAGATAAAGCCAAAAGCCGTTATAATGATGCAATCATTGTGGTACCAGGTCATGGCAACAATGGCGGATTAGAACTACTCAAGCACACCCAAGAGCTGATTAGTAACCATTTAAAGTAATTTATTGAAAAAGAAGCTGTAGAAGATGCCAACTGATAATAACGCAAGCCATTCCACTACAAACCAGCACTGCTTTGTGCCATTTAACACCAATGTAGATGGATATACATTGCCGGAAAAATTTACATTCCCCTTTTATTATCAGCCACACCCATTAGCGATTATCGCCGCCGAGCAGCTACAAGAGCATTTACAACAGCAAACAGATTGGCTGCATAATTTTGGCATTACCGATAAAGAACATGATCAGTCAGCACCAACTGAAGCATTGCTTAGAAGAGAAGCATCAAAACACCTTCCTGCCATAGGTAAAATGTTTGGGGTATTAGTGGTCAAAAATACTCAGGGACAACTGGGTTTTTTAGCTGCTTTTTCAGGTAAATTAGCTGATAAAAACCTATGGCCACAATTCGTGCCGCCAGTATTTGATATGCTCAGTAAAAATAGTTTTTTCAAACAAGAAAATATCGAAATCAATCAACTCAATGCCCAGCTGGTTGAGTTAGAAAACGATCCATTATTACAGCAGTTGACCACTAAACTAGCGTTAACGCAGCAGCAAGCTGAAAATGCCATCGCGGCGCAGCGATCGCAAATGATCGAAAACAGAAAGTATCGCAAAGCTCAGCGAGCTCAAGCGCAAAGTCTCAATGAAACTGACTTTAAAACCTTATCAATTGAAATGAGCAGACAAAGCGTTAATGATAAATATTGCTTAGCAGAGCTTAAAGAGCATTGGGAGCTGCAAACTAAACTGGTTGCTGAGCCATTAGCTGAATTAGAACAAGCTATTAGTGCTATTAAACAACAAAGAAAGCAGCTATCTAATGGGCTACAGCATAAGTTATTTAGCCACTATCAGTTTTTAAATGCCCTAGGTGAGAGTAGTGATCTTAATAAGATTTTTAATGATGCGCCCAATCATTTACCACCTGCTGGAGCTGGTGAGTGCGCCGCGCCTAAACTGCTACAATATGCCTTTAAACATAATTTCACTCCTATCACTATGGCTGAGTTTTGGTGGGGCATGTCGCCCAAATCTGAAATTAAACAGCATAAAAACTATTACCCTGCATGCCATGGAAAATGCCGCCCAATTTTAGGACATATGCTTAAAGGCCTACAGGTTGATGAAAATCCACTACTTAGCAACCCTGCTGAAGGGGTCGAGCTTCCCATCGTTTACCAAGACGATCATATTGTGATCGTGAATAAACCAGCGGAGTTTTTATCTGTGCCTGGTAAAAATATCACCGACTCAGTATATAGCAGAATGAAGCAAGCTTTTCCCCACGCCACTGGGCCACTCATAGTACATCGCCTAGATATGTCGACCTCAGGATTAATGGTTATTGCGCTGTCTAAAGAAGCCAATAAGCATTTAGTGCAGCAATTTATCAGTCGTACTGTCACCAAGCGTTATATCGCTAAGATCGATGGGGTCCCACAGCTTGATCGCGGCGATATTACACTGCCATTAAGAGTAGATTTAGACGATAGACCAAAGCAACTTGTCTGTTATTTACACGGAAAAAATGCACAAACCCATTGGCACAAAGTACAGGAATTAAACAACTCTTGCTTAATTCACTTATTCCCCAAGACAGGCAGAACTCATCAATTAAGAGTCCATTGCGCCCACGCCAAAGGCTTGAACATGCCAATTTTAGGCGATGATTTATATGGAAAAAATGCACAAAGACTGCATTTACATGCTCAATTGCTGTCGATTATTCACCCTAATACAAATCACAGAATAACCTTTGAAGTTAATGCTGACTTCGAATAATCACAATATAAAACAATAGTTTTAAACAACTGAATGAATTAGTGTCAATTTTCTGTCTATTTGGCACTGATAAAAACTCTTAAAAATCCCCATTTCCAAGTGGAAATGTTAATCAATATCAGTTAATGTAATAAGTTCGTACGATATGCGATTTAATTGATAACAACCCAATAAGCTAACGTTTTCTACGTTATAAATTTTAGCCTTCCTACAAGCTGTTGATTAAATTAATAAAACTTTGGCTTACTGCACTATTTAAGGAAAAAAGTGGACTATGAAAGAGTGGTATTTCTCAAATAATGGTGAGATCAGCGGACCATTAAGGCTGGCAGAATCAAATAAGTTTATTGCGTCAAATCCAAATGTTTATGCTTGGCATCCTTCTTATGCGCAGTGGGTTCCTGTAAGTGATATAGAAGAGTTCGATGTTATTGGCTCTCCACCACCTGCACCGGCGGAAATCCCGCAACAACTGATAGAGCATTTCACAGCTAAAGAGCGTGAGCTAAATGCTGCGCTAGGCCGAATAGATAATACGATTCAAACTATCAGTAGTTCAATGGCAGATATTGATCGCGACACCAATCGCTTTAAACAAACCACCAAAGATTTAAACGATAAAGTAGAAGCAACGTTAAAAAGCGTTAATGAGCAATATGCTGCATTACAGAAGACTCTTGCTGGTGTTAACTGATTGAGTAAAGAAACCTTATTACTCTGATTTGCATATAACATTTGTTTATAACTAAAACATTAAGAATACGATTATGAAAAAATGGTTTTTTTCCAAAAATGGCAAAATAACTGGGCCATTTACAGAAGTTGAAGCAAAAGAATTTTTACTCAGTGATGGTAACTGTTATGGATGGCACCCATCATTCACTCAATGGAAACCTGCAAGCAGCATTCCCGAATTTGCCGCCTTTGTTCCAGCAGTGACACCACCAGCTGAAATACCTCAAGCATTAATCGCCGAATTTGCAGCTAAAGATAAAGCATTACAAGCAAAAATACTTAGCATGGAAGAAAGCGTTATTTCTACCAAGGCCTACCTGCTTGAGTTTGAGCAAGAAATTACTAATTATAAAAAATTAACGAATAATCTAAATGATGAAGTTAAAAATAATATTAGTCCTTTTGAAAACAAATATAATTCGCTACAAAACTCATTTGACGAATTAGTTAGTGCGTTATCAATTGCTAAAACTGAAGTTAATGAAGCTGTTACTGAATTTAATCAACGAGTCAACAAACGGCTTGCTGAAAGCGGCACCGATACTAAAGCCGTTACCGCAGCTCCTGTAGCTAAAGATGCTGCAGTAAGTTCGGCAGCTTTATCTGTTGATAATGTCTCTGCAATCAGTGATCAAATTCAAAAAGCACTTGCTGAAAGCATGATGTCAGCAGTAGAGGACGTCAACAACTCAGAACTGACAGCGAAGAAATCGTTAGATCCTGTTGCCGTAGCACCTAAAAAAGCTAAAGCAAAAATTGATAAAATAGAATTCTCTGAAGACATCGCTGAAGATACTCAATCTGAAGCTGAAGAAAAAGCGGCTGGTCTATCTGGCGTGAGTAATATCTTCAAATCTGTCTTCAAGGGGGATCCTAAGACACCGCCAAAAAAGTCAGAAACGCCGGATGATGCAGATCAGCTGGTGAAATCAACGAATGCTAACAGCAATGATAAGAAAGCTACTGATAAAAAAGAAGAAGTTGTAGAAACTGAAGATGAAAAAGAAGCCAGAATGAGACGTCGTAGAAGACGTACACATTACATTGCTTCTTAACATTTACAGCTACTGAGGTAATGATACTTAACTGCTGATAGTTGCACCGAATTGAATATCAAAACGGCCTATTTATTAAATAGGCCGTTTTTTATTGAATCGAGTTCGTTGGAATAGTCTTAACAGAGGTGACTCACTGCAGTATTCAGCGACTCAACTTTCCGAGTTGAACATTTGCAATGATTACCACTGTAATCGAATACAAAAATGTCCGCTCACTGCTGCAATCACCTTGTAAATGTCGCTTGGATATTACTCACTGCATATGTTGGCAAAGGTTGCTTGAGTTAACGTTTGCAAATCTGCTGGCGCCAATGAGATTTCTAAGCCCCTGCGACCCGCGCTCACGTACATGGTATTAAGCTCCTTGGCAGAGCTATTTATCACGGTTTTTAAACGCCGTTTTTGTCCTAATGGGCTCACTCCACCAAATACATAACCGGTGGTTTTTTCCGCTAGCCCTTTATCCGCCATGACCGCTTTTTTACCACCAAGAGCTTTAGCAAGTAATTTAAGGCTCAACATTGATGTCATGGGCACAACCGCAACGGCCAATTCCTTGCTGTCTATTGTAACCACTAAAGTCTTAAACACTTGGCTCGCTGACACGCCAAGTTTTTCTACCGCTTCATCACCATAGGACTGGGCATTACTATCATGCTCATATTCATAGATAGTGTGAGGAGTTTTATGTTTTTTGAGGGTGTTAATCGCTGGGGTCATAGTGTCTGTAATAAATCCGTAAATAAGACCACCTAATGCTGTGATCTTTTAGCTGTTAGTATCTGTGATTTGTTGATATTCAAAACTGGTAATTTCAAAAGGATTGCCATCGGGATCTGCAAAGTAAATTGACCAGGTAATTTCATGATCGCTTTCAGTATATTTTATCTTATTCTCAGCAAGTTTTTGTTTCCACATCTGGTAATTATTAGCATCCACCCCAAAAGCGACTGTGGTAAATTTAGGCTTAATACTTTCAAAAAGCGCTAAATGAATATCACCATGCTCGATAGTTAGCGGGCCGTCGCCTTGACTCCAAAAGGCTAACGCTTCGACCAGCCTAAAACCCAGCACTTGTTGATACCAAGCGAATGCCTTTGCCCTATCCCTGACATAAATATGAATATGGTCAACCCGAGTCAGTTTAGGGCCAGTTTGACTGAGTTTTGGCTCATTAGAAACAGACATATTAACTCCGATTAATCCACGTTGGTGCACCAAACTCAGTCAATTGCTTATCGACTAGCACAATTGCATCATCATCTGAACAACACAGCAATGGTTGCTGTTTAGCTAATGGCAGCGACTTAAACAGTGATTGCGTTTGTGCGTCATTAATCTCTGTGGCCGATAGGTGCGGCACAAATAAAAATGGCACTAAGGCTAAAGCGCTGGTATCAATTAATCCCACTTGATTACTATCACCACATAAAGGCGCTGTATCAATTGATGGCGTCATTATCATCGCCCCAGCACTGATCCCAATAATCGCAGTACTAGTTCCTGCACTGTGTTTTACAGGACGATCAATTCTAAGGCGATCAATTTCCGGGCTATCTTGACTTATATCACCCAGTGCCAGTTGATAGAGTAACTTATCTAGCCCACGCTGCTTTAACCAGTATAGGAAACGATAAGTATCGCCACCGGATAAATATATTAGCCCTGCTTGGCGTAAAATACGTTCCGACTCGGTGGTATAGCCATCTTCAAGATCAATATAGTTAACCTTGTCAAAGCCAAGGCCCTTAAACATGGCAGCTACTGGCGCAAAATAGCTTCGCTGAGCATCTGGCTCAGATGCTATATAAACTACGCCAGCTTGCTTTTCAGCAATCGACAATGTCGCCACCATAGCTGCTATCGCTTGCTGGGATGCTATTGATGTTGCATCACTTAATAATGCTAATTTCATTGATCTTGTAAGTCCGTTTACTGTTTTGCATTTATGTCACATTTTGCCGAATAGCTAGACTGCTTAGTCGTCTGCTAAAGCATCAAACTGCTGTCTTTTCTCGTCCATAAACTGCTGCATCGCTGCAGGATCTTGCATCAAATGCGCCATTTGCGACATCACTAACATGTGTGGGGCATCTTGCTGCTGAAACATCGCCATAGCGTGCATTTTACTTTGCGCGACCATTTGCTCGAATGTCTCTGCGCGAAATACTTCATCACAAGCGCCACCAAGCTGTTTACAGGTCATTTTTTTCATCATTATCTCTCTTTTTAATTTATTAAATTTCTATTGTATTGAGCACTTAGGCTTACATAATGTTACCAAGGGATCAGTAACAAATAAATTTGATTAATAATCAAACCCTAGCTGCGCTTTAATGCCATCATTAAAAGCGTGTTTTATCGGTTGAACTTCGGACACTGTATCGGCAAGTTCAATGATTTCACGATGGCAGGCACGGCCGGTAATGATCACATGTTGCATGGCTGGGCGATTTTTTAACGCATTCAGTACCCGCTCAACCTCTATGTAGTGATAGCTCACCATATAAGTTAACTCATCTAATAGCACTAAATTAACTGACTCATCTTGTAAGAGTTTTTCAGCTTCAAGCCAGGCTTCCATCGCCGCTTGAGTGTCTTTTTCTTTATCTTGGGTTTCCCAGGTAAAGCCTGTGCCCATAACATGAAACTCAACCCCTGCGCCTTCTAACAGATTGCGCTCGCCACAGGCCCAAGTGCCTTTGATAAATTGCACTACTGCGGCTTTGTGTCCATGGCCGACGGCGCGAGCAACAGAGCCAAAACCTGAAGTCGATTTACCTTTACCGTTGCCCGTCAGTACCAGCAAAATGCCTTTTTCATCTTGGGCGGCAGCAATTTTAGCATCGACACCTTGTTTTACTTTTTGCTGACGCGCTTTATGGCGATCGGCTTTAGTGGCATCGATATTACTAGTTTGGCTCTGGTTTTCGTTCTGGTTTTCGTTATCACTCATGAGAGACTTCCTGTTAATTTATCCATATCTAAATGCGCTTCAAGCACATCTGCTAATCTTTCTAATTGTTGTTCGCGTATTTGGTTTATATCAATGCTTTTGGCTTGAGCAAGCCCTGCCCACTGCAATATAAGCTCACAGGCATCTGGGCTATCAAATAAACCATGAACATAGGTTGCCAAAATTTGGTTATCATCACTGAGTAGGCCTTCTGCGTACTGCGTATCAGTCTGCTGTGATGTGAGCCTGATAGGCGCTGGCAAATCTGCAGAAGTTAGCTTTTGAGTCACGCCGCAGTGAATTTCATAACCTTCAATGCTTGCTTTAGCTTCATTAAGCGCTAAGTGACCACTTACTTTACATAGGGTTTTATCTGCCGTCAGTGTGGTTTCAATCGGCAGTAGACCTAAACCTTTACTGCTACCAGCCACATCTTCAATGGCATCGGGGTCATGAATATATTGGCCTAACATTTGATAACCACCACAAATGCCTATGACTTTACCGCCATAACGTAAGTGCTTATTAACCTCAAGATCCCAGCCTTGTTGACGCATAAATTCTAAATCTGCTCTGACATTTTTACTGCCTGGTAATATGATTAAATCCACTTTGGGGAAATCTGGATTACTGGATTGGGTTTGCAGGCTAAGATAATGAAACTCAATGTAAGGGTTCAAGCGTAAAGGGTCAAAGTCGGTATGATTACTGATCCTTGGAAAAACTAACACCAGCACTTTGAGCTTATGATTGATAATGGCTAAGTCCTTTTCCGAACCTATGACTTTCCCATGGGAGTCAATCAGCGCATCTTCAGCATCTAAATGTAAATCATGTAAGTAAGGCAAGACCCCAAACACCGGTTTTTGGGTGTAGTTTTCCAGCCAGTCGATGCCAGGTTGTAATAGGCTAATATCGCCACGAAAGCGATTAATCACAAAGCCTTTAACTCTTTGTTGCTCTGATTCACTGAGCAGTGCCAAGGTGCCCACAAGGTGGGCAAATACGCCGCCTTTATCAATATCAGCAATAATAATGACAGGGCAATCGACCGCTTCAGCAAAGCCCATATTGGCGATATCCCCTTCGCGCAAATTGATTTCTGCAGGGCTACCTGCACCTTCAACTACCACCAGCTGATATTGCTGGGTCAAGCGCTCAAAAGACTGTAATACCGCATCCATAGCGAGGGTTTTATAGTGACGACTTTCAGGGCCAAAAAAGGCTTTCGCCTCTAATGTGGTCAAGGCTTTACCGTGGATAATCACTTGAGAGCCAGTATCACTGCTTGGCTTTAATAATACTGGGTTAAAATCCGTATGCAGCTCAAGCTTACACGCCACGGCTTGCAATGCTTGGGCACGGCCAATTTCGCCACCATCTGCGGTAACTGCGCTATTCAATGCCATATTTTGCGGTTTAAATGGCGCGACCTTAATACCTTGACGAGCAAACACCCGGCATAGACCCGCAACTAGGGTGCTTTTACCCGCATCTGACGTGGTGCCTTGCACCATTAAGGTTTTAGCCGCTCCGGCTTGATAGTTATGGGCAGATTTGGCCGTATTGTTAGCGCTAGTCTTAGTTATAGTTTTAGTTTGAGTCATGGTTGATTTTTATCTGTCATTTAAGCAGTTACAGCTATGCAGTGATATTAGAGAAAATGAATAACGTATTGGCATTTTTATCAATGCATATCCGATCTTTGTTGTGAGGAATTAGCCTAAACACCCGCTTAGCGTTTAAGTTCAACGGGCAAACCTGCAACCACTAAGGTGACCTTGTCAGCAATTTTGGCAACGTCTTGGTTTAACCAACCGGCTTCATCGGCAAAACGGCGGCTTAATTCCCCAAGTGGCACAATGCCCGAGCCAACTTCATTACTGACCAATATCACCTGCGCTTCAAGGGTGGGTAAACATGCCAATAACGCCTGCTTTTGCTGTTGCCATAAATCATCAACACCATCACGGTGAGTCTCTTCACTGGCCACTAAATGATTGGTTAAATACAGCGTCAGGCAATCGACAAACAGTACCGTATTCGGGGAGTCATATTTTACTAAGGTATGAGCGACAGCCAACGGTGTTTCAATCAACTCCCAATCAATATTTGAATCGTCTCTATCTTGTTTGTGACGTAAAATTCGCTGCTCCATCTCAT
Organism: Shewanella sp. 5_MG-2023; assembly: GCF_030547465.1. NCBI lineage: Bacteria > Pseudomonadati > Pseudomonadota > Gammaproteobacteria > Alteromonadales > Shewanellaceae > Shewanella > Shewanella sp. 5_MG-2023. The sequence goes on from NZ_JAUORC010000009.1 coordinate 37,642, forward strand.
CATCAAGTGCGGTTGCTGTGGCGATATAGACGCAACGATGCCCTTGCAAAGCAAAAGGCTCAGCAAGGGATTCACCATAACGGCTTTTACCTGATCGGGCACCACCAAGAACCAGATGGATCATGCAGTTTTTCCTTTATTAACATTCATCTAAGCTAAAAAAACTCTTCAAAAACTTAATTTAAACCTATAACTAAAATAGCGCCATAACAAACCAGTTCAGCAATCTGTTGTGCGGCCCCTAAAGTGTCACCGGTATAGCCGCCAATTTGACGATTTCCGCCCCATATCAAGACTTGTCGTAATAACACTAATAGCAATAACAACCCAAAGGCGATTACACCGTTTAAGCAGGCCAGTACCACAAAGCCACTTAAGCATAGGATCAATAGGTCATTGATGTGCTGATGCTGCGCCAGAGGTTTTGATTTGCTGCCATCATCTTCAGTAACATATTGGCCTGAAAAGATAATGCTCCCTGCAAGTACACGGCTTAAACCATGGGCTACAACAATCGCTATGACCGCATTAATCGGGCTATAAAGGGCAATTTCGACTAACAATTGCCACTTTAATAATAGGCAAAGTACCAAGGCTAAGGTGCCATAAGTGCCTATTCTTGAATCTTTCATAATGCGCAGTTTGTCAGCTACTTTCCAGCCACCACCAAAGCCATCAGCGGTATCAGCAAGGCCGTCCTCATGAAAGCCTCCAGTAATTAATACGCCAGTGATCATCGCCAAGATCACTGCTACGCCATTAGGCAAAACAAACTGACTAGCCCAAAATACCGCTGCGCTTAAGCTGCCAACTAATAGCCCAATTACGCCAAAATAGCGACTAGCTTGATTGAGCTTTTCACTGTCAAACTCAACCCAAGCAGGCACAGGAATTCGAGTAAAAAAGCTTAACGCAATAAGCAATAAATTCAGTTGTTTTTTTAGTGTACTTCCACTTTTAGGCGCTTGATAATCAGTTTCATCAGACTGATTTTTTGCCCCCTCCGATGACGACTGTTGCTCCATGACGTTTCCTTTAATTGGCTATTACAGCTAATTGCCTATCACAGCGTTAATATTTTCTGCTCGATTTACTTCTCGATTTACTTCTCGATTAACAACGCAATTACACCACTGACTTTACGCCGGCATTTTCAAAACTAGCCATATCATTGTAGAAGTTCACCGCCGCTTCAATGATTGGCAGTGATAGCGCAGCGCCTGTACCTTCACCTAGTCTAAACCCTAATTGCAATAGTGGTTTAGCATCCATTGCGGCTAGCATTTTAATATGGCCTTGCTCATCTGATTGGTGAGCAAAAATTAAGTAATCTTTTACATCAGGGTGTAATTTAACTGCGGCTAATGCCGCTGCGGTTGCAATAAAGCCATCAATAACCACCAGCATCTTTTTCTCAGCGGCCGCTAAAATAGCGCCTGTCATTTGCACAATTTCAAAGCCGCCAACACAGGCAAGTACATTAACCGGATCGGTAAATTTACTTCTATGCAGGTTAAGCGCTACCCCCAATAACTCGGTTTTAAGGGCAAAGGCACTATCATCAATCCCCGTACCTCGGCCGACACACTCTTTAATATCTAAGCCTAATAATGCGGCCATAATCGCCGCAGCTGACGAGGTATTGCCAATGCCCATTTCACCAAGCGCAATCAGGTTACAACCTGAATCATAGTGACGTTGCACCACTTCACTTGCATAGCTAAAGCCATCTTTAACCGCTAATAAACTCATGGCCGCTTTTTGATGAATTGCTTGAGTGCCATTGCCTAAACGATGCTGAGTAATACGAGGGTCATCAACTGGCTGCAACATGCCGCAATCAATCACTTCAAGGTTTAAACCCATTTGACGGCAAAAGACATTAATCGCAGCGCCGCCATTGGCAAAGTTAGCCACCATTTGTTGAGTAACTTCACTGGGGGCAATCGATACCCCATGAGCAGAAATACCATGATCGCCAGCAAACACCAACATAGCAGGCTTATTAATACTCAACTTATGCCTAATATTGTACTTTGGTTTCATATTAGCTTGTGGCGACAGTTGCACTTGTGCAATCTGCATTGCTAGCGTTTCGAGTAACCCTAGCGCCCCTAGCGGCTTAGTTTTCTGATTAATTTTATGCTGTATTTGATCATCAAATTTATGACTAACTGGATCTACCGCAAACATCCCTTACTCTCCAAAACTGCAATCTCATCGACGATGACGTAATACAAAAAGAAAAAATACACTACCAATTGCGGCAGTGATAATACCTACCGGCAACTCTTGGTTGCCTAATAAACAACGGGCTAATACATCAATCCATACCATAAATATGCCGCCGACTAATGCCGTCATCATAATAGGTTGTTGCCCAGGATAGAGCAGCCGCACGGTATGAGGGATCATCAAGCCAACAAAGCCAATGCCGCCGCAACTTGCCACCAGCGTGGCGGTAATTAATGAACACAAAATAAGCATTGCTAAGCGAATTTTGGCGACGTTAACCCCTAAGGAGTGCGCCGTTTCATCCCCCGCTTGAATGGCTAATACCTGACGCTTAAAAGCTAAAATAATTAATATGCTGCAAACTACCACCACAGATGGGATAACCAGGCCTGCCCAGCTAGCTTTAGCAAAGCTGCCCAAACTCCAAAATAATACTGAAGCCGCCGCTTGAGGGCTTGAAAAATACAGTACCAAACTGGTTAGCGCGCCGAACATGAAAGAGGTGGCCACCCCAGACAATAGCATCCGCTCAACTTGGCTAGCACGACCAAAACCAGATAAACCTAATACCAACAGCACAGATAAACTCGAACCAATAAAAGCGCCAATTGGTAAACTAATGGATGACCAAGACCACCAGGCATCATTACTGAATAAGCCTGAACGTAAAATGGCATTGGCAAGATGACCAGAAGACTCTGCTAACCATTGCAGCACTAAGCCTTGGCTGCCAAAAAAGCTCAGCACTAATACCGCCCCAAATGACGCCCCAGAGCTAATACCAAATAAATAGGGATCCGCCAACGGGTTACGTGTCACCGTTTGCAATACACTGCCCGCAAGCGCCAAACCTGCGCCTGCCACAAAGGCTAAAATAATTCTTGGAAAACGCAGCTCAAACACAATCCGCTGCGTTAGTGAATCTGTTTCACCTGTACCTAATGCCAGATTAGCAAACAAGCTAACGACTTGTTCAAAACTGATATTGGCTGCGCCGAAACTTGCCGCGGCGATTGGAGTAACTAAGGTCACTATGGCAGTAACAAACAGCAGTAGCTTATGCTTAAAACTTAAACTCATCTGCTTTGCTAGCTTCACTGATTGTGTGGCATCAATGGCTGTCATTTATCGCCCTGCCCGTGGTTTGATTGGCCATGTTTTTGTTCAGAGCTTGGATATGCGTTTTGCTGCGAGCTTTGACAAGTGTTTTGATTAGCATTGTCATAATGACTTTGATAACCATAAAAATAAGTAATTAACGGTTTACCGTGCTGTGGGTGACTTGATATTTGGCAGCAAACATCAAACACGTTCCCCAAAATGGTTTCTGTTAATACTTCATCAGGTAAACCTTGAGCGATGCACTTTCCTTGATCAAGTAACAGCAATCTATCGCACATTGCGCTGGCTAAATTAAGATCGTGAATAGAGGCAATCACGCTAATGCCAAGTTGCCTAACCAACTCAAGAATTTGGATTTGATAGCGAATATCTAAATGATTAGTCGGCTCATCAAGGATCAATAACTGCGGCTTTTGCACGATAGCCCGTGCAATTAATGCCCGCTGTTTTTCACCGCCAGATAACTGCTCATATTGCTGCAAGGCTTTGTGCTCAAGACCCACTTTAGCCAGCGCCTTGGCAATATCATCTGCATCTGCTTGGGTATTGGTTTCAAAAAGGCCTTTATGGGGCGTTAAGCCCATAGAAACCAGTTGATGGGTGGTCATATCAAAATAATGGGGTGACTCTTGCTGCACAACGGCAACCTTAGTGGCCAATTGTTTATGAGAAAAACCATTAATATTGTCGCCAAATAAGCTGATTTTGCCAGCATCAGGGGTGATATAGCGATACAAGCAGCGCAGTAAGCTGGATTTACCCGCACCATTAGGGCCAATAAGCCCTAGCATTTCACCACGTTGCAAGGCAAAACTGACTTGAGAAAGGATCTCATTGTCTGCAACTGACCAGCTTAGCTGATCAACTGTTAATGCCGCAGTAGTCAAGATACTACCCCTGCGGTTATCCAAGAGGCATGTTTAGCCACATCTGGGGTTTTAATACTGATCACGATACAAACTCCGCCTGAGTTACCCGCTCAAGTTGTTGTTAGGTGCTGCTAATTCAGCAAGAAAAACTAAGCTAGGTATCTGACTTAATGGCATTCATTAATCACTTATCTTACAAGTGATGAGATGCTATTTTACAGTTGCGGGTACAGTTCGAGCTAAACAGCATTTAGGCTAGTTCTCGATTCCCTACTCATTTAGCGAACCGCTTGATACTGGTGTTGCTTAAAGCATTTCACACAAGCACTCAACTGCAGCTAAATTGACTTAATTTGAAATTTTATTGCACTTAATAAATGCGGCTTATATTGTACGGTATATCTGCCTAAGTGAAGTTAGTTTTTTCTGCTAATTTTAGGCTAAAACTAATTATTCCAGTTTAAACGATAGACGGGTTTAGTCGATTTATCATCAGCTTCAGGCCAAAACACATCAATGGTTACCGTCGCGGCATAATCTATATTCAGTTGTCCATATAGCCCTTTACAGCGCTCAAGCCCTAACACCAAAGCGATAATATGACGGATAACTCCACCGTGAGTCACTACCAGAGCAGTGGCTGATGCTGTTGCCTTAGCACTATTAGCCTCAGCAGTATGAGCTTCAGCCAAGTTGTAAGCTTGCAAGGTTATTTGCGCAAAAGCCTGCGCCACCCTTTGTTCAAATTCAGCCATGGGCTCAGCTTGGGGCGCGCCATGCTCCCAAGGGTTATCCCAATAGGCATCTAACGCTTTAGCGCTATGCTGATAAAGCTCTGCAAAGCTTTTTCCGTCCCACAAGCCAAAATCAATTTCCTGTAATTGAGACATTATCTCAACCTGTAAAGCTAAATCAGCACTCACTTGGTTTAACTGCTGCGCTAATTCAGCGGCAAACGCATGGCAGCGCACCAAAGGCGAACTGTATAGCTGCAGTGATGGCAAACAACCTAATAGCCCTAGCTTAGCCGCACTCTGGTGCATGTTCGTTAGCCCCAAATCAGTTAGCGCCACATCGGTTTTACCCCGCAAAATACTGCCGCCCTCACATTGGCCATGGCGTAACAATATTATCTTAGCTTGCTTCATCTAAGGAGACTCCATCGGCCGTTTCAATTGGCTTATGTTTTTAGTGTGAGCAATGGGCTTGCTCTTACAATCTATTTAAACGTATTATGGACGTCTATACGTTTAAATGTCCAAACAAAATATTTTAAGATGAATTTTATTACAGGGGATTTCGCATTATTCTGCCCTATAAAAGCATAAATAAAGGTATGCTTATTTCATCTAAAACCGTTAACACAATCCACTAACTACTTAAGTTAGCGTGTTATTTAACGCTCGATTAAGTGATTAGCATAAAAGCAATTAAGGTAATACGTTATGGCGAAGTCGACTTCCTACAGTCAGGTACTTGAACAACTTACAAATACGCTAAAACAGCGCATAGTTATCCTCGATGGTGCCATGGGCACAATGATTCAAGACTACAAACTGGAAGAAGCCGACTATCGTGGTGAGCGTTTTAAAGACTGGCACTGTGACGTAAAAGGCAACAACGACATGTTGGTGCTAAGCCAACGCCAAATCATTAAAGATATCCACACTAAATACCTGTTAGCGGGTGCTGACATTATTGAAACCAATACCTTTAATGCCACCACGATTGCTATGGCCGATTACGACATGCAGTCGTTGTCAGCAGAAATTAACCTTGAAGGCGCCAAAGTTGCCCGTGAAGCCGCTGATGACGTTACTGCGCAAACGGGTATTAAACGCTATGTTGCAGGGGTGCTTGGGCCAACCAACCGCACTTGCTCTATCAGCCCAGATGTAAACGACCCCAGTTTTCGTAATATCACTTTTGATCAATTAGTCGAAGCCTATGTTGAATCAACCCGTGCATTAATTGATGGCGGCGCAGATATCATCATGGTCGAAACCATCTTTGATACCCTCAACGCCAAAGCCGCATTATTTGCCATCGAATTAGTGTTTGATCAAATTGGTGATCGGCTACCTGTAATGATTTCAGGCACCATTACTGATGCTTCAGGTCGTACCCTAACAGGGCAAACCACCGAAGGCTTTTACAACTCACTGCGCCATATCAAACCATTATCCATTGGCCTTAACTGCGCCCTTGGCCCAAAAGAGTTGCGTCCCTACGTTGAAGAGTTATCACGGATTGCAGAATGTTATGTTTCTGCCCACCCTAACGCTGGCTTACCTAATGAGTTTGGTGGTTACGATGAAACCCCAGAAGAAATGGCCGAAGTGATCAGTGATTGGGCACGGGAAGGCATGCTCAATATTGTGGGTGGCTGTTGTGGTAGTACACCCGCGCACATTAGCGTTATTCGCGATGCCGTTATCAGCCATGAGCCACGTGTCATACCTGATATTCCCGTTGCCTGTCGCTTATCAGGGCTTGAGCCATTAACCATTGATGGCAACTCATTATTTGTTAACGTCGGCGAGCGTGCCAACGTTACAGGTTCAGCCAAGTTCCTGCGCTTAATCAAAGAAGAAAAGTTTGAAGAGGCCCTAGATGTCGTGCGTGAGCAAGTTGAAAACGGCGCACAAATCATCGATGTCAACATGGATGAAGGTATGCTTGATGGCGTCGAGTCGATGAAAAAGTTCTTGAACTTAATCGCCTCAGAGCCTGATATTTCTCGGGTGCCTATCATGATCGACTCATCAAAATGGGACGTGATTGAAGCTGGCCTTAAATGCGTTCAAGGCAAGTCGATTGTTAACTCCATTTCGATGAAAGAAGGTGAACAAGCCTTTATTCAGCAAGCCACCTTAGTGAAACGCTATGGCGCAGCCGCTATTGTGATGGCATTTGATGAAGATGGCCAAGCCGATACCCGCGCCCGTAAAACCGAAATCTGTACCCGCGCCTATCGCATACTGGTTGATGTGGTTGGCTTTGCCCCAGAAGACATCATTTTCGACCCGAATATATTTGCCATTGCCACCGGCATTGACGAGCACGATAACTACGCCGTCGATTTTATTGAGTCCATTAAAGACATTAAAGCCACTCTACCCCATGCAATGATTTCTGGCGGTGTGTCAAACGTCTCGTTCTCGTTTCGTGGTAACAACCCAGTCCGCGAAGCCATTCATGCGGTGTTTTTATACCACGCGATTCAAGCGGGCATGGACATGGGTATCGTTAACGCAGGTCAGTTAGCCATATTTGATGACATCGACAAAGACTTAAAAGAAAAAGTCGAAAATGTGGTACTGAATTTACCTTGCCCCGTTGCCGACTCAAGCAATACTGAGCAACTACTAGATGTTGCTGAGCGTTTTCGTGGTGACGGCAAACAAGTGGCTAAAAAGGAAGACTTAGCTTGGCGTAGTCTGCCCGTTAATGAGCGCTTATCCCACGCCTTAGTGAAAGGCATTACTGAGTTTATCGACCAAGACACCGAAGAAGCGCGCGCCGCTGCCACCCGCCCACTTGATGTGATTGAAGGGCCATTAATGGATGGGATGAATGTGGTCGGTGACTTATTTGGCTCAGGCAAAATGTTTCTGCCGCAAGTCGTTAAATCGGCTAGGGTAATGAAAAAAGCCGTGGCTTATTTAAACCCATACATTGAAGCGGAAAAAGTTGAAGGTCAATCAAACGGTAAAATTTTAATGGTTACCGTAAAAGGTGACGTGCACGATATCGGTAAAAACATTGTCGGCGTGGTGCTAGCCTGTAACGGCTTTGAAGTGTTCGACCTAGGCGTCATGGTGTCAGTTGAAAAAATCCTCGAAGCCGTAAAAGAGCACAATATTGATATTATTGGTATGTCAGGGCTTATTACCCCAAGCCTTGATGAAATGGTACATAACGTCAAAACCTTCCACCGAGAAGGGTTAACCATTCCGGCGATTATTGGTGGTGCAACCTGCTCGAAAATTCATACCGCAGTAAAAATTGCCCCACATTATCCACATGGTGCAATTTACATTGCCGATGCCTCGCGCGCAGTGCCTATGGTGTCAAAACTGGTAAATAACGACACTCGCCAGCCCACCATTGATGCAACCTATGCTGAATACGACATCATGCGTGAAAAGCGGTTATCACAAACCAAACGCAAAACCATAGTGTCAATTGACGCTGCCCGTGAAAACCGCTGTAAACACGATTGGGATAACTACACCCCATTTAAACCGAACAAATTGGGCCGCCAAGTATTTGATGATTACCCACTAGAAGATCTAGTGGATCGCATCGATTGGACGCCGTTTTTCAGAAGCTGGGAGCTGCATGGTCACTTCCCTGAAATTTTAGATGACAAAATTGTCGGTGAAGAAGCCCGTAAGCTCTATGCCGATGGTAAAGCCATGCTTGCAACCATCATCAGTGAAAAATGGCTTACTGCCAAAGCGGTCATTGGCTTATTCCCTGCCAATACCGTTAACCATGACGACATTGAGCTATACACAGATGAAACACGCACCACGGTTGAAATGACCACCCATCACTTGCGGATGCAGCTTGAACGTGTGGGCAATGACAACTTCTGTTTATCTGATTTTGTCGCGCCAAAAGACTCAGGCGTCGCCGACTACATGGGCGGCTTTGCTGTCACCGCAGGCCACGGCATTGATGAACATGTGGCACGTTTTGAAGCCAACCATGATGACTACAACGCCATTATGCTTAAGTGCCTAGCCGACCGTTTAGCTGAAGCCTTTGCAGAGCGTATGCATGAACGGGTACGAAAAGAGTTTTGGGGTTACGCTGCAGATGAAGTATTGGATAACGAAGCCCTTATTCGTGAAAAATACAAAGGTATTCGCCCAGCACCTGGTTACCCAGCCTGTCCTGATCATACTGAAAAAGGCTTGTTATGGGATTTACTAAAACCCGATGAAACTATCGACCTTAATATCACTGAAAGTTATGCCATGTTCCCAACCGCTGCGGTATCAGGTTGGTACTTTGCCCATCCTAAATCACGTTACTTTGGCGTGACCAATATTGGTAAAGATCAAGTTGAGGATTATGCTGAACGTAAGGGAATGAGCTTGGCAGAAGCAGAGAAGTGGTTATCACCAGTGTTGGACTATGACCCTGAATAGAGAGTGATGTTGAGTAATCACTGGTTACTCTTTATTAGGATTCCAAACTTCGTTTGGATGTAGATCGCAGGGTTCCATCCTGCACTGGCCAAGATGGGGATCAACAGCAATCCCCCTCTTGAATCACCCCTGCCGCCCCAACCAAGTTGTGCTTTCAAAGCGAATAAGCCTCATACTCCAATCCTCATGTTAAAAATAAGACCTAACGGCTCAGATGGGTATCTGAAGTAAATGGATGTACTCATGTCGCAGTAGCATGGATGCTAAAGCGCGACCATGTCCCCCTGAGCCTTAGCCATCATCTGATAGGCAGGATGCCTGAATGTCTTGAAGTGCATGGATGCACGAGAAAGACCATGATGGCTATACGGTATTTTTATCTACGTATTTCAGCAACTTGGAATGGGGGTAGTTGGAGACTGCGGCGGTGTTTGGATTAGTTTATTCTGACCCACCATTAACTATGGGTGTCTATGTACTTACATCTCGTTACACAACGAACGGCTTATAGAAACTATCATGGTCGGAATCGTCAACACTTTCACCCCACTTATCTTTCAATGCCTTATTGAGCGATCTCTGCGTTAGATTGTAATCAGCATGATTCTTAAATGTGCATTTTTTAAGTAATGAAAAGTCAAACAGAGGAGTTAAGTCAAAGTCTTCAACCAAGGTATTGCCAAAGCCAAACCATTGTAGTTGTTGCATATGCCTAAATGCTGATAAGCTTCTAATTGGCCTACACTTAATCAGTTCAAGTGAAAAGATAGCATGACAGTTTTGGAGTGCGTTGTAAGACTCTATTGCTTTGGTACTGATGAATTCAAGACATCGAAGTTCTTTAGCGTCTAGCAATGCATTAATACAGGTTAATTTAGGGGATCTATCAATCATCAGCCACTGTAAATTTTGACACTGTAACCCATTAAGCGTCGTTAACTTTAGAGCATCGACTAGTCTTACTTTTTCAAGCTTTGATAGATTAGATAGCAGACTAAAGTCCACTTCTGACCAATTATTGATTCTTAACTGCTTCAAACTATATAGCTGACTGATTGAACTTTTAAAGCAGTTACCTTGAAACTGTAAAACCTCCAGCTTTTTAAAACAGCTAATGTCGAAATCAAGGTTTTTGTCACCACTTACTCTTAACACCTTCAAATTTTTAAGGGCAGCAAGAGACTTCCAGTCAACATTCTGCGCTGAAACCCTCAATTTTTGAATGCTATCGCTAAAGGAATGAATAAAACTCAGCGAGCCAAAATCACCAACATCTAATGTTAATGCTGTTATATTTCTATCTTTAATATCTGCCAGCAGCGCTTCAGTGACTGAGCCTTTTATATATAGATTAACTCCTTCTTTGTTATGATTATCTACATATAAGTCATGGACATTGGGAATTCTTGTTTTCATATTCATCACTTTCAAAAGTCTAATGTACTTTCTTACACTATCAAGTTGCGCACCGCTTGGCACGGTATTGAAGAAGAACCTCAGCTGATCTGAAACATTAGCATCTTCTGCAGTTACTTGGTATTGATATTGATTATTAACACTTGCCGTTGTTATCAACTTTTTCAAATAAGTGGGGTCAGAGTAAACTTAATCTAAACCCCATCAATTCAAATGAAGTCAGACGCTGAGTAATTCCCCGTTGGAAGTGTCCGAATGCGTTAAGTGAATTGACGTGAGCTCGGCATGGATGCCGAGATAGCCTCAGTTGAGCCATGGATGGCGAATCTGAGGCGGTAGTCAATTCACTTAAATTAGCATTAGGAATAACACTTCGTCGGGGCGCTGGGGGTTATCCAAAAGGGGAACAAGCGCTTTTCCCCTTTTGGTCTGGTGTGGGCGAAGCGTCACGACTTACCTTGGCCGTAAGGCCAAAATAAGAAGGGTCAGATTTTGACCCTTCTTATTTCTACTTCTTTCCATATCACTACTGATTAAGCTATTTTTGAACATAAAAAAGCGTCTCATTAAAGGCGCTATTTTTGTATTTGCGGTTTGCTAATTAAGAGTTAGCTAAACTCACTATTTAGGTGGTTAAAATGACTAACTGTTTATTTATCACACAGGTGTAAATTGAATATGTTTTGATTTGCTTTTGATTAAAACTATTTAAAATCATTTTAAATTAGTCAGTTAAGCGATTACCCCAAACTTGGCACGCAGCTTGTAATAACCTAGGTGTACCCCATAATTGAAAAGGAATACACCATGTTTAACTCAACCTCAAATACAAATTTAGTAGCTCGTTCAGCATCTACAAAAACTAACCGTACATTTAAAAAATTAGCGTTAATTGCCGTTATTGCAACAGCAAGTATTGGCGCTCAAGCAAATGAATTGAGTAGTGCTGATGTCGTGAGTGCATTAGAAACACGTTTTACTGAAGCAACCACAGAAATGCTACAAACTGCGAAACAAGAAATTACTTTGAATCTGCATAGTAAAATCGCAGAGCAACTATTTGAGCTAAGTACCTCTCTTGAGTTGACTGAATCAGTAACAGAGTCAGATACAGCATTAGTAAGTAATGAGGACTAATGAATGGATTTAATGATGTTACTTAATTTAGCAGACCCATTAATCTCATTGCTTCTGCTTCCCGTTATCAGCTTTATTGTGTGTTCGTTGTTGATATGCGGGTTGCAGTGATACCAATTTAGAAGCATCAATGTTATTTCCAAAGAGTTTGTTTCACTGGAAATGGTGGGAAAAACAGCATGAACTTAACATGCCACTCATTGTTAAAAAGTAACGTAACGACTTTATACTTGGATTGCGATGACTTATATGGCTATTCAAATTCAAATGAAGTCTGACGCTAAATACTCCCCCGTAAACACTTAACATGTCTGTTAATTAGGTGGCCATGTTAATTATAACCGCATTAAACGCACCTTTAAAATGCGCTTAGGCCATGGTCTAGGTTTTGAGTTTGGTCTTATTTTTGCCACACAGCCCTGAGGATGACTGATGTGAAGTGGTCAAGTTAATCACCTATCAAAAAAGCATTTGTAAATCCGCTAGCCTTTGCCTAGAGACCTTAAAAGCTTATTAGATTTTGGCTTTATTTTCGTTTTGTGAACTATGCACCTTTGTTCAGCGCACACTTGTACCCATAATGCCTTATCAGCGATATTGACCATTGGAGTTTGCGATGCAACAGATTAATTGCCCACAGTGCAGCCAAAAAATCGACCTTAACCAAGTGACTTGCCCACAATGTCATGCCGCGCTAGGTTTAGATGCCCTCGGTGGCGTCGACCCAGATGTTCGCATCAAAAATCAGAAGCTTGCAATATGGTTTAGTGTGCTGTTTGGAGGCTTAGGTTTGCATAAATTCTATTTAGGTCAGTATCTCAAGGGTAGCTTGTACTTAGTGTTTAGCTGGACACTGGTGCCTATGGTAGCTGGCTGGGTTGATGCGATTCGCACCTTGAAAATGAGTCCATTTAGTTTTCAGCAGCGTTACTCACGTAAAGCGAGTCAGTACTCCGCTTAACTAAAACTAGCTTATCCTCCTAAATGAGTAGGGAGTTGCATATTGCTCCCTATTTATAAAACTCGATTTATAAAATCCTATTGAATAGCTTCCTATTAATAATGCCACAGTCTCGTGAGCTTTAATGATTTAAGACGTCAACGATGACATCGCTAAGCCACATTAACGCCGGGGATTTCTCATAGGTTTAGTGTGAAACTTCTTTTGCAAAAGGCTGAAAATCCCCCTTACTGGGCTGCTACAACAATATTCCAAGCTGTTTTACATTTTATCTATCACTTTTTAAGGTAGTCACTCACTTTATTCTTTTGTCATTAATGATAACTTTAGCAACCAAGAACCACTACCCAACAGAAATGAGAATGACCATGAACACCAAAGAGCGCATTTTTCACAGCGTATTATTTGAAGCGATTGCTTTAGCATTTGTTATCGGCGCCGCAACTTTATTTACTGATGCGGGCCCAAAGTCTGCTACAGGCTTAGCGGTAGGCTTATCGCTAATTGCAATGAGTTGGAATTATGCATACAACTTAGGCTTTGACCATATATTTGGTCATAACCGTATTAAACGCACCCTTAAAATGCGCTTAGGTCATGGTCTAGGTTTTGAGTTTGGTCTTATTTTTGCCACACAGCCCTTTATGATGTGGGTGTTGCAGTTAGATTTCTGGACGGTGTTTATGATGAACATTGGGGTGGTGGTATTCTTCTTGATATACGCGATTATATACAATTGGTGCTATGACCAACTTCGAGCGCGTATTGTCTCCGCTCGCGCTGCAGCCAATAATGCTGCCGTCAGTTAAGCTAGCCCAGCTTTAGGTATATGAAACGATACTTAGGTTAATCCCAAGTTCGTCAAATAAAGCAATAATACTAGAGTGACAGTCTATATCGGCGTTAGGTGCTAGGAGTTAAGAATTAAGAATTAAGAGATAGAATCTAGAGTCAAGAGCGACAGAGTTCGCTCTTAACCTCATGCTGAAAGATGCACTGAATAGGCTTAACAGTCCGTTTTGATTAATGTTCCCGCTGTGTTAATAGCGCCTGTTACGCCATCTAAAATGACGATATAGGCATCTAACTCGACACATGCGATGAAGAATAAACTTTATTGTTATTGAACCTCATTCAGTGGCATTTCTAGCGCCCCACCATTGCCTGCTTTAACCACCTTATAAACACCAAGGGTACATATTGGCAGCACATAAACACATGCAAATCCGTAAGACATCAAGCTGTAACCTTTACCTATGAGATCGACAATGCCTATGGTGCCAAGCAATGCAGCCAATGACACTGTACCGAAGGCGATGAGCGCTCTTAACCAAGGCTTTGCATTAGCCTCATCACTGGTGGCAGGGATACGTTCAATAACACTTTGCACTAAGCCGACACCGGTTTCGATAAGCGTGCCAAACAAAGCGATGATAAATAGCATTAACAGCCAATCGGGGGCAAATTGCTGGATCATCCAATAATTGGGCAGCGGTTTATCTAATACATCAGGATAGCCAACGCTGTAACTTAAGTGGAACAGCAACGCCGGGATCATAATAGCAACTGCGGCAATCGCAGCTGACACGAAAGCCTGCTGCCGAGTTACAATATCGCGGGTAGAAAATAATAACCCTGGGGCAATCGCCAAGTTATACATCGCATACAATGCGCCGCCAAACCACCAGCTTGGCTCAATATCCGTTAGCGCAGTAGCGGCTAATAAATCCGTATCAGATTGGCCAACCACAATGACGAAATAAGTAATAAATACCCCGTACATCAGCACTGACCACAAGGCTAACGCCTTCTCAACCACCAGTCGCCCAAAAAGCACAAACAAAGCTACCAATATTGGCATTAAAATTAGCCCTATTGTGGCAGGCACATCAAAGCGCTCTTGCAAAGTGTTACCCGCAGCGGCGCTCACCACCCCCAGCACTAACAAAAACAGTAAGATGTATAAGATTTCAAATACAACCCAAAAAGGCCCAATTAATTTCTTAAAGAAATGGCGATAATCATAAACCTTAAACACCCGTGCAAATTCAAAGGTTATTCCTAATACTATTGCAAAAATTACCGTTGCCGTGCATATGGCTAATACGCCTCCCATTTGGCCGTATTGGGTAAAAAACTCGATAACCTCTCTGCCCGTCCCATAACCACCACCAATAAGCACTGACAGAAATACCGCTGCGGGGATAAAATAAATCTGTATTACCTTAATCATGTTTGAGTCCATTATTATTTTATGAGTCAGTTGCAGCTGACTTTCTCCGTCTTAAGTTCAACTTTGTTATCGAGTTCTCGTTAGCACAAGAACTGCTAAGCTAAATTTTTATTATTTTTTAATCACATATTTTAAGGTAAACGTCATTTAACCTTTATGCAACAACTAGCGTTATTGATAAAAAGCTTAATCTGCGAGACAGTCTGTAACCCTCCCTTGAACTCAATAATTTTGAAGCTAGTCTGCTAAAACGATGGCATGTGGAGTATGGCGTAAGGTGTGTGGGTTAAGGTTTATGGAGTAAAGATTGAGGAATAAGTTTGTTCAGCCCGAAATACGAAAGCGATTGTATGAAAAGAATACCTCAGAAAACGCTATCGTCCTGCTTGTTATAAGTTTGCGGTCATAGCGCTAAATTAACCGCAAACTTGATTACGGCCGTTATTTTTAGCTTGATACAAAAGTTCATCAGCTTCATTAATGAGTGCGCGTAAGCTTTGCTTCGTATAACAACTCACCCCACAGCTAATGCTAAGATGAACAAGTTGCGAGTCGAGTTTAATTGGCGTTGAAGCAACAGCCTCACGAATATCGTTAGCAATGACGAGCATGTCATGTTTAAAATCGTGCTCATCATTAGAGCGGCTAGCAACAGTATCGCTAAGAGGCGCTTTGATTAACATAAGAAACTCTTCACCGTCCCATCGAATTACTGTGGTTTCAGGCGAATTTGATTGCTTAATAATGGCAGCGATATGTTGCAAGACCAGATCTCCAACGCCATGACCGAATTGATCATTTACACGTTTAAAGTGGTCAACATCCAGCATGATCACCCCAAACTCAATTTCGCCATTTACCGCTAATACCATGTTTTCTACCGCGATAGCCGCGCCTTCACGGCGATTATAAAAGCCTGTTAAGTCATCAAAAGTGGCATGTTGAGTCAATTTGGCTACTAAGGCTTTTTGTTCGGTTATATCGAATATTACTCCGATTAAACCAGCCACATTACCTTCCGCATCAAAAAAGCTGGTTTTGTGAAATTTTACAAACACAATATCTCCGCTATTGGTGCGAATTTCTTTTTCATAAATTTGCACCCCAGGATTATCAAACAAGGCTTGATCCGCTTGTTGGTAACTATCCGCCAAGGCTTTATCAAACAATTGATATACGCTAAACCCCACCAGTTGTTGTCTCGATATTTTTATGAAGTCTTCAAAAGCCCGATTACAGCCCAAATAAACCCCATTCACATCTTTGTAAAAAATCGGCACCGGAAGCGTATCAATCGTAAACTGCAAAAGAGGGTTATCCGCGCTAAAAAACACCAATAAATCGTGTGGAGCTAAGGGGTTTGTTAAGGCCATATCTACTCACTAGTAAAAAATCATGCTCTTTGAGTATAGACATGTTAGCTAACACTTTCCTCAAGCCTGCAATTAATGGCAATTTAGCAGTCCGTTAAAAACTAAAATGTTTAGGGCTTATTTATGGGCAACTATTAGAGGGGATGTCAGGGGACAAAATGAATGATTAGAGTGTCACTGGATAATTAAAATATAATCATTAACAACAAAACTCAGGGGGATCTGACTGTGACTCCCCTGATCGCTTAGCAATGTTCAACTCGCATATTTAAAAGTGGTACTTTACCAA
The DNA here is from genome assembly GCF_030547465.1 of Shewanella sp. 5_MG-2023. Lineage (NCBI taxonomy): Bacteria > Pseudomonadati > Pseudomonadota > Gammaproteobacteria > Alteromonadales > Shewanellaceae > Shewanella > Shewanella sp. 5_MG-2023. The sequence goes on from NZ_JAUORC010000009.1 coordinate 54,439, forward strand.
TAAGCTAGTCACATTTTGATTGGTATTAAAGCCCGAGCTGCTCTTAATACCGTACTTGTTTTTCCAATAGTCATATTCAATACCCACATAAAGTGCACTATCTCGCATACCGACTTGCTTACCTAAATCATATTTAAGTTGTGGATTGAAATGAAAGTTCTTTTCATAACTGCCATCAGAATCAACTACCCAATCAATAAAACCATCAAATACGATATTTGAATCGCCTACAGGCCAGGTGACTTTCCAGGCAGGGGTGATTTGCCAAGTATCACCATCGCGGCCATCGGGGAAGCGGCGATACATATTAAGCTGAAAAAAATCAAAACCAGGAATGGCTAAATCAATACCTGCACCAATTAAAAATGATTCAACATCGCCTTCGCCAAACTCAACGGTGGTTGCTAGCAGTACATCTTTAACAACCCCCATTTCAACCGGTTCACCAAGCATTTTACTGAAGCTAAAGCGCGGGCTAAATTCACCATAATAGGCGCTTTTACCGTTTAAAAAGTCTTCTTCACCATTGTATTTAGTGAAATCGACAAACATAAATAAATCGCCAACACTCCAACCGCTAACATGTTCAAAAGTCAGTGTTTGTTGAATTTCAGGATTAACCTTAAAGTCGTCACCATATAGGTAAGTTAAACTATTGTCTTGCCACTGAACCACGTCATTGGCAGCAGCAAATGGTGCGTAACTCGCTAACAAGGCTATAAGCAGGCGTTTCATATTACATCCTTTTAAATAAGTTTAATTTTTAAAAACCACTCAGGTAGTTAGCTTGAATGATTTCTACATGAGTCAAATAGCTTCTCATTCGCGATAAAACATCTTTAAAACTTGACTGTGATCATCGTCATGGCGACAGCAATGACGCTACAAATAACTGAGTAATACCTGCACTAATGACCTGCTCTAATGACCTGCTCTAATGACCAGCCCTAATGATAGTGCAATACTCGCGTAGCAAATATGTCAGTAATACTTAAGCGTTACACTGCCAAATGACTTAATGAGTGAATTCTGAATAAAAAGCTTTTTAAAACCACCACTATCGCGACAAAAGCTCAATTGAACTGAATAGCTATGCCGATGATATTCTTAAGAGTATAAAGCCTTACTCCGCCAATAACTATTTGTGTTAACATCAAATAACCATAATTTTAATATTGATATTCCGCGAATTAATGACACAAATGCCAAATTGTTTAATTAACAAACATACCAACTCTATAGGCAACACGTCTTTAAGCCTTATTCAATTTAGGCTATTAGTCATTATTGGCACTGCTTTACTTGGCAGCTTTATGGTCGCAGATTTAGCCTTAGTACCTGATACACTAACCGAGATATACATCACTTCTCGTTTATACCTGCAGTTACCTGTCTGTATTGCTTTTTTATTGGCCTCTTTTCACCCGCAATTTTCAACGTTCTACCAAATGGCACTTGCCGTCACCATGCTGTTGCTCATCTTTATCAACTATTGGCTAATCCTAATGTGTTGGCAAATGGAAGCCTTTGCCTTTCCTTATGAAGGCACTGTTATGTATAGCTTATTTACCCTATTCGTATTTCGTTTATCATTTAAATATTCAGTCCCTTATTCATTAATAGTACTGTTAGGTTTTGCGACCATCGTACTCAGTGAGCCTATTTATGGTAATAAAACTGTCGTCAGCTTAGGCTTTGTTGTCGTAGGCTTGATTGTTGGTCTGCTGGGAGTATTACAAATAGAACGGGCATTAAAACAATTGTCAAAAGCCAATAAAAAATTGAATCGATTAAGTCAGATAGACCATTTAACCGGTATATATAATCGCCGGACTTTTGAAGCTCGCTTTTCAGAGCAACTCAGTTTGCACAACAGAGCAGGAAATTGTATTTGTGTATTTATTATCGACCTTGATTATTTTAAAGGTTACAACGATGGCTATGGCCACGTAAAAGGAGACAATATTATTAAGTTGCAAGCCAGTAACTTAACTAAAGTCTTCCGTAGATCATCTGATATTGTGGCGCGATATGGTGGTGAGGAATTTGTGGTGGTTTCAACGCAAGTGACACAAGAGCAATGCCTTGAGCTTGCCAATAACATCATCAACCAATGGCAAGAATTAAAAGAACCCCATGGTAAGGTGGCAGGGCAACATTATGTGACTTGCTCGGTGGGATTCTATTTAGAACAAATTAACCCGGATTCAGACAAGATCTCGATGGTTAAAAAAGCCGACAAAGCGCTTTATCAAGCCAAAGAAAAAGGCCGTAATTGCTTTGTGCAATACACTCAATAAGCAGTAAAGCTGAGTGACAGCGTCTCAATACTAAAAATCAATCCTCACAAGAACTCATCGTCACGACAAGGTTAACTACCATACACTAAGCGTTAATAATGCATCATATTTGGGTACCATTTACTTCTATAGAAAGTAAATAATAACTACCACTTAGTATTGTTCAGCTATATTTATACTTCTAACTCATTTGCCTCACATCATTTGCACCACTCAATTTGCCCCGATATTCCAATAAGGTGATTCAATGGAGAAATTAAAAGCATTATTAGGTACTGTGTGGCGAGTAATTAAAAAACCCAGCATTCACTACAGCCTAGGCTTTTTAGTTATCGGCGGCTTTATAGCGGGTGTCATATTTTGGGGGGCGTTTAATACTGCATTAGAAATGTCGAGCACTGAAGAATTCTGTAGTAGTTGTCATCAAAATGTTTATGAAGAAATGAAACCTACCATTCATTTCACCAATCGCAGTGGCGTAAGAGCGACTTGTCATGATTGTCATGTGCCCCATAAATGGACTGATAAAATAGCCCGAAAAATGCAAGCTTCTAAAGAAATTTGGGCAGACTTAGTCGGCACCATTGATACCCCTGAAAAATTTGAAGCAAAACGTCGTGAGCTTGCTGGACATGAATGGCGTCGATTAAAAGCCAATAACTCACTTGAATGTCGAAATTGTCATGAATACGATTATATGGACTTCACTCGCCAATCAGATAGGGCAGCTAATATGCACTCAAAGTATTTAGAGAGCGGCGAACAAACCTGTATTGATTGCCACAAAGGTATTGCCCATCAACTACCAGATATGGAAGGCGTAGAAGGCTGGTAACTTTATCCTCCAAAGACGGTTATATATTGCGATAAGATGAACATGTATGACCACCGTATACCAAAGGTATATCACCAAACACACTGGAATATAGGTAATCATTGCCGTTAATCATATAGAACAGCGCAAATTAAACACGACGCCACTATCTCGACAAGTAGATAAACAGTAAACCCATTTTAGAGGGCTAACTCAGTTTCATTTCGGCAATATTGGGTCGAGAAAGTCTGGTTAATATCCGATAAAGATAGATAACCACAACACATAAAACCACCCCTATCATAAATAGCCACGGGCCTCCGAGTAGGTCAAGAATGATCCCTCCTCCTAACGGCGCCATGGCAAAGCCTATTTCACTGAAAGACGCTGCGCCAAAATAAGCGCCTCGAAGATGTTGCGGGGCTAAGCGATCAATATGCACATTCATGGTCGGAAATAAAATCGTCTCAGCAAGACTCATCACTACCACGGCCCCTATCCAGCCCCAAAAAAGGTCTACTGGATTTAAAGCTAGCCAAACTTGTGAGCACATTAATAGAATTAATCCAAATTGAATTCGCTGAATTAAACTATATTTAGCCATCAGTTTTAATAAGATAAACTGCGTAGAAATGATCACTAATGCATTGGTAAAAATCATACTCGATATCAAAGCCAATAAATCAGGTGCCCCTGCGCGAGTTAAGTATTGAATCAACGAGCTGTCCATTTGCGAGTAGATGAACATGCATAAAGTATTGGCCAATATTAGACATTGAAACAATTTATCTTGTTTTAAAATGGCAAAAACTTGCTGGCGAGTCTCTTTTGCAACAGGCTTTGTTACACCCGAATGAGCCTCTTTATCAGCGGTATTTTTAGCGGAATCAATATTTGATTGATGACTAAAACCCCAATAAAGCATTATCAGTAACACCACAAAGGCACCGGCTGTTATATAAAAACTCGATTGCTTACCCGTTAGTCCTAACCAAATGCCAAGCATAGGCCCAACAGCGCAGCCGACATTGACGATGAAATACAATGATTGCATCGCCAATTCCCGTGTTTGCTTATCATGGATTATGTCACCGATAACGGCAGAGGTGAGCGGTCGCCATATCGAGGTCGCGATTGAACATAAGGTCATCACCACCACATAACCATTAACGCTGTCGACTTGTGCTAGCAATGAAAATGAAATGATATAAAGCACACCAGTCATGTACATCAGTTTGTGCCGACCAATACGATCTGACAATGCACTACCGATAAAACTGGTGAATACAGACACCAATGCAGCACTGGATAAAATCAATCCCACTTCTGTGGCACTTAACGCAAACCTGTCATATAAAATGACCGCGAGAAACGGCCACACCATATAATAGCTGCCACGAGTAATAAACGAGCCAAACAACAATATCCACATGAGTAATGGAAACTGCTTAACACGGGCTATAGAAACATCGCTTTGCATTGTAAAACCTTTAAAGGAAAGCCTAAAAGAAGTGATCTTGACCAAATCTAAAGAGTTGGCGCCTTTAAAGCAACAATTGCGTAACAAGATGCGCTGGTTATTACGAATACAGCCGTGTTTGCATAGCGGACTCTAAAATGGTCAAGCAAATTAAAAATAATAAAGAGCAATTCTATTAAATTAAGCTGAACGCCTAGGGGCATGATGAAAATAGCTTAAAAACTTAAGCTTATTTATCCCTTCCATCGACAGTTTATAATGACCAATAATTGACACTAATGGGGGATATTGTTAATTTACTTGTCAGTGACGAAGTGAGGCTTTAATTGCATAGTTTCAGATGCTTAAACCTTATTTTGCTTAATGGATTATAAACACACAAGGGAATGCCCAATGAAAAAAATACTGCTATGTACATGTATATTAGCTATGACTGCCTGTAAAACTACTGATATCCGTAATATTGCTGACTCAGTTTCAGACATTGCCGGAGCGGCACAAGGTAACTCAACGAGTGTACCAACTAACCAAGCTTATTCGCACCCGACTCAGCAATACGCAAAAACAAGTCAAACATTCCGTATAACCAAACCGACAAAAATGAACCCTGAAATTGGTCAAATTCGTCCATTACGCACAGAAAAAAACCCTCAAGGCATGACCAAGGTTCGATTCGAAGCCTATCACCTTGATAGTGGCGCGCCGATGCAGAGCAATCAATACCTTTATCAGGTTTCAGCCGAAGGGTGGTTGAGTGAAGAACCATTCGTGAACTTTAATTCAAAATTAGTCACCATCAATAGTGGTAATTACTATATCAAGGCACAGGCCGATACCGGTAAATTTTATGCTTCTGGAATGGTGACTTTAGAGCGCGGCGTAACCAATATTGTTAGTTTTGATCTTCAATAAGTAAATTTAAAAATTGGCGGGTATTAAGTCCTTTCAAATTAGGCTTTTATTTTATCAATCAACAATTTTGCCAAAACTTGAGCTTGTAACAATAAATGACTTACAAGCTTAGATAAATCATTTAAGGGCTAATACCTTTTCAGCCCTTAAATGATTCGATTCATTAAACCACTTTAATTTCAGCAATCATTGCTACATGCTTCCCACAATTGCGCCGACATTCATTAGCAAAAAAGTGCAAAAATCAAGCTTTCAGCACTAATGCCACTTGGCTAAACTCAATCCCTTGCCAACCATTAAGCATAAATTGACGAATGTTTTGATGATCTTTTCCCTCAGGCATGGCTAATACATCCCGATAATATTGACCAAATAATTGCAGCGTTTGAGGCTGGGTTAAATGGTGAATTTGCGCAAACGAAAACAGCTTACAAGAACCTGAGTTTTCGCCAGCGTCATTAGCTTGTTTACCATTAGTAAAAGCGCTTGGAGTGAAATCATAGTGAGCATCGATGATTGCCATCGTAGCTTCAAAGCGAACGGGTTCAGCAGTTGTTTGAGACAGTGTTTCGATAAAGCTAACAACATCAGCTTGAGTATTTGTCAGTTCAGTCATTTTAAATCCTGTATTGTTGTCATAAACAGCGTGAAAAATCCTATAAACATCATATAAAAAGATTAACCCATCGTCCTTATAAAATGCGTAACTTACTCGTCCAGCAGCAAATGCCCCACTTTCACCCAAATCAGCGTATCTTGTTCAACATAGGGATTATGCTGACTTAAATGCGGGCTGCGGATCCAAGTTCCTGCAGGATAACGACCTAACTCGTCAATAAACTCACCGCTAATAACGTAAATTTCTTCACCACCAAAATGACGATGAGGCTGAAATTGGCAACCTGCAGGCCAAAAAACGAATGCTGTTGATTCGGTAAGATGTTGATGCAGCGGCATCACCTTTAAATCACCTTGCCCAGCAGACCATGGTGTATTGTTAGTATCGATACGAATTTGAGCGCTATCGGAGGCTTGAAATTGATGTAGCTTTACCAGTAACTCGCAGCCTTGTTCACTAAATGGCGCATGACTAAAGCCTTCAGGGTTACGAATATAACTGCCAGCGGGATAATCGCCGCTTTCATCTGAAAATATCCCACTGAGTACCAGTATTTCTTCACCTAAAGGATGCGGATGCGATGCAAAGCTTGCTCCAGCATCATACTTCACCACACTGGTCGCATGACCACGCTCAGCTTCTTCTCTGGCCAATCTTTTACGCCATACCCCTTGAGCTGGGCTTTTATCCCATTGAAGCTTATTGGTATCAATAACAACCCGCTGACTAAAGTCCATGTTAAGCATAGTGATTTCCTGCTGAATTTATATATCAGTGTAATAGGACTTAAACGAAATAAATAGCTAACAAATCATTAGCTGATAAATGAATAGCAGGGAAATAAAAAACCTGCACTATCGCTAGTGCAGGTTTTGAGGGAGTTTCAGATAATTTCCAGCTAAGTGATAAAGTTAAGCTGAAGTGTTATCGCGACTTCAATACTGTTTAAACGCCGCTTTTATTAAAAGGCATTATTATTTAAACGGCACTATTATTTAAACGGCACTGGACGCGGTGTATTCGCATTTGAAGGCGGTAAAATCGGCAACATAATTTGTGGCTGCTCACCGGTTAAACTGTTCAAAAACTCAACCATTTGTGCAGTTTCTTTAGCTGACATTTTTTGCCCTAGTTGAATGTCGGCCATGGTATTAACCGCTTCATCTAGGTTCCATACGCTACCGTCATGGAAGTATGGGTAGGTAAGCTCGATGTTACGTAGGGTTGGTACTTTAAAGACGAACTTATCAGCTTCTTTACCGGTTACCCCTTTACGCCCTTCTGCTGGATTGTCTGTGTGGAATGGTTTAATTAAGCCCATTTTCATGTACATAGTGCCGCCAACCGCTGGGCCGTTATGACACGCGACACACCCTTTGTCTTTAAATAACTGATAACCCGTTTGTGCATCTGCAGAGATGGCTTTTTTATCGCCTTCTAAATATTTATCAAATGGGCTATTTGGGGTCACTAAGGTTTTTTCGAATGTCGCTATGGCATCTGTAATACGGTCGATGTTAACTTCATTTGAACCATAAATGTCATTAAAACGCGCAACATATGCAGGCATTGAAGCGATAGTATCTACAGCTAAATCATGGGTATAACCCATTTCTTTTGGATTATCGATAGGACCTGCAGCTTGATCTTTTAAAGTTGCAGCACGACCATCCCAAAATTGCGCCAGCATATAATCAGCGTTTAAGACTGTAGGCGAGTTAATCGGCCCTTGTTGCCACTCATGACCAATCGATGTAGGTAGAGCATCAACGCCACCGAGCGATAAGTTATGACATGAGTTACAAGAAATAAAACCAGACATTGATAGACGTGGCTCAAAGAAAAGCATTTTACCTAGCTCAACTTTTTCAGGCTCGGTGATCACCGCAGGCTTAATGACTTCAATGGGCTCACTGGCCTGAGAAGTTGAAATAGAAAATATCGATGCTAGCATTACAGCAACGGCGGTCAGCTTAGTCATAGTTAATAACCTTGTACTTTATATGGTTTAATTATGGTCATCATAATCGCTCGCTCTCAGGAGTTAAAACGGTAAAATCCGATTAAGCCTATCGCGATTACAAATGCTATTTATGCGATTTAAATCACTGTTTATTTTACAAAATAAAGTAGGTTAACAACTTATTCGATTAACCAAACTGCACCCCAGACAAAATAGCGATTAAGATCGTCATAAGTCACACTACGCTGTATCAAAATAACCTCTCATATTGATACATGTCGCTTTTTAAGCCCTCTTTTTGAGGTTAAAAAACATTGTTCTGTTACTGCCTTGATGGGAAAAACGGCATCAAACCTAAATTCGCTTCCCCCCTCCCCGTATACGAATAAATCAAAAGTTAACCGCCGCTGTGCTACAGTTAAACGATTGATAACAAGCTTTTAAAACTGCTTAAAGCAAGGTTATATTCGCCGTTTGCAAAAGGATAATGCGATCAATGGACATTAAGTTGCCAATACTCTCAACTGCATGGCAAAAAATAAAAGCGCTAATAGGCTTAGCGCACAATACCCAGCTAGATGAAGATAATATTGAAGGGAAACTGTCACTTAAAGCACTAGCGAATCATTACCCCAACAGCAGCTCAGCCTCAGAAGCTGAGCAGATATTATTGTATAGCCCTTTAATTGCTGGCGTTGACACCATCATAGGCCGTGATGCTCAGCGCCAAAAAGTGACCGATGCCATTGAGCGCTGGCAACAGAAAAAAGGTGAACTCACCGCGGTAATCGGTCCATTTGGATCAGGAGTGAGTACCCTGCTGAATCAATTTCATCAGCAATATGGCCATCACTACGACATCACCTATCTCAGTTTTTACCATGGGGTATTATCCACTAAAGCGGCCATTGCCAATTTATGTTACTGCTTCAACATTACTGATGAACCCAACTCAATCACCGCCGCTATTACAGTTATTAATCAGCAACCCCAGCAGATTATTATTATTGATGATTTACATAAGCTAATGCTCAGAATGATGGGTAATTTCCAAGCCTTAGTGACTTTTGCCACTATTTTAATGGAAACCCGCCAACATCATTGTTGGATATTAGGCTGCGAAAGCTTTGTCTGGCATCGGCTGTCCTCGCAGTATTCCATTACTAACTTTGTAAAGTCGATTGTCAAAATGGATTATTTTACACAACAAGAATTGAGCGAAATACTGAAGCAAAAAACCGATAAGATTCCGCTAAAAATCTGTGAACTTAGCACAGAAGAAGCCAACAATAGTGCCTTTGATAGCCTATGCAAGCAATTGCACCAAGCCAGTGATGGGCACCCAAAACTGGCCAGCGTATTGTTACACGCCGCCATGGTAGATGATGGCAATAGCCCGATGAGTTTGAGCCCCATTAGCTCGCCGGATTTAAGCTGCTTGAAACAATGCATCGATGAGGACTTATTTAGTTTAGCTGAGCTATACGTCCATGGCGGTTTACGGGTTTTTCAACACGCCGACATCTTTGCCACCAGCATAGAGCACAGTTCATTAAAGCTTGAATACTTAGCCCGCCAAGGACTGGTGAAAGTCCATTATTCAAAGCAAGACTTTGCCCAGCATTATTACTTTATTACCCCGACGTTAACCCGCATTATTGCAATGCATTTACTCAATCATAATAAACTCTATTTGTAGGAGCTAAGCGCTATGGAAGACTCTCGTAAAGCGTTACAGGCGATAGTGGATATTATTTCATTTGATAAACTATTTACCTTTGCTCTTGTATGCTTTTTTGCATGGCTGATATTGGTATTAAGTCAATTTGCCCTTAAACAGCTCACCCAGCAACTGCCTAAATATCGGCTATTGTGGAGTCGCTTATATCCCTTTATACGATTAATTATTTGGGCGAGCGTCATTGTCTATACCATAGTGGTCATCATCAACCCTCACGAAAATCTCATCCTCGCAGTAATTGGCTCAATTGGTATTGTCTTGGGTTTAGCGACTCAAGAGCCCGCCAAAAATATGATTGCAGGGCTGATTATAATGGTAAATCCACCTTATCGAGTCGGCGATATGGTGACACTGTCAGGCCATTATGGTGAAGTCATTAAGCTCGATTGGAGCGTCACTTGGCTGCGCACCTTTGATGATAATACCGTCATGGTGCCCAACGCTGAGGCAATTAAATCTGCGGTATCCAACGCCAATAGCGGCGCACTGGATGAAATGGTGGTCGTTGGGTTTTGTTTACCTATTGAGGTTGACCATCAAAAAGCCATGCAACTGGCAAAAGAGGCCACCCAATGCTCTCCCTACACCTTTTTAAATAAACCGATTATTGTCAATATAGCCAGCCACTACGACTACGGACAACACCTGATCATGCTAACCGTTAAGGCCTATGTCATGGATATCAGGCTAGAGCGTAAATTTAGCAGTGATATCAATCTTCGAGTGCTTAATGCCTTTAAACGCGCGCAGTTTTATCCTGTAACGAATAGTGTTGCTGACAGTTAAATAAATTCAGTGATATCAATTTACGGTCGATCAATGCTATTAAACACGCACAGCTTTATTCTGTAACGTCCTGTAATGCCCTATAACAAATAGTGTGGCTAGCAGTTAAATAAAATCAGTGATATCAATCTTCGGGGTTCAATACTTTTAAACACGCGCAGCTTTATCCTATAACGTCCTGTAACGAATAGTGTTACTGACAGTTAAATAAAATCAGTCAGTAACGTATCTGCTATGGCTTTGCATTTGATATACTTAACCAAATTTATTACTTACCATTGGTAGATTGCCACCTCAGGATGTTGATATGACCCAAGACGAAATGAAAAAAGCCGCTGGATGGGCTGCACTTAAATATGTTGAAGAAGGTTCAATTGTTGGTGTTGGAACAGGTTCAACGGTTAATCACTTTATTGATGCGTTAGCGACAATGAAAGATGACATTGAAGGCGCCGTATCAAGCTCTGAAGCCTCAACCCAAAAACTAAAAGGTTTAGGCATTGAAGTATTTGATCTCAATAGTGTCTCAGATCTATCTGTGTACGTTGATGGCGCTGATGAAATCAATGACCATATGGACATGATTAAAGGCGGCGGCGCGGCATTAACCCGTGAAAAAATTGTCGCGGCTGTGGCTAAAAAGTTTGTTTGTATTGTTGATAATACCAAGCAAGTTGAGATTTTAGGTGAGTTTCCACTGCCTATTGAAGTGATCCCAATGGCGCGCTCTTACGTTGCTCGTGAATTAGTAAAATTAGGTGGCGATCCGGTTTACCGTGAAGGTGTCGTCACTGACAATGGTAATGTAATTTTGGATATGTACAACTACCGCATTCTTGATCCTAAAACCTTAGAAAAGCAATTAAATGAAATTGTTGGTGTGGTCACTAATGGTTTATTTGCTAACCGCGGTGCTGATGTATTGCTGGTTGGCAGCCCAGATGGCGTTAACACGATTGTCGCCAAATAGTCCTAAAGGCTAGTTGCTTAAGTCCGGTAATTAAAGTTAATCGCACTGATAAAATGCTCAATTCACCATTGGGCATTTTTGTTTTTATAACCATAAAGCCCTTAAAGTTGTGCCAAGCCCCTATCCTACTTGCTTCCACTTAAAATTTTCACTTTAACCTTTCACACCTAAGCTTACTCAAGCAGATGCTTTTCAGCATTTTGACTCCCCATTGTAATCAAAAAAATATTTTATTTAATCAAGTAAACCTTTTAGCAACTTGCTAATGTCTAATCTAGTAACTCACATCACATTGGAATAATTGGTGAACTTAACCTCAAGCAATATCACAGACATTGATAATCAACTCAGCAGTAATACTCGCGCTGCTGAAGCTGGTGAAATCAATAATGCCTGCTTAGATGACGCTTTAGTGGCGAAAGCTAAGGGCGGCGATAAAGCAGCGTTTAAGCTACTTTATCAGCGCCATCAAGGCCGTGTGTATGCAATTTGTTTGCGTTTAAGTGGTAGCGCTGATCATGCCGATGAAATTTGCCAAGACTGCTTTGTCAGATTATGGCAAAAGCTAAATCAGTTTAATGGCGATAGTCAGTTTACGACTTGGTTATATAAGCTGTGTGTCCACCAAGCTATTAACAGCATGAAAGCAAAGCAAAGCTTTTGGCATCGATTTTTACCAGAATCGAGCTTGAGTGAGCATCATCAAAGTCTCAGCGAAAATCATCAAACGCAAAACGGCCATCAAGAGTATCACCGCCTTGATAAATTAATTATGCAACTGCCACAACGCACCCGCGTGGTGTTTGTACTGTGCGCAATTGAAGGTTATCAACATGATGAAGTTGCGCAGATTTTGGATATTGCCGTTGGCACCAGTAAAGCCCAATACCACAGAGCAAAGCAGATGCTACAGGAGATGTTGGCATGAAAAATAGCAATCAGCAGCAACAATTAACAAGGCTTATTGATAGCTTGCCAAAAGAGATCTCACCAAACAAAGATCTATGGCAAGACATTGAGGCGAAAATAAGCGCCCCAACAAATTCTTCAGTGCCAGCAAAGCAAACTGATGCTGCAACTCAGTACCGCAGCGCTAACTCGCAATACTGGCGACATCTTGCCGTTGCCGCCAGTATTAGTTTTGTATTGGTATTAGGCTGGCTATTAACAAGCCCTACAGCACAAAAGCCAAGCCTTGAGCCTATCACCGTCACAAATGCCCTTAGCAATCAGTCTACTGAAGATTTAATTGCCTTGGTTGATCAAATAGCCCTGACCCATCAACAGCAAATTAATGGCTTTGATGACAACAAATATACTGTTGGCATGCAGCTTGATGACCTTACTAATCCATTCAATAAGGGTTATAGCGAATTGCAGCTTGCATCAAAAGAGATCCAAAAAGCCCTTAAAAGCGATCCCAATAACAAGCAAGTGTGGGATTTATGGTTATGGGTAATGAAGCGCGAAATACAGCTGTTACAACAGCAACAACGCACCCCAATTAACACGACTCCATCGACTCAAGGAAATTCCATATGAACAATCAAACTAGTCAGTTTATCAGCCGACTTATCATTGGCGGCAGCCTGCTATTCACAACAACACTCATGACATCAACAATGGCCTTTGCAGCACAATCCGTTGAACAAGAAATGACGGTTAATGCGAAACCACAAATTGAGCTAAAAGTGCAGCGCGGCAAAGTAGAGATCATCGGCTGGGACAAAGACCTCATCACAGTATCCGGTCAGTTAGATGAATTGTCTGAAGGGTTTATCTTTGAGCAAAAAGGCAATCAAATCACTATTGAAGATAAGCTACCCAACAGCTATCGGGGTCATGATGAAGATGGCTCAAATTTAGTCATCAAATTACCCATAAAGCTAATGCTTGAAGCTGAAGGGGTTTCAGCAGATTACAAGATTGAAAATCTGTCAGGCGAAATAGACTTGGCATTAGTCAGTGGTAACTTAAAAGCTAACCACATGGATGGCGACATAAAACTACAAACAGTGTCAGGCAATATTGAGTCAGACAAGCTCAATGGCAAGCTTGAATTAGAAACCGTTTCTGGCGATATCAAGGATAAAAGCTCTGCAGGCAAAGCTCAGTATCGCCTCGTCAGTGGCGAGTTAGAGTCTAAAGATAACCAAGTCACTAAGCTTAGTATCGATCAAGTATCAGGTGATATTGAAGGCAACTTTAGCGCGGTAGAAAAAATCAAAATTGTCAGTGTCAGTGGCGATATCGACATCAGTTTAAGCGCCAAAGTCACTAAGGCATCATTTGATACGGTTAGCGGTGATGTTGAAGTCAAATTCACTCAAATGCCTAACCTGACATTTGAGATTGATGGTGGCCCAGGTGGCGATATTAATAACGAATTAACCGATGATAAACCGCTAAAAACTAAGTATTCAGCAAGAGAAAGCATCCAATTTACAACCGGCGATGCCACAGGTAAATTTAGCGTTAATACCATAAGCGGCAATATCGAATTGAAGTAGCGTTTTTATCTTCATGCTGCAGTTACAGGCGCTAGCATGGGGATCTTAAGTCTGATATTACTCGGCACATTAGGCGCTAAACGTCGCCGTAAACTACACTAGGATAGCATTCCAAACTAGTGCTTGGGCCTTCTACAAAGAAGGCCCTTTTTTTTCATTTAACGCCAGCTCACAACCTAACCCGAATAGCAGCTATAAACCCGTCGAGATTGTGACAATTCACTCGTATAACATAGTCATTCGTTTTACATAATCACTCGTATTACATTGTCACTCGTAGCGCTAATAATTCTGACAACCTTGTATAATCTAAAATAATCATCTTGCCTCTGACTAAATCAATATAGCCATCTTCAGCCAACTTATTGAGTACTTCATTGACTCGAGGGCGACTTACATTGGCAATTTCACTCAGTTGCTGCTGGGTGATTTTTAGTTCAATAACGGGCAAATCAATCATGCGTTTAGCACGTACTAATTCTAATAAAAAATGAATGATACGTTCTTCAATACCATAAAATGACAAGTGCATACCTTGAACCAGTTTAGGGGTATTACGGCGCATAATGCTATAAATAAACTTATAAATCTCAGGGTTAATGTTAGCTAACTCAGTGAGTTCACATTTAGGGAAAAACAAGCTGTTGATCGGTTCCAGTTCATTGGTATAAAGACTAATTTTAGGGAAAATCTCAACCGCTACAGCCCCAACCCACATTTCTTTACCAAATATAAAACTCGCTAAAGGGCGGTTATCAGCACTGGTGGTGGCAAATGTACCCAGACCATCGATACAGTAAAAATACCCCCGTTCACTGTCATCAGCCAGTAAGTTACTGTATTTCTCAATGCCTTGATCATCGACAGCAATATCCATGATCTCAGCTTTGGTTCTTTCGCTCAATTCACAGGGCCAGTTTATTTGTTTACGTAACGCGAGTGTCATTTATTCTCCAGTCAAACATTTCAGCAAGCGTTAAGCAGACATAACTTGTTTAAAGCTATTAAGCATTGAGCGATCTGTACGTGCTTTTTTTAATTTTCTAATACTTTCTTTTAATGATTGCTCTGCCAAGCGGCCAAATACACCATCATATTCTTTTTCATCAATTTCTTTTTCTGACTCAGCCTCATCTGCAATTTCTTGGGCAACACGGCTTAACTGCATCCACGCATTGGCAATATAAAAACCATGAAACTCCGCCTTGGGCAGTAATTTTTGTGCACTCGCAGGCATTGCTTGCCAGCTTTTAGCAAATAACTCAGCCTTGTCTTCAATTAGCTCATTAAACAAACCTTCATAAGCCTCAAGTAAAGTCTCTGGTAATTTATCCATCGGCAGCACTTTATTAGCGACATTAAAAGAAATCTGCTTTGCTGTTGCTTTATACTCTTCGCTTAGTTGACTCATTAGTTTGTTCTCTATTTCAATGATTAAGTTAGCGCCATGAATTCATGTGATTAACGCAGTTTGAGTAACTAAGTCGCATTAACAGCACTTAAAATGGCACAGGCATAAGGTTTCTATCGCAGAAAATACTGCCATTAAACCTTTAAGCTTTATGTTATTTAGCAACAGACTAGTATAAACGATATTATCAACGCCTTTATAGGTTATAGACATATATATTGGTTGTTTTTGTGAAGCTGCAAATACCTACCCAGTCAATAATGTGATCTTATCCAGTTAGATTAAAAGTGGCCCGTTAAACACATAAAATGAATGCAAACAACTTGACTCATGAATGATGATGCTTTTAACATTTATCGACTCTTTTTAAGGTGTTTTCACTATGGTAAACACAGTTAACGAACTATATTAGCAACAGCTGTTTTTAAAAGATGAAATAAACAATTAATCAGATTACCTCACAGTGCATTTAAACAAAAAAACGCGAGTAAATATTAACAAAAGCACAGGCTGAAGTGTTCTTTGTGTGACACATACTTATTTATTTACCCTTTTAAACAGAAGCTTAGCCATAACAGCGCTACTTATTCAGCTTTGATTGAACAAACCAAAATTTCTGTCATAATGTTGTGAAGCCAGTAAGTTAAATTAGCAATCTTTGATATAGATCTTATCTCTTTTTTTATTAACTTTTATGCCTGCTTAACGATTTATGCAGCTTTACGTAATTCGACATACCTAGATAGCTGCACCAGCAATAGTTACCAAGCTGATAACAATAAGTTAGTAAAGTTAAGTAAATTTATTGATACTCACCTGCAGAAAAAAGATATTATTGATCCTAGTGGCTAATTGAACTTTTTATATTGTTATCAAATACTAAATAATAAAATACAAAAATATTAATTCAGGGAAAAGTTGCATGGCCGATATTAAGCAAAGCGGCCAATTTTTAACCTGTAGCCTAACAATAAAAAGCACTGAGCACTGTTTTGCTCAAGTTGATTAGCACTTTTGTAAAAGTTGTGCTTAAAAGGATTGTTGCGAGTTAACAAGCCAGTTTACAGCCTTAGTTAACAAACAAAAACAGCATGAAGGAACTGCGTAAAGCAAGTATAAAAAATTGCATAATAATTATAATTCAACAATTAGCGTTTTTAACGGCCTTTACTGTCACAAGGTGAGTCGTTACATCAATCAGCTGCTGTTATTGTTGGTATTAGTCGGTTTACTGAATAGTGCTTCAGTGACTGCTTTTACTTTTGATAACAAGGCAGCTGATGACTTGTTCCATCAATTAAAAACAGAACAGATCACAGATTTACTTGTCATAGAGCAAACATTACTCAAACTCGAGAACATTATTGCCAGTAACGATATTGAGCGCCAGCAGCTGTTACTTACTGAGCAATGTAAAACCTTTAGCTCCAGTGACAGTGAGCAAAACAACAACTTTATTACCACGACAAACAACATTGAGCAGCAATCTTTTTTTAGTCCACAAATTCCAATTTTACTGAATTTATGTCGTTCAAAAGCATTCAGATACCTTGACCAACATAGCAGCGCGATTAAACTAAATCAGGCTGCACTTGAACAAGCCTTAGCACTAAATGACAAGCATATCATCGCCAAAGCCCATAATAACATTGCCAAACAAGCACTTTATCAAGGTCAGTTTTCCAAAGCGATTGATAGCTTCACTCAGTCTTTTGAGCTCAATCAACAAATAGGCTTACAGCATGCAGCTAGCTTAGACTTACTGAATTTAGCAGGTATTTACCGGCGCTCAGGCGATAACGAAAAAGCACTTTATTACTACAACAGAATAAAGGGTTACCTTAATAAAACCAGAGACTTAATGTTACTTGCCAATGTTGAAAACTCACTCGCTTATATAGAATTAGATCGCGGTGAATATCAGCAAGCACTGGAATACTTTGAAAAAGTCTATCAGGTCATCGAGGGGATCAATGATCCGCTTTACACCGCTAGAGTTGCGATTGATATGTCAGCGCCGCTGATTAAACTTGGCCGATTAGCAGAAGCAGAAAAGTGGCTAAATCAAGCTCGACCTTACATGACCCCCGAGATGTACTCTCACTATGGTTACATGCATAGTTATTATTTAGAGCTGCGCATGTTACAAGGCAACTATGCTAGCGCCTTTGAGCATTTCAATGCAGCAACAGCTAACTTTCAAAAGTATAATATGCAAAAAGGTTTAGCTATTAGTTATCAGTTAGCCAGTCAGTTATTTGCTATCCAAGCTGATTATAAGTCAGCTAACTACTGGCACCATCAGTTCTTAAGCATTCATAAACAACTCGATCAGTTAAGGCTGGACACCTATAATTCCGACATGAGACTCAAGTTTGACTCAGATAACCTAGAAGATAAACAAGCACAGTTAATTGAGTTCCAAGCGCTTAAAGACATTCAGCTTAATGCCGTAAAAACTCAGCAAAAATTACAATATACCGCCCTAGCAATGACACTTATCTTCTTGTTAATATTAATTATTTTAATTGTTAAGCTGCAAAAAAAGTCACAGCAATATCGACAAATAGCATTAAAAGATCCACTCACCAACATCCCTAATCGCTTACATGCCTACGAGGTCATGCAAAAGCTGCTAAAGCAAAAAGTGCAATTTTCTATCTTACTTATCGACGTAGATCACTTTAAGAGTGTCAATGACCGATTCGGCCATGACATCGGTGATATAGCACTACAACTCATTGCTCAAACTTGTCAGCAAAATTGCCGCGAGGAAGATACTGTGGCGCGTATTGGTGGTGAAGAGTTTCTGATCATTATGCCAAAGACAAATATCGAGCAATCGATGATTTTCGCTGAGCGAATTAATCATAAAATGAAACTTGTGAACTCACCGCAGTTAAACGATAACTTGATATTTTCAGTCAGTATCGGCATTACAAGCGTGATTGATGAAAGCAGTATTTCTACTATTTTGAAAAAAGCTGATATTGCCCTCTATGAGGCAAAAAATGACGGCAGAGACTGCTATAGGCATTATCAATATCTCCCAAACATCATTAAAGGAGAGCATTGATATATGCACAGCGGCAATCAAAAAAGCCTTTTTCACGGCATTAATAAAAACCTGTTTATCCAAATGCTAGTTCGTAAGCCATTGCTCATTATTGGCTTAGGTTTAACTATGCTCAGTATGAGTTTCTCAAGCTTTGCCAAAATAGAAAATCCTGAGTTTGATACACTCTTTAACGCCGCCGATCAAACCGATATTAACGATCCTAGTTTTCCGAAAATGGTTAAAGACCTTGAAAGCTTGCTCGATGTAGAAGATATCGAACGCACTTACTTGTTACTGCCTAAACAGTGTCTTAGTCATAATGTTTTCCATGGCGATGAAAATAAATTAGCCGATCAGTTCATTATTGATACCTTAAAAACTTATCCAGCAATGCCAGCAAGCACTCGAATAGAGTTAAAGCTCTGTGAAGCAACTATCATGCGTTACCGCGGCGATACCTCAGCGGCAAATGCCCTTATTCGTGAAAGTTTGTTAGCAGCAGAAGGGATTAACAATCGCCGCTTAATGGCTGATGCCTATTCACAGCTTGGTCAAATCGCCTCCTATACCGCTGATTTCGCGATGGCGCTGAAAAACTTATTATTGGCTCATGAGCTGTATAAAGAGTTTGATTTACCCACTAGACAGCACCTCAGCCTACTAGATTTAGCGGTCACTTATCGCCGTATGGGCGAAACGGACACCGCCCTAAAATATTATCTCCAGCTTGAGCAAGCCTTTACCAAGAGCAACCAGCTTGATTTAGCCATGATGGTAAAAATGGACATGGCCTATGCCTATGAAGATTTACGCCAATACCAAAAAGCTGCCGACCACTATTTAACCGTATTGGACCATTTTCAGACTATCTATACCGACCCTACATACCCTGCACGGGTCGCTGTAGATATGTCTTACCCACTTATTGAACTAGGCAAATATCAACTCGCCCTTGATTATCTCAAGAAATATGAAGATGTCATTGGCCCTAATGTAGATACTCATTATAGTTTTATGCAATTGTTCTTTGCCCAAGCTAAACATGGGTTAGGGCTCGAAGAGCAAGCAATACCGTACTTAGACAAGGCCACCGCAGGGTTTGAGCGCAATCACAATAAGCGCGGCCATGAAATGCTACTCAAATCAAAAATAGAGATATATGAATCCTTACAAGATTGGCAGCAAGCCTATGACGCACAAATTAGCCTGTATGAGATACATCAGTTAATTGATAAGGCGATGGAAAATCAAAGCAGCACTGAAATGCTAGTCAAGTTTGATAGTGAAAAAATTGAAGCTGAAAATGCTAAATTGATCGCATTCCAATTACTGAAAGAGCAACAGTTAGTCACCCAACAAGACAATAAAAGATTACAAATTATTGCACTAATACTGGGCGGTGCGTCATTAATATTACTGTTTATATTTACTCTCTACTCAAACAAGAAGTCGAAACAATTTAAACAGTTAGCATTGACCGATTTACTAACCCAGTTGCCAAACCGCCTTGCCTTGTATCAACAGGCAAATCAATTATTTAATAATGCCTTAATCAATCAGCAAACTTTGGCTATTGTGTCTTTTGATATCGATCATTTTAAGCAAGTAAATGACACCTATGGTCATGATGCTGGTGATACTGTCCTTAAAACATTAGCAGAGATCTGTACTAGCAAATTACCAGCAAACGCAGTCATTGGTAGAGTAGGTGGTGAAGAGTTCTTAGTGTTATTACCGCAAATTCGCTCCACTGCTGCGATATCACTAACACAAGCGATCATCGAGCACGTATCAAGTCATGATTTCTCAGCAATTAACCCCGAGCTAAAGGTCACCGTCAGTGCCGGGGTGAGCACTTATTATGATGAACAAACATTATCTGAACTGATAAAAAAATCAGACATGGCGCTTTACCAAGCCAAAAGAAATGGCCGAAATCAGCTATCGCACTACCATGATGACTCACAGAGGTTATAATAAAACAGTGGATCACTAACCTAGCGTAAATAGCTGTCATCATGCCTAATTCAAATATACCTCCTAATGCTAATCCAGCGGCTAATACTAATCCAGCGGCTAATACTAATACAGCGCTTAATGCTAGAGCAAAGGAGTCTGCCACAACCCCCTCAGGACTATTACAGCCATTAGCGCATAGCCTTTCAGCCACTGAGATGGCGGAGTTAGCTTACTTAATAAAGAGCTGGGCGTTTGAATTAGGGTTTTCTCAGCTTGGGATCACCGATACCGATTTAAAAAGCGAAGAGAGCAAGTTACAACAATGGCTCGATAATGGTTATCACGGGGAAATGGGCTATATGGCCAGCCACGGCATGATGCGCGCTCGCCCCCATGAGCTTCACCCTGGTACCGTTCGCGTACTCAGCGCCAGAATGGACTATTTACCGCCACAAGCGGGCTTTGCCACTAATTTATCAGACCCAAACTTAGGTTATATTTCTCGTTATGCAGGCGGCAGAGATTACCATAAACTGATTCGTAAACAGCTTAAAAAACTCGGTGATAAAATCGTGTCACACTGCCATAACTTAGAGCTTGATGGCATTGATTTCAGACCGTTTGTGGACTCTGCCCCAATCCTTGAACGGCCATTAGCGGAAAAAGCAGGTCTTGGCTGGACAGGTAAACATTCATTATTACTAAACCCTGAGGCTGGCAGTTGGTTCTTTTTAGGCGAAGTGTTAATTAACTTACCTTT
This sequence comes from Shewanella sp. 5_MG-2023, assembly GCF_030547465.1. Classification (NCBI taxonomy): domain Bacteria; kingdom Pseudomonadati; phylum Pseudomonadota; class Gammaproteobacteria; order Alteromonadales; family Shewanellaceae; genus Shewanella; species Shewanella sp. 5_MG-2023. The sequence goes on from NZ_JAUORC010000009.1 coordinate 75,722, forward strand.
GCCTGTAGATATTCCTATCCACCAAAGCTGTAATAGCTGCGTAGCCTGCATAAAATCATGCCCGACTAATGCCATATTAGACAACAATGTCGTCGATGGTCGCCGCTGTATCTCTTACCTCACCATTGAATTACAAGGCGTGATACCTGAAGAATTTCGCCAAGCCATTGGCAATCGCATTTATGGTTGTGATGATTGCCAATTAGTGTGCCCTGTTAACAGTAAAGCGCCGCTAACTCAGCAAACTGATTTTCATATTCGTAAACAACTGATCCAACCTGATTTACTAAGCTTGTTTGCTTGGACTGAAAAGCAATTTCTATCACTTACAGAAGGCAGCCCTATACGTCGAATTGGCCATAAAAGCTGGTTAAGAAACATTGCGATTGCCTTAGGTAACGCGCCGTTTAATCAGCAAATTATTGATGCGCTTAACCTACGCAGATGTAGCGATGAAGTCGATGAAATGGTCATAGAACATATTGATTGGGCACTAGCGCAACAAGCACTTAAACAGCAAGATTTAACCCCTGACGATAAAACAAAAACGGCGCCTAAAAGTCATTTAAGCCGTAAAACCTTGCGAGTGATCCGCAGTGTTGAAAAAGGCTTACCTAGAGACGCTTAAACCTTTTACTTATTGTCATCTTTCAGACACCACGTCTTCAATGAGGTGATTTCTGATCTAAAGTAAAACCGACTTTAATAGTGACTTGCCAGTGAGCAATTAAACCTTCTTCTAGGTGACCTCTGGTCTCAACAACCTGAAACCAACGTAAATGTTTAAGCGATTCATTAGCTGCTGCAATTGCATTTTTTATCGCATCATCAGAGCTGATAGGTGACGATCCTGTTAACTCAATAATTTTATAAGTGTGGCTCATTTATGACTCCAGTCATTTTAAACTCAATCAACATAGAAATTCAGTAAAGCAATACCAGTCTGAGTATAGATAAGCCTAGCAAAACTGCGTAGTCGCAGATTAAAAACCTCAAAAAGCCCTCTCTCAATGACCTTTAAACTAGTGATCACTTATTAAAGTCACTTTTTATAAAATCAAAAGCTGTAATTTTCACGTCAAAACAATCACAAAAGTTAACAATGAGACTACATTTTCGTAAATAAATTACACAGGCGTCTGGACGTCTAGAAGTTTGTTGTGATAGTCTTGATACAAGCAACCGAATTGATTTCACCCGTAAGTTGAGCAAAATTCATGTGAGGATTATATGATAGAGCTGAGACACCTTCGAACTCTGATGGCACTTAAAGAAAGTGGTAGCCTTGCTGGTGCTGCGAAAAAACGCTTCGTAACTCAATCAGCGCTATCTCATCAAATAAAAGAATTAGAAACACGCATTAATTCGTCTATTTTTATTCGAAAGAGCAAACCATTATCTTTTACTCAAGAAGGCACTCGACTACTTAATTTGGCGGAGGAAATTCTCCCTAAAGTGATGGTGACAGAATCAGATCTGAAAAAAGGCCTTGATGGAGAGGCGCAATCTTTAAAATTGGGCATTGAATGCCATAGCTGCTTTCGCTGGTTAATGCCGGTGACCGAGGCCTTTAAACAAATCGCACCAGATGGCCGTATTGATTTATCTAGCCGTCATTTATTTGATTCATTAAATGCCTTAGCGCTTGGTGAGTTGGATATTGTACTCACTTCAGATCCAGTACCAGGGCATGCACTTGCCTATCAACATTTGTTTGATTTTGAAGTGAAGTTAGTCGTTTCAAATGAGCATCCTCTAGCAAAACAGCCATTCATTAAACCTGAGCAGCTCGCCAAGCAAACACTGATCACTTACCCTGTTCCATTGCAGCACCTTGATATTTATAAGCACTTTTTAGAACCTGCTGGTGTTGAGGTGGGTGAACAAAAGCAATGTGACTTAACAGCGATGCTGCTTCAACGTATTGCTTGTAATGATGGCGTAGCGGCGCTGCCAAGCTGGTCAATTAATGAAGGCCATGGACTTAACTTAAGTTCTGTAAAACTTGGCAGCGAAGGCTTAAAAAGGCCGTTATTTGCAGCCTACCGCCTTAATACATCCAATACCCATTTAATTCAAAAATGGCTAACCTTAGTGGCTGCTGAAGGGCTAAAGTTACAAAGATTAAGTCAAAAGCACCAATCGCTCTTAGAATGTGCATAAACAAGTTGTGAAAAATCCATAAAAAATGCCACGATTAAGGTGGCATTTTTTATGTCATGGGATTAAATCAACTCGCTATACTAGCTTCATTAATTAGATTTATTAATTGGGTTTATCAATACATTACGTTTGCTCAGCACAGCTCTAAGCACTAAGCCTGCAGAGTTTACATTGCTCGTTTGGTTAATATTATGGGCCACCATAAATTCATTGCGTAACTCATCATCTAACCCAAGAGCCTCAAATGCTTCTATAGATAAACTTTGTTGCTGGGTATCAATGAGCTTTTTTATCACCTGTAATGCTATGGGTTTTTCTGAGGCGGCATTTAAAAATGCAAACGCACTTAAGGTAATCACTTGACCAAATACACTAAATAGCGCCAAGGTTTGCAGTTCATCTGCATCAATATCTATAGCTTGTTTATTGTCTTCAAGCTCACGTAAATAATGCACTGCATCGGTAGCGATATTTTCAGTAAGCGCCCAATAGCCCTTAACTAATTTACAATATGGTTCAGGTAATTCATCTAAGCGTTCTTTTAGATAAAATGAGAAGCTATAGCGGTAAATATTGACTTGGCCTAAACGGATAAGCGCATCTTTTATACTGCGATTTTTTGTCGCGATTACGCCACCAGCTTGAGCGGTATTACTGCGCCAAAGTAAATGAGCGGCAAGCGCGGGATCGCTGGCAATGATATCGATAATAATGCGGATATCTGCTTCATTAATTAAGGCCTTTTTTAAAGGGATCAAAATACCACGGCGCCCAATGACTTGTTCTTCGTTGCCAATAATAGCTTTTACTTGAGTGAGTACCTGCTGCTCAAGGTAGGTCATAAAGCGATGCTTCCCTGTATAATTCTTCGTTCTCGATTAACGAATTTATCCATAGAAACCCTACAAAGGTCAAGTGATTAATGCTGATTAAGACAAAAAGCCGACAAGTGCTTTGTCGGCTTTAGTATCTTCAGTGTAATTAGCTAGATAACAAGTTATTATCGTCTAAAAATCAGACGCTTCGCTTATTATCTGTTAGTTCATTACAAAGGGATTTTAAAAACGATAACCTAAGGTTAAGCGAATTGAGCGACCATTACCCGAGTAATAACCGCTGCCGCCCCATTCCTCAGGAACATAATAGCCAGCACTGACATATTGCTTATCTAACAAGTTGTCAGCACGTAAACTGGCACTCCACTCATTACGGGTATAGTTAATGGCTAAGTTAGCTAATACATAACTGGATAACTTAGGGTCAACATTGGCATTATCACCTTCAATAAAGCGCTCGCCAGTATAAATACCTTCAGCAAAAACCTGCCACTGTTGGGCAATATCATAACTCACATACGCACGGGCATTATGCTCCGCAACCCAAGAAAGCGCCTTGCCTTCGTTCTCGCCTTCGGTAAATTCAGCATCAATGTAATCATATGATGCGCCCAGCAACCAATCTGCAGCGATTTGCACATCATAAGCGGCATTAACGCCAAAACGAGTTGAAGCATCAGCATTAACGTTAGCACCGCCGCCCTGTGGACCATCAGTGCGCCCTGCGTCATATACAATTTCATCTTCCAAATCTAAACGGTAAAGGTTTAATTTGAAGGTTTGTGTTGTAGTGGTCCAGTCCCAACCTGCTTCATATGAGCGGCCGGTTTGTGGATCAAGACCAAGGGTGGTAATTGGGGTATAGGCTTGCTCATCCACTTTGGCAAAACGGAAATTATCATTGGCGCGAATATAAAAACGATGCGCAAGGCTTGGACGATAATTTAACCCTAACTCAAATGCATGGGCATCATTATCAAGCTCAACACCATTTGCGTATGATAATTGATCTGTTAAGTCATCTGTCACTTCACTGTAACGCCCACCAACTACATAGGATAATGACTGCGTTAATGGCACTGAGGCTTGCACATAAGCACTGGTCACTTTCTGTTCATTATTACGTTGAATGTAAGCAGTATCAAAATCGGCCTCACCGATACTTAAATCAACCCCAGCAATAATGTCTAAATCACCATTATCTAGCTGATAATTTGCTGTGGCTTTGGGTGAAAAGCTTAATAAACTTCGCTCGATACGCCCAGCACTGCCCCAAATAAAGTTAGTGGTTAGAGTATCAGAGTAAGTTAAATCAGTGGCCAAAGCCCATTCTTTAGTTAATTGGTACTCATAGCCACTGCGCAGCGCTGTGGTCATTTCATGAACATAATCATCATCGGTAAAAGGTGCGGCCTGAGTTGGATCTTGCAGATACTGCTCCAGTGTTAGCGCACCAGGGGCCTGGCGATCATTATCGAAGTAGCTGGCTTCAACAAAGAAATTTTGTAAATCAGTTTGATATTGCAAACGGCCTAGAATTGAGCCTGTTTCACTGTCGTTATTATCGCGATAGTTATCACTTTGATTGTAACTGCCGGCCAAGTAATAATGCCAAGCGTCATTAATTTTGCCTGAAATATCCCCTTTAGCTTCATAAGTATCAAAGCTGCCAGCACTTAATTGCAGTCCGCCGCCGTCTTTATTAGGCGCTTTAGTGATGATGTTAATCACCCCGCCAACAGCTTGATCGCCATAAAGTACCCCAGCACTACCTGATAATATTTCCACCCGCTCAACTTGATTTAACGGCACTGCATTAATGCTAGGAGCCGCAATATCAATATTGTTTAAGCGGCGACCATCAATCAAAATTAAGGTATTGCTGGCGGCTTGAGACGCTGAAAAACCGCGCATGGCAAAAGTCGTACCTGAGTTGTTATCAGACACTTGAATACCCGCTTGAGAACGTAATAACTCCGTTAAGCTCACCGCACCACTAAGCTGAATATCAGCTTGGTCGATCACATTTACATTCGCTGCAATATTAAGAGGATTTGCATCTTGACGACCAATAACCACAATTTTTTCAACCTCTGCATTGGCAGAATTGTCTGTTGTGGTGTCAGCGTAAACAACTGAGGTTGTTGAAGCAGCTAGACCAAATACTAGGCTTAATGCTGATGCGATTTTTGTTAGATTTGTACCCATTTACCTTTAACTCCTGAAAGGAAAAATGGGGCATATTTGCCGCAGCGCATCGTACTCGTAAATTTATCTGTTAGCGATAAGCCATGATTATTTACAAGCAACGAGCTACATTTCGAGATCTGCCCACCGAAATCTCAAAATCATCTATAGGGCCGGTCTCCGGACTTAGGTTAAAGTAGCAAAGCTACTGACGAACATGAATTTTTAACGTTAAATAGCAGCTTAAATTTCACAGCTACAAGCTTTATCGCACTCAGTCCTCACCATTACCGTTGCGGGGGCAGTACTAGATTTTCACTAGTTTCCCGATTATCCCGTGTCATACACAGGCACCACTATAAATTGACGATAAATTATATAAATTTTTGATTGCTACGACTTAAAGCAGCCATATAACAAGCTGATATAGTATAACGTGCTTATGGGGATTTTTGATATAACGAAAATGAATCAATCATATTATTCAACTTATTGAAAAATAGTCTGAATAATATGATTACTCATTAATAGCTCGCTTACTGATAAGCGGATTGTTGATAAACCAATTATTGATAAAAAGAAAATTTCTAGAATCGTAACTGCTTAAAATTCGACATAAATTGACGATGATTGGTCGATTTTAATGGCGCTGAGTTTTTATTAAAAACATCGCCGCGCATAGACTTATGCATAAAGTACAAGTCTTCAACGCCTTTAATTACGGCGTAATAACCTATTTCACCTTGCTGTTTAACTGAGCCACCTTGCTGTAAAAAGTTAGCCATAACGGTACAGCCGATAATGCCGTGATACGCTTCTTGACCACCCATCTGGGTTTTTCCAAGTTGCTCATAAACCACCTCACCTTGGCAGCTGTCTTGGTAGGTGCTAGCAAAATTATTTAAAAATCGCTCAGGCTCGATATTTTCTGCCAAGCCCTCAAAGCCTTGAATACAGAATAAATCAGACCAATTATTTAAACTTTCCCCAGCAGGAACAAACTCAGCTTTATACATATTCCCTTTGCTAGAATTAAATGCCATATTCCAGCCAATAGGCAGCTCAAAAGACACACTTTTGGAAAATATTGATAACTCTCTTTTTGCAGCGTTAGTTGCATCTGCTGATTGATTGGTGGTGCTATTGAGGTAAGACTGTGACTCTTTGGCCATTACTTTATTTCCAGGGCCTAATAACAACAGCCCTGAAAATATTATTGTCGTAAAGCAAGCTTTCATACCTAATTCGTCCTTGGTATTGGTGCTGAAAGGTGAAGTTTGGTTTATTCAAAAATAAATACGGCAAACCTTGTCACCAAGTTGTTGCATTACTGTAATGTTTTAACGCTTAATCTTCAACAACATCTGCGCTATCGGCAGCATCTATTTGCTTAGCATCATCTGATAATGCATCTGCTTCATCGGTTAATGCTTCTGCAGCAATTGCATCTGCAATTGATTTAGCCTTAAGTTGTTTTTCTGTTTTACGTTTATTGCGTTCAGCTTGCGTGGTTAAAAAAGCGGGAAGCTCTTGCTTACCCCAAGCTTCAGCCTCGGCTTCTGATGCAAATCCGTCATGACTTTTAGACACAATAGTCTTAGTTGCAGTCATACGACGAGTGATTTCAGTTTTCCAAGTTGTACCAACTTGTTTTACTCTAAAATCATATTTTTTTGCTTTAGTCATTTTGGGCTTTTTCCTACAAATTTATCGCCACGCATCGCGCGTGATAATGGTTATTGAGTAATAAGATGACATCACCTGATTACTTTACTAATTGATTTGATCCAACGATCATCATTTCACATTTTAGGCAATCGAAAACCAGCTTTAAGCGGTCTTTGCCAATATCGAGCACCATTGGGTCAGCTTTAATGCCTTCAACTTCTTTAGGGCATAAATTAAAGCTGTAACGTAAGCAATGCTTAGTCACCATTAATGGTGCATCGGTTAATAGTTTGTTTTTCTCGTAAGTGTCTTCAATTTGAACCACACCGTGTTGCTCATAAAATTCACGAGACTTATCGTTTGCAACATTAGATAAAAAACTTAAATACTTTTGCGGGAAACGCGCTGACTTATCATGCTCAGCTCGCTGTGGTCGCTGGTAGCCTTTTACTCTGGCGTCATCAAAGGCGGCAATGGCATCTCGCCTTAAACCATTAATCACTGACGCTGGTAAAAACCAACGATTAGCACATTCAATCGTTAACTGCTGTAACTGATAGTCACTGTTACCCAGTTTGCCGAGCTGCGTTCGCAGGCTTGCATCTGCTTTAGCGTAATCTTTCGCCGGCTCTTTTACCCACTCAAGCTCTACTGTAACGCTATGGGCATGCTTGTCACTGATGGTCAGTGAAATGCCTTGCGGCGTATCAGCCAATACCATATCAACCGCAATGTTACGGCTAGCAGAGTCTTTTGATAGCAAAGCATCAAATTGATGATCGAAGTTTCTAAATAACTCCACACCGACTTTTAAGTCTTTCGACACATCGGTCAGATATAAAGTATTACCATCAGCGCGGTTAACCCTTAAGCCTTTGGTTTTGTTATCAGATAAACGCTGCTTTTGATAACCATCAATAAAGAAGCACAAGCCATCACCGTTATTAAACTCAACGGCTTTACCCGCTTTACTGCTATCGACTTTAATAAAATCGCGGCCAACACTGGTGATAACCCCCACTTTTTCACCAATGTACTTTGGCGAGCTAAAATGCTCAATTTGCTCAGTACGTTGATTAATAAAGTAATCTGTCTTACCGCGGTTAAAGCTTTTTTCAGGATCTGGCGTAAAAGTAAATTCGCTTCGACCATGAGACATTGACTCAAGATCGCTGCGGCGATCAATAATCGCATCTAACTGCTGGCGATAATGGGCGGTGACGTTTTTAAGATAACTAATATCTTTTAAACGGCCTTCCACTTTAAATGATGTTACGCCTGCATCAATTAATGCTTCTAAATTCTCAGTTTGGTTGTTGTCTTTTAATGACAACAAATGCTGATTTTCAGCTAACACTTCACCATCACGGGTGGATAAATCGCAAGGCAAACGGCACATTTGTGAACATTCACCACGGTTAGCACTGCGATTAGAAAACGCATGACTGATATTACATAAGCCGCTATAACTGACGCACAATGCGCCATGAACAAAGTACTCAAGCTTAAGTTGCGTACTGGCTGCAATTTCTTTAATTTGCGGTAAATTCAGCTCACGGGCTAATACCACCTGTGAAAAACCGACCTGTTCTAAAAACACTGCTTTTTCTGGGGTGCGATTATCCATTTGGGTACTCGCGTGCAGTGCAATTGGCGGTAAATCTAACTGCAACAAGCCCATATCTTGAATAATTAATGCATCCACACCTGCTTCGTATAATTCCCAAATAAGTGCCTGCGCTTTGGCAATTTCGTCATCCATTAAAATGGTATTTAACGCTACAAACACTTGAGCATGATAACGATGAGCAAACTCTGCCAGTCTGGCAATGTCTTCCACACTATTACCGGCATTATGGCGTGCACCAAATGCAGGTCCGCCAATATATACAGCATCAGCACCATGACGAATAGCTTCAATGCCGTAATCAGCATTTTTAGCGGGTGCCAGTAGTTCAAGCTGCTTTTTCTCTTGCGACTTGCTCGCTAGAGATTGAGAACCTAGAGATTGAGTATCTATAGGCTTATCAGTGGTTTGTTGTGGGGAAAATATCTCAACAGAGCTCATAATGGGCAGTATCTTTTCAGGGTAATAATAAAAAATGCATCAAGAAGGTGAATTAAACACGGACAATAACCACGTGTCAGGCACTCTCTTGACGCACTGTTGAACTGCTAGTTTAGCAAAAAATAACCAATATCGATGCTTTTACTTAAACAAATGCTGAATATTATGAAAATCAGTCTTACCTTCTGCGATTTCTTGCGGGTTTAAACCTGACACTTCATGAGGAAAAACAAGCCATTCATCAGACTCATGGATAAAATAATCCGGCTTTAAATCGACGGCGGTATTCTTTGGTTTGTAATAAGGACAAGCCACACGAATATCGGTTGGGATATTTTTGCGCATGAATTTTTGTAACTTATCAATTAAGGCATCAACACTGCGGCCAGAATCAAATACATCATCAACAATTAATAGTCCATCGTCAGCATTAGCATTTTCAATAATGTAATGTAGACCATGAACTTTGATTTTCTTACTTTGCTTATCAGTACCAATACCGTAATAAGATGACGTTCTTACCGCAATATGATCGGTTTCAACATTCTTAAAATCATAAAATTCTTGCACTGCAATACCGATTGGAGCACCGCCACGCCAAATCCCCACAATAAATTGCGGTCTAAAGCCACTATCGTACACTTGTGCTGCTAATTTGAATGAGTCTTCAAGCAACTGCTGTGCGCTAATATAATGTTTCTCTGTCATTGGATAAGGCCCCTATTATTTTATTGCGGCGGATTTTATACCAATTATAGGTAACTTGTCTGTGAGGAAGAGAAATATTTATTAAATAAGCCTCAAGCCGCACAATGAGCACTTGGCATAAAATCACCCAAATAGAATAAGTATCAACTGCCACTCATCAAAGTGCCAGTGTAAATAGTCACAATTAAGCGGGCTATAGTGACAAAAGTGACAAAAGTGACAAAGAGACAATAGTGACGACAGTGAGCGATTTCGGCAAGTTTGTGAAGCTTGGCAAATTCTGCGTACTGAGTCGTTATAAAAGCTAGTTTAAATTGCAGTGCTTTTTACTAAAAAGCACTAGGCCATCACAGTTTTAACACTGACACTGCTAACGGATTCAGTCATAATCGCAGCTAACTTTATGGCAATTAAGCAAGTGCTTAAGTTGCTTGAGTTATTTAAGTTGCGTAAGCTTAATTATCTCTCGCGATATATCGCCAACATCACCCCACTTTGTCGAGGCATACATGGTAAAGATTAAACATATTGCATTCACGCTGGCTGTTGCTGCATTCACATTAACCCTAACGGGCTGTGGCAAACCTGCTGATACAACGGTTACAACTGCAGAAAAAACTGCTGTTGAAACGGCTGTAGAAACTGTTGAAAAAGCGGCAGAAATTCCATCTAAATTTGTTGAAGGTGTACATTACACTCAAATTTCTGATGCACCAGCATCAACTGAACCTAAGGTTTCTGAATTTTTCTCTTTCTACTGCCATAACTGTTACAACATGGAAACCCAGTACCTGCCAGAAATTAAAGGTAACTTGAATAAAGAAATTAACTTTGAAACCAAGCACGTTGACTTTATGAACAGTGATATTGGTACTGAAGTCATGCGCGCTTTAGCCGTTATTCATGAAGTGGGTAATGCGGATGTATTAAATAAAGCCATGTTCCAAGCGATTCAAGGCGAAGGTGGACACCACGACCACAGTGCTCCAGGTCATAGCCATGACGAGCCAGAAATCAACAGTCGTGACGATATCAAACAAGTGTTTGCAGCTCACGGTATCGATAGCGCCGCTTATGACAAAATTGCTGACAGCGAAGCAACTGACAAAAAGCTAGCTTTATGGCGCCAACAGCAAATCATGTACCGCGTTCAAAGCGTACCGACTTTCATCGTTAACGATAAGTATGCTATCAACATGAATGAAATGCGTACTCTTGGCGATCTAATTGACGTGATGAATTACTTAGCATTAGAAAAGAAATAAGCTACAAAGAATCATTGTCTAAGTACAATCTTTAGCGTATTAAAAAGCCCAATCATGATAATCATGCTTGGGCTTTTTTAGGTTTGTTATAACGTAAAATTGTCACTAGCCAATGGTATATAGATTGAATTAATGACTAAGAATTTCTCACCATATCAATAATATGAAACATGGCAAACACGATATGTACCATCAAGAAACCCACAAAGCCTTGGGCAAAAAGAATGTGGTATTTACGCCACATTAATGCATCACTGCTACCTTGAGTGGCAAACCATGCGATGCCGGTAATACTCACTAGCGCCATTAAAATCAGCCCTATTCCTTCAACAATACTGAAGATACCTTTGCCTCCAGAGCTCGGTAAAGTGCCCTGCTTTAACTGCTTAATTTCATCTACACATTGGGAAAAGTCTAATCTTAACCACGGAAAGAACTGACGCCAGTGGCCATTTAACAGATTCTTCAGCATAAATAACAAACCAAATATAGCTGCCACTAAGCCTAGATACACATGCAAACTGTCCCAAATACTGGCATTAGCTCTTAATTGCCGACCGATTAGGATCCATGGGCTAGTTACCACCAAAAATACGCTTAGGGTTATCACAATAACATGCAGTTTTTCGGCAATAGCACTAACCAAAGCAGATGACTTTTGACTCATGAATTTACCTTCCTTTTGCAATGATAAGCACTTAACTTATTCTCAGTCTTAAGCTCGTTAAGCGCTATGAATTTGGTCTACATAGGCATCTACTTTTTCCCAGTCGGTGTACTCAACTTGGGTATTAGGATCGGTAGGCCCTTTGGTCATCCACATGATAAAGCGAATAATATTACGATCCATTGGGCCATAACCTTGATAATCTAAATTCCCCCCAAACACTTCCAGTACTTTGGGTTGCCAGTCACTTTGTTTCAAAAAGGCTTGCATATACATGTTGGTATCAGGGGTGTTTTTACCTGGCTTTCTCGCCACTAAACTCACTGAGAAAAACCCATTAGGTTTACTATCTAGTATCGCTTTATTGTTCGCCGTAAACGTATATAACTCTGCTCTATGCTTACCATGACGAATACTGGCACCGATAAACACTTTATCAAATGCGCTAACATCCGGTTTATCTTGCAGCGCTGCTAAGGTGACTGTGTTGCCTTTAGCGATGAGCTTTTGCTGCATGTAATCGCAAATCTTACGGGTTTGACCGTGAACCGTTGAATAAATAATTAAAATGCTACTCACGTTAACCTCAATTTTAAAAAGTGTTATCTGTCATTAACTTCATCTTAATTGAATTGGCGCAACAATTACATGGATCAGATCACGACAAATTAGTCGCAACACCCATTAATAATCAAGACTTTTGGCTGGCTCACAAAATGCGGGATAAAGTCTAAGCTTCACTCACTTATGTTTTTTAATTTGTAAAAAATACAAATCGAAGTTAGCTGCTATTAGCACTACGACACCTATTCAAACTGACCACCTAAGGCACGCATATCGCTAAAGCCCAAGCGATAGCTTCCTAATAGAGAGCATTTTACACTTAGCGCTAAACGGCAAATTATGTAACTATGTGGCTAAGATTGAGAGACAAGGAAAAGTGACCTTAATGCCCGCAGTTTCAGACAAAAATCCGCAGCAATTATTATTGTGGATGACCTTCATCATGTCGATGGTGTTTGCCGTATGGCAAGCCTTACTCAATAACTTTGTTATCGAGAAAGCGGCATTTACTGGGGCTGAAATTGGCATGCTGCAAAGTTTGCGTGAAGTACCCGGCTTTTTAGCCTTTACCGCTATATTTGTATTACTGCTAATTAGAGAGCAAACCTTCGCGCTGTTGTCACTGGCGGTATTAGCCATTGGCATTGCTATAACTGGCTTTTTCCCCAGTGTATTAGGGCTTTATATCACCACAGTTTTAATGTCGATTGGCTTTCATTATTTTGAAACCGTTAATCAATCTTTGACACTACAATGGGTCGATAAACAACACACCGCAGAGTTTTTAGGTAAAGCATTAGCGTGGCGATCTGCGGCTGCGTTACTGGGTTATGGCAGTATTTGGCTGGTAATGACTTGGCTTAAACTCGATTATGTGTGGATGTATGCCATCATTGGCGGCTTAGGCTTAATTGCGGTTATCATGATGAGTCTGTATTACCCACATTTCCCTATTGCTGAGCCGCAGCACAAAAAGCTTATCTTTAGACAGCGTTACTGGCTTTACTACGCACTGACGTTTTTATCAGGCGCCAGAAGACAAATCTTTATGGTCTTTGCCGGTTTTATGATGGTGGAAAAGTTTGGCTATTCAGTCACCCAAATCACCTCACTGTTTTTAATCAATTACGTGGTTAATTTGCTATTTGCCCCAGCTATCGGCCGCTTTATTAGCCGCATAGGTGAACGTAACGCCTTAGTAATTGAGTACCTTGGCTTAATTATTGTTTTTGCTAGCTACGCCGTAGTTGAACATGCCACTATCGCTGCTGCGCTGTATGTTTTTGACCATCTATTATTTGCTATGGCTATCGCCATGAAAACCTACTTTCAAAAAATTGCCGATCCTAAAGATATTGCCGCTAGTATGTCGGTAAGCTTTACCATTAATCATATTGCCGCAGTGATTATTCCGGCACTGTTAGGCATATTATGGTTAAGCTCGCCTCAATGGGTATTTATGATTGGAGTCGGCTTTGCTATATGCTCGTTAATATTGGCATTAAACATCCCGACATCTCCTGCTGCTGGCAATGAAACTAATTGGCGTTTTGTAACAAAAACATCAAAACTCAAAACACCATAAAACAATAAGAATAAACAATAAGAATAAACAATAAGAATAAAAAAATGGCAAACATTCAACCGCAAATCGCTGAAGCCCAAGTCTCCACTAAGGCCTCAACTAAGGCCTCAACTAAAGCTTCGACTAAGCCGCTAAACTCAGCACAGGCAAACGACAACGGCGCTAAGGTTTCAGCAAGTAAAAAAGCGCTTTTGCTGGGTAAAGTACTGGGATTAGCCAGTGAAGAAGATTATCGCCCTTCCAGTGCATCCATTGCTGAGCGAGCTGAGTTTCGACTACGAAAACTACACTCTCAGCATCAGCTTAATCTGGAAACCATCTTTAAATTGGCTCTCACTTATACGCCTACAGATGTGACAGGAGAAGATTTAGACCCTGATTGGAGTTACCAGTTTTTTCAAATGGCTGAGCAAATTAATAGCCGCAGAATGCAAGATTTATGGGCACGCATTTTAGCCAGTGAAATAGTTAAACCGGGTAATTTTAGCCTAAGAACATTGGCAACCCTTAAACAACTGACCCAAAGAGAAGCCCATATTCTTGAAAAAGCCTTGGGAATGTCAGTAAAACTTAATCACGAAAGCCGTTATAAACTGCTCAGTGGCTACCGTATACATGGCGGTATCAAACAATATTTTAGAAAATCGACTCTGATGAATTTCGGGCTATCGAAATATGGTTTGCCCTATTCGAGTATATTGACCTTAATTGATGCGGGAATACTTCACAGCAGTGAATTTGAAACTGGCACCTTAGACAAAGGCGTTAAAATTCAATTAAATATGATAGACAACAAAATAGCTATTGAGCCTAATAGCAATAACTTACTATTCAGTTATTACCGTTTTACCCCCATTGGAGATGAACTCAGCCAATTGGTTCATCCTAAGGTTGATAGTGCTTTTGTAAAGGATTTAACCGCACTACTTAGCAGAGACTTTAAGGTAGAAAGTTAATAGCAGCTATATAGATGCGAGACTATTTAAAGTCTTTAGTTGAGGCGACTGTGGCTTGAACATCCGCTTGCGTCTCACCATGCTCATAAAGAGAAGAATGCTGAGCTTTATGCATCGAAAATAAAAATTGTCTGAGGGTTTCTCTTGAGTCTTCTCCGACAATAATTGTTGCTGCAATAACGCCATTGTCTGAGCGAACTTTTTTATATTCAATATCAAAACTAATTTCATGGGTAAGCACCAAGGTGCCACGCCTAGGTTTGCTTGACTCGATAATCTGCGGTGCATCTAAAGTGACGCCAGTGCTTGAAAGCGACAACACATCAATGGCTAAATTTGTATCAAAATCAATAATTCTGACATTATCTAGCTCTTTCATGCGCCAGCTTCTATCTGCACCTCGGGTATCCACGACTTCAGGGATCCCCAGTTGAGACACAAATTGGCCCAGTTCATCCATTTTTAAAGAGAAAGGAAACCATAAACGGTAGTGACCAATTTCAGCTAGTAACGTCATCTGAGTTTTCCCTAACAGGCTGGCTAAAGCCTCGGGCATTTCAGTGGTCACAGCAACGGAATCAGTATCACTTTTACTAACAATAGGAGACTGCTTGGCAAAAAGTTCACTGAAACAGGCTAACTCTTCTTTGGTTAATGTTGAAGTCATTGTCAATCCTCCCTGATGTTTATACTTTAAGATAGCCTAAAAACATTAACACGCAAGCTACATTTATTCAAACATGTAGAAATGTTCAGTTTTAATAAAAACCAATAAAATTATAGGCTTTCAACATTTACCCTATACCTAGAAAGAGTTAGCCACCTACTTGAAACCAGCTCGTGATTCAACGACTTTCGAATCAATTATCTCAAGCATACTCAAGTCATCCACCCACTGTGAGTAAATCTAGCGCCAGCTATTTAGCGCCATATCATTTTCAAAATAATCTTGGGAAAAATAAACAAACCACAATTAGGTTGCACGCAATATAATTTAGGTTTATTG
Source organism: Shewanella sp. 5_MG-2023 (assembly GCF_030547465.1). Lineage (NCBI taxonomy): Bacteria > Pseudomonadati > Pseudomonadota > Gammaproteobacteria > Alteromonadales > Shewanellaceae > Shewanella > Shewanella sp. 5_MG-2023. The sequence continues at coordinate 91,395 of NZ_JAUORC010000009.1, forward strand.
TTACTCTTAGTTAAGTTGCGCACAACCTAAATTCAAGTGTGCGTATCAAGATAATGATTTTAATTATGTAATTTGGAGTAATAATGGACATCATTTATTCAGCATCAGCAAAAACTACCGGCGGTCGTGATGGACGCTCAGTATCTTCAGACAACAAACTTTCTGTTGAGTTAAGCACGCCAAAAGAATTAGGTGGCGCAGGCGGAGAAGGAACCAACCCTGAACAACTTTTTGCTGCTGGTTATTCAGCCTGTTTTATTGGCGCGATGAAATTTGTTGCGGCCCAAGATAAGAAAATACTCAGTGCTGATTTGTCAGTAGAAGCAACCGTGGGCATTGGCGCAAATACCCAAGGCGCTGGGTTTGCCATTGAGGTGGCACTTCGCATTGATTTACCAGCAATGGATAAAGTAGCAGCGCAAGCCTTAATCGAAAAAGCTCATCAAGTTTGCCCTTATTCCAATGCAACTCGCGGTAACATTCGCGTTGAGCTGTCACTGGTTTAAGCATAAACAGCTGTTGAGACTATTGCTCTAAACACTGATCAAAAAGCCCCCAAATTACTCATTTATAGCGTAATTAGGGGCTTTTTGTTTAAATGATTTAGAACTTTTCGAGTAAATTTTCAGAGAAGTCCGCTGTCGTTATTTCAAGGTTTAAATCGGCAAGTTTTGATTCGATAGCACTGATATCAGCTTGAAGTGTGGCCAGTGTCAGGGTGTTATTGTCTAACTCAAACACTTGCTTTTGAGTCGTCAAATAAAACAATAAAACCGTTAACGCATCTGGATCATTGTCCCTAGCGGCCAGTTTGATTTTAGCCAGTTTGCGATAAATTCGATTATGCAGTTGTTTTAACTTCCATACCCAGTAAATCTCTTTTAGGTATTCATGCTTCTTATAAAAGTTCATTACTAAGCTGCAGGTGAGTACCGCGAGGATAACGCCTAACAAGTTTAGGTGAAAGTGCCCAGTAGATTCACCACTGGCCACCGTTTTATTACCAAAAAATTCAATTAGCACGGTACCAAAACCGAGAGATAATAGGGTTAAACTCGCCACTAATGACACTAGAACCACATTCAAACGTTGACGATATAGCGCCTTATCAACCTTCATTAACTGCATGCAACAACCTTAAAAAAATATGATGACTTATTTTACACTGAATAAGATCGCAAAGTAGCCATTGCTAAGGCTATTTTAATTAGGGAGTAAACCTTTGTCGTGTTAGTAGCAAAACTTCAGCCTTAGTTTTTAATGTGCACGCGTCAACAGCCTATAGCCAATATTTTCAGATTTAACTTAACCACTTAGTAAAATGCTACCTAGATGATTTTATGATAAAAAACTTTCATCTTGGTTTATTTTGACTAGGCTTAACATTAGTAGTTATTTTAACCAATTAGAAAAAATTAAAAACAACCAGCTCAGTTGATAAGTCTTAAAAGACACATAAAAGCCAAAAGATGAATTATAGATGCCTATTGCTGTTGCCTGTCATCAGCTTGAAAGAAATTATTGTCATAGTGCTTCTAAGTATATCGTTGCAGAAAGGGATTTATAGATGGATATCAAGGGGAGCTTAGAGTGTAACCAGTTAATTAAACGCTATATTGCCACCAGAGCCGCCACAACCGAAATATGCGCCCCGTTAGAAATAGAAGATCTGTGTATTCAGCCCTGCGCCGACGTCAGTCCACCTAAATGGCATTTGGGACATACTACTTGGTTTTTTGAAGAGCTAATATTACGCCAGTTTGTTGCAGGTTATCAGCGCTTTGATGAGCATTTTAGCTTAATTTTTAACTCTTACTATAAATCAGCAGGCCTGCATTGGACCCAAAAAGATCGCGGTAACTTGTCTAGGCCTACGGTAGCACAAATAGCCCAATACCGTCAGCAAATTGATGAGCTAATTCTAAGCTTACTCAATGCTGGGATATCAGAAGAAATTGCTACCATTATTGAAATTGGTATTCATCATGAGCAGCAGCATCAAGAGCTTCTGTATATGGACATTAAGTATATTCTGCATTGCAATCCCAGCAGTCCTCGCTACAGCAAAACACCGTTAATGAGCGCACAAGCGGTCACTGGCTCATGGCACACTTATACTCAGCAACTGGTGGAAATTGGTCATTGTGGCGAAGGCTACGCATTTGATAATGAATCACCGCCTCATAAAACTTACCTGACAGATTTCTCAATCTCTGACACTCTTATCACTAATGGTGAGTATTTAGCGTTTATTGAGTCAGCAGGCTATCAAACGCCAAAATACTGGTTAAGCATGGGCTGGGATTGGCTTAACGAGAACGGTATTACATCGCCTTTGTATTGGCGAAATCTCGATGGAAAATGGTTTGAATACACCCTTCATGGCCTAACACCTTTAGACTTAAGTGCCCCTGTGGTTCATGTCAGTTATTTTGAGGCCAACGCCTTTGCCAATTGGCGCCAATGCCGCTTACCCACAGAGCAAGAGCTAGAGCATTATTTACGCAGTAGCGACAATCAAGCCTTAATCTCAGCCCAAGGCCTGCCACCAGCAAGTTATCATCAACCTCAGTTACACCCCATCAATGCAGGTGATACTTCAGGTCAAGTCTGGTGTTGGAGCCAAAGCCATTATTCAGCCTACCCCGGCTATAAGCCCTTTGAAGGCAAGTTAGAAGAATACAATGGCAAGTTTATGTGTAATCAGTTTGTGCTTAGAGGCGGCTGTATTGCCACACCGCCACATCACTATCGACATAGTTATAGAAATTTTTATCAACCACACCAGCAATGGATGTTTTCAGGGATCAGATTAGCAAAGGATATCGTGTGAAGATTTCTAAAATTGATTATAAAAGTGACAATATTGACGCAATAAATAAAGAGCAATTTGCGATTGATGTATTAACTGGCCTTAGCGCTAGCCCAAAAACCTTACAAGCTAAATACTTCTACGACGATACTGGCAGTAAGATTTTTCAGCAAATTACCCAACATGAAGATTACTACCCCACTCGCACTGAGTTTGAAATTTTAAACACCATCAAACATGAACTGGCGGAGCTTATAGGTGAACAGGAAATTGATATTATCGAACTCGGAGCAGGCGACGGTCATAAAAGCCAATTAATCATTGATGGGTTCGTGGATCACAACTGTAAAGTCAATTACTACCCCATCGACATTTCAGAAGAAGCCATGCTGATGTTAGAAGACAACATTTGCGATCACCCTAATGTTGAATGTCACGGCATAGTAGCGGAATACTTTGAAGGCTTAAGGCTGGTGAGAGAAAAATCGACCAACAAACAACTGGTATTGTTTTTAGGCTCCAATATTGGCAATTTTGATCGAGTTCAAAACCAAGGCTTTTTACGTCGTTTGTGGATGAGCATGAATGCTAGCGACTATGCACTGGTGGGTTTTGACCTAAAAAAAGATGTCGATATACTGACCCGAGCTTATAACGACTCCAGTGGACTCACCAAAGACTTTAACCTGAATTTATTAACGCGGATCAACAAAGAGCTTGGGGCTAACTTTGTAGTGGATAATTTTCAGCACTTTGGCATTTACAGCCCCCTTCTGGGCGCTATGGAAAGCTACGTCATCGCCTCAAAGCCACAAAATGTCTATATTTCGGCGCTAAAAAGACAATTTCATTTCGACGCCTTTGAACCGATTCATTTAGAGTACTCCTTTAAGTTTCTCAAAAGTGATATTGACTTTATTAGCCAACATACCGGTTTTGAGGTCATTAAACACTTTTCAGATGAGCGCGACTATTTCATTGATTCATTGTGGCAAGTTAACAAGTAACCACCCTATTTTAATACTATGACGTCATCTTGCGATAACAACCGCGGCAAACTAGGCTTTGGCAGTGGCGATTTAATACCTTGCATGAAAGAGACTTAAAACCATTCAAACTCAGGAGCGAACAATGCCCCAAGATCTTCAAGCCAATAAACACAATGCTATCGCATTTTACCGCAGCGCTTATTTAGGCGACCCAGTTAAGGCCGTTGAAAAATATGTTGGCGCAGAATACATTCAGCACAATCCGATTGTGGCAGATGGTAAACAGGCTTTCATCGATTACTTCATTGAGATGGCTGAATATAAAGGAAAAACAATTGAGTTTGTCAGGGCCATAGCAGAAGATGATTTAGTGGCGCTGCATACCCATCAAGTGTGGCCTGGTAACGATCAGTATGTCACCATGGATTTCTTTCGATTTGATGACCAAGGCAAGATAGTCGAACATTGGGACTCTATTCAACAAATACCCGCTGAATCAAAACATAGTAATACAATGTATTAAGCCGTCATTAGGCGTAAATTAAGCTATTTCTTGCTTATCTATAGAAGTCTTTCAAAACCAGTAAATCATTAACGTGATAGCTTAACCATCAAACCTAAATCGACTAATAATTGCTAATAATCTTATGAAACTTGAAGAAATTTACCGACAAGACCTTAGTTTACTTATCGCCTTACAAATCTTAGTCGAAGAGTGCAGTGTTACAAAAGCAGCAAAACGGCTGCACTTGAGTCAATCTGCCACCAGTCGAATCTTAAGTCGCTTGCGGGAAATGCTCAACGACCCTCTCTTTTCACGGGTCGGCCAACAATTAGTACCAACCCAATATGCTCTAGATTGCTATCAACAGCTGCAAGGCCCTACAGGTCAATTACTACAACTGCTTACCCCCAGTGAATTTATTGCCAAAGAATGCCAACAAAAATTCACCATAGCTACCACTGACTTTGCCGCACAAGGTCTGCTGCCACTGGTGTTACCTAAGCTCTATCAACTAGCACCCAATATTGGCATTGAGGTCATTCCGGTGCAGCATCAATACCTTCAATCGCAACTGAGTTTACAAGGCGCTGACATGGCAATTTGCCGCGCCATAGGGCAAACAGAGCAATTACAACAAACAAGGTTAGGTTTAGTGGGCGTTAGCTGTTTAGTATCCAATCACCACCCTGTGGCAGATAAAGCCCTATCACTAGAAGATTACCTACACTTTCCCCACGCTACCATTGCCATTAGTGATGGTGTTAAAGCCATTGTAGACTCATCTATCGCGCAGTTCCCACAACGTAAAGAGTTATTAAGGGCACCGAATTTAGACAGTGCACTGGCATTGCTTGAGCTGCATCCATTAATTATTACCTTGCCAGAAGGCATGGCTGAAATCGCCGCAGCCAAACACGGTTTGATTGTAAAGCCACTGCCATTTGCAATAGCGCCACTAAACTACAATTTATTTTGGCATGCACGCTGTGAGTTAGATAAAGGCCAGTGCTGGCTAAGGGATAAAATAGTCGACTTAATTAAGCCTTTGCTTATCAGTAACAGGCAAAAATGAGCACTGAAAAAAGACACAAAAAAGCGGCTATTAAAGCCGCTTTAAGATCTTTTAAATAAATGCTTGAGCTAAAAAAATACTCTTTACATGAATAACGTTCAGTTAATAAATTATTGGCAATTAACCAATACCCGCCCCGTCACCTTACCTTTAACAATCTGCTGTGCAAATTCTGGTACTTGCTCAAGAGCAACAGTTTGACAGGCTTGCTGATAAAAGCTGTCTGGCAATAAGGCTATGACTTGCTCCCATGCCTTCACGCGTTTTTCGAACGGGCAAGCAACAGAATCAACACCCAACAAGTTAACTCCACGTAAAATAAACGGCATCACAGTGGTTGGTAAAGCAAAGCCACCGGCTAAACCACAAATAGCGGCACTACCACCATAATTGATTTGGGTTAACGCGGTAGCCAACACTTGATTGCCGACGGTATCAACCACCCCAGCCCAGCGTTGTTTATCTAAAGGACGACCCGCTTGTTCAAACTCGCTTCGGTCAATCACTTCACTGGCACCAAGCTGTTTAAGCAGCTCACCATTAGACTCAACACGGCCAGAACTTGCCACAACGCTATAGCCAAGCGCTGACAGTAACGTCACAGCAACAGAGCCAACACCGCCACTGGCACCCGTTACTAGCACTTCACCTTGCTCAGGTGTAACACCAGCCTGCTGTAATGCTTGCACACACAACATCGCTGTTAACCCTGCTGTACCAATCATCATAGCTTTAGCAGCATCAGCATTTTGTGGCATAGGCACTAACCAATCAGCTTTAACACGAGCCTTCTGGGCCATACCGCCCCAATGGTTTTCACCAACGCCCCAACCCGTTAGGATAACGTGATCACCTGCTTTATAACGCGGATCTGCAGACTCACTCACCACACCCGCAAAATCAATCCCAGGCACCATAGGAAACTGACGAATAATTTTGCCTAACCCAGTAACAGCTAAGCCATCTTTGTAATTTAGCGATGAATAACTTACATCAACTAACACTTCACCTTCAGGAAGATCTGCAACAGATAATTGGCGAACCTCAGCTTGGGTCTGCTTATCATTTTGGGTTAATACAAGTGCGTTAAACATGGTGGCGCTCCTTACATTTTAGATAAAATTATCATAGTGTAAAAACCACCATGAACACACTGCAAACTTTGCATGCCACACATGCACAGGAGTCATACACAAAGGCCGGTGTTGAGATGGGCATGTTTGCTGATAGCTGTTAGCTGTTAGCTGTTAGCTGATCACATATCATTTGCGAGCAAAATAAACCATCAAATGAGTATAGGTGCAATTCAGCGTTAGTGAGGGAGGAGGAGAAATAAAGAAAATTGTAGCCTTAAAATGCCCTCAAATTAAAGCCTCATAGATATAAAACCACTCTGCTTTTATCTTGTTAAATATAACAAAACAGGCAAGTTTAATTCTTAATAACTCCTTTAAAACGCGCGAAAGTATTCATTTGTTCGGACGCATTAAGGGGATGATAGTCTTTATTATTTGCGATCAATGTGTATTTACCTTGTGATTGCTTAATTACTTTTCTAAGTAAATACTGCGGTTCCCCTATATCATCTAGTAACTCAATTGCTAGGATTTGATTTGAGATTGAGCCAGCACTAACTGGCGTGATCCATTCAAATAGCAATAGGTCACCATCAAGTATGGGGGATTTCCCACCATTCATTGAGTTACCTGATGCTTTTGCAATGAAGTGTTTATCTGGGTTATTTGTTCCGTATTCTGTGGGGATTTGTATAAAACTTACCTTATCAGCCGTACTGGTTTTAAAGTGACCGCAAGCAATTTTAAGATCTTCAAAAAACGGTAATGAAACTAGGTTTTGATTGTCGAGTTCTGCCTCAAGATTTGGCAGGTTTAAAGTAGCGATATCTTCTTTGGTGATTGTCATATCAAGCTTATTGTAATAATGGCTAAGATCCTCCCGCATTTGAGTGGTAATCGCGCTCAAATCTGATTGTTTGAGTTTGTCCCATAACACGGTATCAAATGCGATCAAATTCAACTCTTGGCACTGATAAAAGAAACGCTTACGTTCGAATTTTTCAAATGGATTGATAAGAATATTACGCTTGATATACGCCGAATCCAATAAATTTTCACTGATATTAAGTGGGTTACCGCCTTTCTCTGCTTTACCATATTTACTCAATAAAGATTCATAGAAACCTGCATATAAACCAGCAACTACATCTAAATCCAATTCGCCTTGTTTATTACAGTGGTTCGCCATGACAATAAGCAAAATAATTTTGTATGAGAAAGTATAATCACGTTTTTCAATAAACTCGATAAAGTCAGCCTTTCGAGTATCCTGTGTTCTAAGTGGAATATTTTTGGTGATTCTTATTTTTTCAAGCTGTTCGAAGCTAAAGTAATTAAGATTTTTACTACCAAATGGAATCGTTTTATCGGCAACCAAATCACCTTTTTTCATCCAAGCTTTTACTGTACCTGTTGAAATAAATAGCTCTCTAGCTAGCTGCTCTTCATTTAGTAGGTCTCTAAACTCTTTTTCAAAATTAAAGATATTAATCGGTTCGATTCTTCGCTCCGACTCCCATAATCCATCTAAAATAATTAATTCATTCTGAGATGTCCCTTGAACATCTTTTACCAGATCACCAAAAGGTTGATAGTGACTCAAATTAAATAAGCCATGTAATGACCAAGGTGTAATAGCTGCTCCATAACTATCAACCACATCAATTACATATAGCGCTTCTTTGCCTGGATAATTTCGTGTTCCTCGTCCTAATTGCTGGGTATAAAGTACTTTCGACATTGTTGGCCTAGCCATAACAAGAATACTGGTTTGAGGCGAATCCCAGCCTTCGTTTATTAAATCGCAAGCACATAGCATTTGAACCTCACCCCTATGATATAAATCTAGGCCAGTACGTTCCTTACCACTTACCGAAGCCGCTTTTATACCTGATTGATTTAATAGCTTGGCCATTCTTTGGGTGTGTTTAATATCGACACAAAACACTATGCCCTGCTGTGTGCTGATAGATTGTGCTTGTTGATTAAAAAAGTATTTAAGTAAAACATCTGCAATCAGTTGGTCACGCGAAGGGATGATCACAGTTTTCTGTAAATCGGTTTTAACGAATTCTTTGCCGTTAAATCTTACCTTCGAAAAATCAATATTTGATTCTAATCTGAAAGCTCGAATTTGCGGCACTAACTTTTTCAAAATAGCTTGTTCTAAGGTCATCTCAACTTCGTAATGACCAAAAATATCGCTCAGAGAGCGCTTATCAAGACGCTCATCCGTAGCAGTTAAGCCCAAAAGACTCTTAGGAGAAAAGTAATTTAAAACTTGGCGTAAACCATCTGCAGCAGCTCTGTGCGCTTCATCAATAAGAATATAATCGAAATGGTTTCTAGCGAGTTTACGATAATGCCGTAATACATAGGCACTAGTTTGCACTGTAATATCGAGTTGTGAATTGTTAAGTAACTCACCAACCCTTATCTCTGGAATTTGTGCCTCTAACCTTTTAATTAGCTGCATTTTTAGCGCAACTGTCGGCACAACAGCTAACACTTGTTTGGCATTGGATTGCTGTAATTGCTGCCTAACATCTTCAATAAACACTTCTGTTTTACCCGAACCAGTAGGCAGTACTACTAAAAATCTATTCTGGCCTGCTTTTCTTTTTTCAATTAGGGTGTTTACAGCATCCTGTTGATGGGCATATAAACTAAAATCAACGGAACGTTCAGCTCTATATAATGGAGATTTTAAGAAATGTTCAGATTGGCCAAAATAATCTTTCATTTGGTCTTCAAATTTAAAAGAATCACTCATGCCCCTATCTGACCAGCGATATACAAGGTAACCATCATTTACTAATGAGTTTTGTTTAAATAGTTGCGATCGATATTGCTTCTGAGAGACTATCCGAGATAAGGGATGATGATAGGTTTCACCATTTAGCTCTATCGCTATAGGTGATGTTTTACGATGCAAAATGTAATCAATAAATCGCTTATGTCCTTGCCTATCAATATAAGGAGCTTCCGCTTGCAAAGCATGTATAGATGCTGGCCCAAACACACTCTCAAATATTTCTGCAAACTTAAATTCGGGGGGAGTAGGATCGATATGTTGTTCCTCACGATTCGAGCCAAACTTTTTTAGTTCTATGCTCTCAATTTCGGAGGATAAAAAGTGGCTTATATCATCAATTAACTGCTGTATTTCAAGTGCACAAAAACGGAGTAACCCTTGATAATGGTGCATCAGCTGATTCTGATAGCTAGTGTAATCAACATAATGAAAATCAGAAGGTTGAAGGGAATATAATGAATTATCGACCAAAATTGCTGAAGGCTGATTCCGCAAATTAGAATCATTATTGCCGATAAAAGTATATAAGCGGCCAACATCAACCACATTTTCTAACTTATACCCAAAACTAGCTAAAACCTGATCAACTGCAATCCCATCAAGCCCCATTGCGATCGCCTTTAATAAGAATTGCATTAAGCCACTTTTCATCCTGTCGGTCAGGCCGAGCATCATCAGTGATCCAACTTTTTACAACATTAAAATCACTTCCATCTATGAAATCGTTAAGCCTTTTTTCATCTGCATTCGTGAAATAACGCCCGCCTCTCTCTACATCACTAACACCATACTTAAAAGAACAATAAAGATAACCACCATCCCTTAAACTTCTAGATAAATTAGCGAATGAAGCTGGCAGTAAATTACTAGCTACATGTAATAAAGAGGCGCAAGCCCAAATACCATCAGCCAATGATGAAGCTTTAAAACAATCAAAAGTGTTTAGTTCAACATCAATCCCCGTTAGTTCAGATGCTTTTTGCACTAAACTCTCACTTGCATCAAATGCACTCACTTCGAAGCCTTGCTTTAAAAAATACAAGCTATCTCGTCCGCTTCCGCAGCCAGCATCAATAATATGCCCATTCGGCTTTAATAGAGGAATGAAGATTTCGTACAAAAGGGATAAATCTACATTGACGGTATCATTATAAAATGATTCAGCATTAATGTTATAAAAGTTATTTATCATAGGCTTGGATTGTATAAGCAATTTTCAACAGACTACCATAAGCAGCAAGATATATTGTATTTCTGCATCAAGCAACTTAACTCATAGCAAATATTAATTAAGAAAGGTAATTGAAATTGAAGGCTGACACGTTAATCGAATAAATGTTTAAACTAACTTATTGATGTTGGACTTTGAACGTTAAATAGCAATCAACATATCACTTTTGTTAATATTCAAAAATAATTAAATTGATTAAAAGCCAGAAAAGACAAAGGCCTAGCATTTCTGCTAGGCCTTCTAAATTTGGCAGGGGTAGCAAGACTCGAACTCGCAACCATCGGTTTTGGAGACCGCTTAAAGACCAAATGTTGTTAATCGACACTAAATAGCAAACTTCGATATCAAACAAAATAAGCTGAATAAACAATAAGTTACATCAATCAAAATGAGTAAGCGTTCAAAACCAACTTAACCCCATTTAAGGCTATTTACGAGGCTTTATGTCACGTTTTGGTCACCACTGTCAGTATAATATTTATACTAACTTTTACTCATAATAGGAAAATAGTTACTCAAAAAACGAAGACAAATAAGGTAGCGAGCTGCACGATTTTAGCCACGACTTTTAATTTAATTTTATAAGGAACAGGCCATACATTTATATTTAATTTACATCTAACCTGTACATTAAATTATAAAACCCCATATCAAAACTAATACTACAGATAAAAACATCCAGTAAACGGCCACCTAATTTAAATAATATAAAAACATCCAGCAAACGGCCACCTAATTTAAATAATATAAAAATATCCATCTTCACAACCAAATAAAATTCAATTATCGTATTTACTAATATCATTGTAACCGTTAAGCGAACCACACTTAGCATCAATCATTAATCTGACAATTTTAAAATACCTGTTCAAAGATAAATTATGAGCAGGTGATGAAAACGTATAGAACAATTAAACAGTGACAGCAGCTATTACAAAAATGTAGCGCATGTAACGTTACCAATATTGAATTCAGTCAACTGCATAATGTCTCTATTGCAACCTTTTATAAACAGCGCGTACTATTTCCAGTGCAGCAGATTGAAGCAAGCTTGCCAAAGTAAACGCTGTTACCACATCAGAGTCACGCTTCGCCCAGAGTTAACAAACGACAGAAGTTTGTGCTTAAATTCATCAAAACGCCTTGAGGTTCGATACTAGTAAAGGCCAGGCTACCAGAGTATTTAACGACCTGTGACATTGTAGCCATTATTAAAGGGTTAACGTGGTGAAGATATTTGTCGACGGACTCACCGTCTATTTATGTGCGGAGCTGGGTGAATTTCGCAAATCGATTAATGGCTTAGCGGCTCTGGTGGAGGCCTAACTGAATTGCCCTTACTCACTGGATCATTATTTTCTTATAATCAAAGGGCCCAACCAAATAGAGAACGATGTTGAACACCTAGGCGTTGTCTGAAGGTTTGTTATTCGTTCATCAATGCCTGTGAACTTTAGTCATACAATTCATTGCTTGCAAACAGTTAGTGCATTCCTGTTTATAAAAAAAGTACTGATAAAAAATCAGTACTTTTATTAAAAGTTTCCGTTCCTAATTGATTAAGTATTTATACTTATTGAATTAATAGTTGAACTTCTACTCGACGATTTCTTGGGTCTGAAGGTTCCATACCAGAAAGCGGTTTTGACTCACCGTATCCAGCAACGACAATTCGTTTAGAGGTATCAGCATCAAGCGTTCCAATAAGTTCACGTCGAGCCTCTCTTGCTCTAGCGGCTGATAGGGTAAAATTATCATCATACACTGTGCAGAACCGTTTATAATCCGTCACAGGCCGACTTACAGGAATATTATCCGTATAACCTTCAACTAAAATCATAGCTTTAGGATTATCAATTAAGAATCTCACTAATTCGCTTTGAATGGCATTTACTGCCGCTGTTGCTTCTGGGTTTAAACATGCACTTCCCCTTTCAAACACACCATCTCGTAGTGTCAGTCTGTTGGTATATTTGTCCAAAGCAATTAAATTAGAAGTATCTGAATTTTTCAACATTTCACCTAATAGCTTCGTTACCTTAAGCACTGGATCGTCTTTTTTTTCTAGCGCCTTAGCTAATTCTTCTTGATAACGAAGATCACTGACACTTTTTTGTAATACTGCCACCACTAACAGCAACATGACTACTGCCATTACTCCTGCCATGAGATCTGAAATGGCAACCCATTCACTTGGTTTTTCTTTCATGTCTACTCATCATGTTAAGTTAATCATGCAACTTCTGAATTAATTTCAGGGTTATTCGTAGAGAGTGCAACTCTTAGGTCTCCCACCGCTGTCAGTAATAACTGTTGATTTAGCGGTATTTCTGAAATTGGGCTCAATATGGACATTAGCTGTTGCTGTGAATTTGGATATTCTTCCAAATGTTCTAACAGAGACGATAACTCAGTAACAGAATTGATGATCTGTTCAGCCTTTTGAATAGACATATCAAGCGCATTGCCTAACATTGAGTGGTTGTTTTTTATACTTGCATTATGCTCAGCTGCATCTTGTCTTAATAACTTAACCTCACTAATAAACTCTTGTTGTTGCAACTGTAATTTATCTAAAGGTTCCAGACTAGCTAGTAAATGATTTTGATGACGACTCATTAACTGTAATGGCTCTAATGCTGCCGGTAAAGTAGCTAAATTGCCGATGACTTGCTCCAAAGAAGTTTCATTTCTTTTAAGTGACTCACCTATGCTCCGCATTTGTTGACCCGAGGTTGAAATAGCACTTAGTCCCGCCTCAATAGGCTTACCAAGTTTACTTACAATCTCTGTCGAGGTTGTAATACTTTCATTAAGCGTACTACTTGATAACGTAAATTCAACTGCGGCCTTTTTCTGGATATGGAGCGCTTCATCAATTGATGTTTTCACATCTCCCATTGTTTCTTTTACATCTGTTGATAACACACCAAGAGCGGTGGATATTTCGAGGGTAGCCTCGCCCAATTGCGTGCTACCGCGTTCAAGAGTTAGCGACGCTTCACTGCTCATATCCTTAATAGCAGAAGACAGATCACCACGGACATTATCGAGCACTTCAGTAAATTGACTGTTGAATGAATCAACCGCATTGACTAAATCACTTGCTGCATGCCCTACTTTATCTGCACCTTGAGCCATCCTTTGAGCTGCGCCAGCCATGTTTTCAATCACTGATTGGCTATTCACTGTAAAAGACTGCATTGCTTCTTTGGTTGCTTTAGTTTCAAGACGTACAGAGTTAATTTTTTCTTGTAGCCCATTGATACTACTATTTATAGATGTTTGAGTCTGTTGATGAACCTGAGTCATTCTATTTTGTATATCGTTAACGCCAGCTTTAATTGTTTCGCTTGTATGCTGTTGAACTTCAGTCGATTTGTCCACTAAAGTTAAAATGCCAGTTTCTATGCATGTTTGAGTCTGCTTATTTGTATTTATGAATACCTTTTGCAACTGTAAACTATCCTGCTCTATTTTGGTTTGAGTTGATAAATGAGCATGGGTAATGCATTGCTTTAATGAATCAAAATTATCACTCAAGAGTTGTCTATTTTGGTGGTTAATTTTTTCATTTTGCTCAAGTAATTGATCTAACTTAACGGAAAAAGCGTTAGCCACACTTCCAGACACATTACTTATTTCAGAAAATAAAGCCCCTTGTTTTTCTGCTGCCTGAGTAAGTTCAACACTCTTTCGATGTTCTATCTCAGTTTTAACTTTATCAATGACCCAAGTAAGACGTTTCTCATCAAAACGAGAAAATTCACTCCAAACTTTAAGCAGAATAAAACCACTTATTCCCCATGTAGATGTTTTAAATTTAGTGCCGAGACCATTAAGAAGTCCCAACAGATGCTGCATACTATCTGTCGCACTACTTGCATCTAACGCATTGGGTTGACTCAGAATATTAGAAGCATGATTTAGTGCAATCCCAAGTCCTAGAAACGTGCCAAGTAAACCAATGATTAATAGTAAGCCAGGCATGAGTTCGACCATTTTTTCAGGCGCTGTAGCAACGGCATGCCACAGATCCGTCACGCTACCATGTTCAATATCTAAATCATCAGACGTATCATCTGGTGTACCTCTATGCCACTTCTTCTCCCAAGATTTTGGTTTTGCGATAAGGTGGGCACTAACAATGGTACAAAACATCATAAAGAGAATGATGGACAAAAAAACCGCTTGCAGTGGGTCGCTTAAGTCCGGTATTAAAAAGTCTAAAACTGCATCTAAATTCATACTGCAACCTCAAGAATAGTATCCATGCGCATTTTGGATTCTTGCTTGAATATATTGGCATAGTCGTTTAAAAGGGATTGATCATCTGAAGTTAACTCGTTAAATGACTTACTATGCTCAGCACAATCAATCAGCAATTTACCAATTTTTTGGCCATCCTCAAGTAAGTAGCTACGATCTTCTTGTTCTATCTGCTCTTCCGTTTTCTCGAGTAATTGAAGGAAACCTTCTGCTGCACCAACATAACGTTCAATATCAAGTTGTTCTTCTGCTAGTTTATCGAGAGATAACTTATTATTAGGCACACTTATCTTTAGCAGTGCTAACTCATTTGTTTCCTCTATAGAAAGTTCATCTTGAATTTTACATGCCAGAGTCAAACGCTGAAATAGCATTTTGTCTTTCGCATAAGCTCTGTTCGCGATATTCCATTCTTTATCAAGAACCTCTGCATTTTTTGCCCAAGACACGATGAGCTCTTCAAAAACAAAAGGAGCCAGTTTTTTCCCATGAAGTCTTGTCAAGACACGGTCTAAGCGCCCTGCTGCATTTTTATTTAATTCTGGATTAGCCTTTATTAAATCTGAAGCGATTCTAATCAAGAACAAATCATCAGAACTCAAATCATCAACACTTTTTGCAGAATGAAGCTTGTCATTAGCAATAGACATCAGTTTTTGTGTGGCTCTCAGACGTAAATAATGTTCGAAATCTGTTGGCTCAGCATCTATTGCCTGTGCTAACTCCGCTTTTGCGATTTCAAAGTCATTGATTGCTGCAGCTAATTCAAGGTTGTGTCTTTGCTCCTCAGGTATAACTTCATCCTCAGCAAAACGGAACTCTTGCTGATGCTCTTTAGCTTCTTTCAGCTCTTCATCATTGAGCACATCATTTTGTTGTTTACTCGTTTCTTTATGCGCATGTTTTTTCTTGTCAACTGTTTCAGCCTTGTGCCACCGTTGAGCTAGTTTAATAGACCATTTTATTGCTGCATCTATTTTCTTTGCAATTGGTGATTTTTCAAATGCAGTTAATGCACCTAAGCCTTTTTCTAATAAAATCAATGCAGTTTTTAACCAGGGATATGGTGCAACTTTAGCCGCTGCTAACAATACGCCACGTATTTTGTTTACAAAAGGTTTAACAGCTTTCCATGCTTTTTTTACGCTACCTACAAAAACCTCGGCTTTATCTGCCATCCAACCAATAGCCTTACCAGCAACACTTTTAACTGTTTCATATGCCGAAATAGCAACATCCTTTACTGTACTAACAGCCGAGCTAACAAAACTTCCTACTGAACTACATGCATCAGTGAACCAACCCATTTCTTCTCTCCATTTAAGATTATTTTTATTCTGTAAGTCCGAGTAGTCGCTGACTAACTTCGATACCAGTTACATTATTATTCGATTTTTTTACTGCATCCTTTCTGCTTTTACCCACATTCCTATTTGCAGCAAAAACATCTTCTATCGCTGTCTCAAAGTGCTTCCACTTAACCTTTGGTTCGATATCAGATTCGACTAATGCACGAGGAAAAGCAGTACGTAAAACAGTTCTTATTTCACGGCCAGATAAACCATCAGATGCAATTGAACAACGTTCAATTATCTCATCGCGCTCTTCATCTAACGGGATACCAGGAACCAACATCCGCTGCCACAGTAGTTTACGACCTTCGGTATCTGGAATTTTGAATTCAATGTGATAGCGAATTCTGCTGACGAAAGCACTATCATAATTTTTAGCAAAATTAGTAGCGAAAATCACGATACCGTCAAAGCGCTCTAATTCCATTAATAATGTTGACCGCATAGCATTAATTTCATTATCGATACCTTGAGTAACCGAAGATAATCGAGCCCCAAGTAAAGTATCAGCTTCATCGAAAAAAATTACCGCCCCTTCCAACGCTGCAGTTTTGAATGCTGCCGATATATTTTTGGCCGTTTCTCCTACATATTTACTTTCAACTTCGGATATACCGATGTGAAAATACTTACGTTCTAAAGTTCCAGCAAGGGCTTCGGCCGCCAACGTTTTCCCCGTTCCTGGTGGGCCGTACAAATTGAGTATCATATTACGGCCCATAGGATCCACAGCTTCAAATCCCCAATCTGTATAGATTGTTTTATGGTGACGCATAGCACCAATAGCCTCTTCAAACATTCTACGAGTTTCTGGTGCTAGTACTACATCTTCCTCTAAATTAATCCGTGGCGTACGTAATTCGTAAGCAGATGAAATATCATTACTTATTTTAGGTTGTTCATCCATTAACTAATGTTCCTATTAACTTTCAGGTGGCCGATGATGTTTGTTAAGTATTTTAATTCTGCAGTAAATTAATCATCTCTTTTAGGCACATAAATATAATTACTAGCGCGATTGGCAAAGGTCGCCGCTTTTTCTAGTGCCTGAGTGTTTTATTACTAATAATTTGAATTATTGGTGCAGAGGCGCGTACATTCAGCTTTAAAAGGTTAGTAAAATCCATCTATTAAGAGTCCATAATATCATTCCCTCACAATGTAGCCCATTCTACTTCTTTGTTAAAGATTTACGAGATCATTACGGGGGTTACGTGTATCAATTTGCATCACACGCACAACTTTACTAACAAACACCCCAGAAGTGTAACTGCAAAGCTAAGGAGGAAAAGCATTTTTAACGCTAATTAACTATGCAATCGTATTAAAATTAAGGATTGTAAGATAATAAATCTCATTTTAAGACGTTTATGAACACAGCTTTTGAAAGTCATTTATTGACAACGAAGAAGAATTCTCTGATGCCAGTATCAAAGTGTAACATTAGCTATATTTACTTTTAAATCAGCATCCTTTATTTTGTATATATATCATATGGTTTAAATGAAGTTGATTTAATATGGTTTCATTATTATCCCCAAAAGAAGCTAGAAAGATAAAATCAATCAAAATTCATCCTGCTGCTAATTCAGCATTTGAGTTTGTTAAATCACTGGAGTTTCTATTTTCTGATGCCATTAGAAAAGACTTATTCAATGTAGATATTTTGAATGAGGGGGCTATTTTTCGAGGGATCGTAATTGAAACCGAACTTCATATTTTTTCAGGTTTTGAATCAATAATTTTCGACTTAAATAACTTAAACCTTGCAACTGCTACCACCCTTATCCACAAAGATATCACTAAAAGTGAAATTGAATTATTTGCATGGAAGGCCGTAATATCTAACTGTCTGTTAAACTCAGTATCAAGCGAATACTTGGATTTAATTCATACAAATATTAACGAAAGAATTCCGAGTTCAGTATCAAATATATTGTATTTTAAGTCTCATTTAAGCGAAGTTTTATTAGCTGATATGACTGGAAAAACGAAAGACACCATTGCAAAGCAAAAGTCTCGTCACAATCAGCCTCAACAAGGAAATCCAATCTCTATTTTTGAACAAGTGATTGAAGAGGTGAATCACTATTAACTCTCAACCTTCAAGGTTCGATGCTGAAACAATCAAAAATGCCTTAAATAACGCATTTCCTGAAGAGTTAATTGCTTATCACAGCTGTATTGCTGATGAGATCATCAACCTGATTGGAATCTTAAGTGAGCAATATCAGCAAGAGTTTCCAGAACTATCATTAATAAGAGACATCGCAAAGCTAAAAACAACAACGTCACCAACCACGCCAGAAATACATTATCAAAAGCTCACAAGTCTATATCAGTCATTAAAAAGGAATAAACAGCTCGAACAGCATTATTTTTCAGCTTTTATTGCGAGCATCATGCACTCCCCATCTCAAGAGCACCAACAATTTAAACAATATAAGGCCTTAACTTTGTTAGTTTGTGCAAAGCTCTACATGATGGGCCGGCATGAATCTGCGATCAAATCAGTTTGTAATGAAATGAGGCAATGGTCCTTAGGTAAAAGATATGAGCTATCTAATGACCTTCCCGATGTCATTACTCTCGAAATGAACAAGTTATTAGAAATTCTAGACGCTAAAAGAAAGCAAAAACTTGAAAAATGGAGCAGCTCTAGAGTAGGAAGACAAATTTCTAATATTTATGTCCCGTACAATGATAGCCATACCAATAATAATGGCATTATACGCAATACCATGCTTCGAGAGCCTGGAGTGCAGTCGACAAGGCTTATTAGCACTTCAATAGAAGATGATAGCGGTGATACTGTTACCGAATTCAAACAAGTAAAATCTAGTGACGAAGGCTGGGCAATGGAGGAATCTGCATCGGAGCAGAAAAGAACAGCTCTTCTAATATCAATGAAAAAGCCAAGTGAAAATGGGTATGCTGTACAAAAGTTAAGGGCTAAAGCGACAAGTAATAGATTGCTAAAAACCAACATGCGGCTACCGTGTGATATATATCAAGCCACGAAGTTTGAAATTAGTACATTACTAAAATATTGTATGGATGCTCGTAAAGTTTGTGAAAAAACACGTTCCTTTATTTTAGCATCTTTGACATTAGGTACATCATTGCAATGTGTTAGCCAGCGGGATTTCAACCACTCAAAAAACACGCTAGAATTTGAACATATACTACCAACCCAATCTCAACGTAAACGCATAATCAAATTAATATCTCCGATTCATACACTGCTTGTTATTCAATTACCAAACGATATCAAAACTCATTTATTGAATGATTTAGAGCAATCAACATTAGATAAAATATCCACTCTACTAAAGCACATCAACAAGCAGCATAGAACAAGTTTAAGCCTGCAAAAGATCTCGAACTACTTGGCTCAAAAGCTAAAACAAGAATCGATAGATCCAACCATTGTCGCATTAATTCAAGGTCAAACAGCTGATGTAACCCCAGCGCTTTCATATACACACTTAGCAGAACAAACAGTAAACGAAACATACCAGCGTTTTTTAAAGTTCTTAGAGAAGCTTTCAAGCAAATCAGCAAATAAACTGAAGTTTGACTATTCAATAGAGCATGAGAAAAACAAAGCGATTGGGAGCCCGCTTGTTATAGACGATGAAATTCTGGCTAAATTCTTTAACACCATAGAACAAAATATATTGCACATTTCAGATATTTACTCTCATAGTCGACATAACCTCATCACTTACTATGTGCTATTCACTCTTGCAATATCTTCTGGCTACCGCCCTGTTACTGGCTGGCTTGGAAAAATCACTGATTATAATTTATTAAATCTAACCTTGTGGATCTCTGATAAAGAAATGCATCAGGACATATCAGGTAGAGTGATCAAAATCCCTGAGATTGCGGTTAGTATTTTAGAGCACTACAAGCAATACTTGAAAGCTGGGAAAGTTGAGTTTATGAACCGAAAAATAGCACTTTCACAACGCTATGATCATGCAATCACTGGCGAGGCGCATTTGTTTTTCTTTATCACTGATAACGAAATAGAAGAGGTAACGCCTAAAACAATGACTGACCACTTTGATCGTGTACTTCCTCTACCATTGAATTGGCATCGCCACTATATTAGGTCGTTACTTGTTCGTGAGGAAATAAACCCAGAATTAATCGCAGCTTGGATGGGACACGCTGAGTTAAATGAACCAGCATTTACACGGTTTTGTTCATACTCCATCAATGACTTAAGTATCATTAGCGACTATATAAACAAAAAATTGGCCTCTGTAAATTGTAGGGCTATCAACTTTGTCTAAATCCATTGGTGTAGAAAAACGTAATAAAGACAGAGAGCGCCATCGACGTAATCTAAAGATTAAGGCAGATAAACTTGTTGAAAAACACTTTCCAAGTGGTGCTGCATTTCCCCTCCTTCAGGATTTCAACCTTAAGTGGGATCAACTAATTGATGATTTACCAAAAGTATTTACTTCAATAAGAGATCTAAAATCAGGTTTTAATCGATGTAATTCAGTCGTAACTAAACGAGCAGAGTCTGACAATATCAACGTAGCCATGCCGTCTGTTATCGTAACGCAAAAAGCTGAAAAAACGATACACTCTCAGGCATTAATACGAGATGGGCTAGTATTTCAAAACCTCTATAACCGCTGGTTTACAGAGCTATCTTTAAATGGCTATTCCGATAGTATTGCTGAAGCTTATCGGTCTATTATCTTTTCAATTATTTGCCACTCAGGTTGCCTTAATCATCATTTAATAAGAGCCTTATCTGCGCAATTAAACACCCGGCTCAATATTTCAACTATCAATAATTTACCCTTTGTCAGCCTAATAATTGATGAGAATGGTTACCATACAAATGTTACAACCGAAGAATGTAAAACAACAGAGTTAATCTGGTATTTATCTCCACTCACAATTAGCTGCATTAGGCACTTTCTGCAGCTAAAAAAGCATAACCCACATACTCACTGGCAAGCACCCACAGACAATAAAACTATTCATGCTTTGCTTATAGATGAGTATCAAGACAAAGAGCTTCTCCCTACCAACCTAAAAGGGTTAGTCAAATCAGCAATATCTGTCATACAATTTTTACCTAATGTCAGAATAAATCAAGCAATGCTTGAATATGCAATGGGAAGAAACAAAGCTTATAGTCTACCTAAAGACAATTTAGCGAGGTTAGTTACAACACCTATTGCAATTCACCCAAAACTTAACTTTTATAGTCCACTTAGGAGCATCGAACCTCAAGGGTTACGTAATACAAAACCTGCTTTGCCATATTCAAAATTCTTTCAGACACTATCCCAGACCTTAAAAGAAACAGGTAATAAAAAGCTGACATCAAAATCGTTAAAGCAAAATTTAAACACACTAGAAAGCACACTTAAACTATCAATTTCTCAGGAAGTGCTAATAAAATGGTATATCCATAAACTAAAAACATGTAAGCCATCAACCATACGTACCTATCACTCCACCCTATCAAGAAAGTGGCTTTATAAAACAGAATCAATTGATCTATCAAACGCGGATGAGCAAGATTTTCAAGACCTATACAATGAACTGATTGGGCTCACCAAAGGCTTACCAGCCAAAACTCAACTTGCTGGCCGGTTGAGTGATTTCCATGCCTTTAATGTTCAAAAATTTGAATTTCCTCTGCTACTAGAACCCATTCAAAAAGGGTCAAAACATAAGCTTCATACTAACGCCGGTTTTGTTGATGAAACACTATTTAAGGCATTACTGGATACTGTTGATGAGATAAATGATTTAGACTTTAAAAATAAAGCGACCTTAAAAAGTTTATTAATTATTTCGTATCGCTGCGGATTGAGGATTAGCGAAGCCATCAAGCTTAGATTTAAAGACATAGAAAACTCTCAAGAGGGTTGGATCGAAATAAGAAGCAATAAGTTTTCTGATAACAAAAGCGCGTCATCCCTTCGAAAAGTGCCGCTTAACGCTTTATTACTTGAACATGAAAAAGAGATTATCGACGAGTCACTAAAAATAGCCAGACAAGAGCAGTCAACAGCACCTGATACTCGTTTAGCCTTTACGATTGGCCAAGATACAAATAAACCAATAGATAAATTTCTGTTATCCAACTTCACCAGTACCGCACTAAGGCAACTTTCAGGCATAGATAACTTGGTATTCCACCACTTAAGGCATAGTGCATTATCTCGATTACAGTTAATTTTTGAATTAGGTGAAAGCAGTGCTAAACATCCAGAAGTAGTCCCTTATTCAGCCAAACAAATCCTGAAGATAATTGATATCTTAGCGGGTAAAACTCAACGCAATAAATACTATGCGATTGCTGCTTTTGATGGACATTCATCTCCTGAAACCTGTTTTAATCATTACTTCCATTTTTGTGATTTAGCACTTTACTCTAACTTGCTTTCAATGGAGCTAAAGACCACTAAAAAACAGTTACTTAACTTAAACCTTGGTTCACGTAGGAACTTGAGTCATCAGGCCAAATTAAGAGGCAAGGATGATCATTGGACTGTTTCAAATTTTCTTGATTACACCATGAAAAAATTAAATATTGCCCCTATTAAGGCTAGAAAGCCAAAGCAATTAACCACTATTCAGCCAGAACCTAACCGTAAACCCATTGTTAATATTGATACTTGCTACCATATTTTAAAACAAATTGAGCAAGGTTTAGATCCTATCGAGTTAGCTTTTAAGTATCATATTGAATCAAGCGATATTAAGAGGTGGCACAAAAATGCTACTGAATTAATGGCAATAATGACCAACTATGACAACCCAAGATTGCAAACTAAAAGTACCGCTCATACATTAATCCCTTCTATGCCTAAATCAACGTCTGAATTAAAGTGGCTTTCATCAATCATCACCAAAGTGAGACAGCAATTTCCAAACGATAAGCACAACATAAAATGGGCACTAGATTACGCTTTAAATAATAAAAATAGCAGTAAATCTGGTATCTACTTTTCAACGCCTAAAGAGTTAGAAAATTTTATTGAAGCATTCTCTTTTGCCATACCTAAAAGTAAGTGGCGAATACAAACTCTTTCAATAAATCAAAGCCCTATGCGACAACTATGGGAAAGTGCTTATCGCGGCATTCAAACTCAAACGAGTAAGCTATCATCCCATAAAGGGCGTCAGGGAAAAGGTGCTGTATGGTTGGAGCTAAGGCATTCTGATGAGAAAGAAATAATGAAAGCAAGGAAGCAAAAAAAATACTCTTCAAACACCATTATTTTTCTAATTCATATGATGGGGATAATGATGAGAAAATAGTTAAGCGGATTAAAATATTGAATACCCCCAGAATTTCAAGAAGCTAAGCGTAACAGTGTGGTCAACATTACAGTCTCATGCTTATACCAAGGCAACTTAATGATAATGATTATTATCATTAAGTTGGCAAACCATTGGAAAACCAATATATTTCACTACTAAAACTGGCTAAACCTCACGATAACCGTAAGCTACAGCCACTTCACGACAGGCGCAAAACTGGCTCAACCGGGTGAACCAAGTGAGCTTAGGCTAATGCCACTATATTGCGTTCAAGTATGAGCATAATGATTATCATGAAGTCTCATGATGGCAGCTTCTTTGTTTGCTGCTTAGCTCTCTTAATGTCACGAACCCAAATTACAGTTTTGTTCGTGACTTTTGTCTCAAACAAATCAATAGCGCCAAAGAGATCACTTAATTTTTTAAATCCATAGTTTCGCTGATCAAAAGATGCTTGATTAGAAATATGCGAACCAATTGGGCCGAGCATAGCCCAACCATCATCTTCTTCAACAGCCTCGATGGCCTGCCTTAAAAGGCTAATAAGCTTATTATCCTTGTTCAGGCTTTTATCAAACTTAGGTAGCCCTTCAACACATTGTTCGTATTCGTCTAGATATAGGAAGCGGGAACAGCTGTTTACAAATGCACTTGGTGCCTTCCTCTCGCCAAACCCAATTAAGAATTTTCCATCTGCAAGCGCTCTAGTTACTAAGGGAATGAAATCACAAACATATAGAGACCACAAAGCGTTACGCCCACTTAATGGATAGGACTAGATTTGAGGCTGTTAGCAAGCTGGACTCATCACGGCAGCAAGGGGCGGTGCCTGATTTTATTTTAATAACGGAATTAAGTCCGAGGGCAATGAATATCGTGGTCAACTAATGAACATATCCTTAATCAAAAAGCTTAGATGATATGTGTCCATAAGACTAGGAGGCTGCCTACACCACGTGCAGATTATTCGACACTACCGTAAAGGTTGCAACATCGATTGGAACACTTTTACAATCGATGTCGCAACGATAATAGCTGTGTCTTCAAGACTGATTTAGCTTATTCTAGGTGTAGGGTAGTATAATCCCTATCGAAAACTTAATTCAGTCTCGTTACAGAGAAAGAAGTTTACTATTTCTCTTAGAGTTCGATTTTAAGCGATTACATCAATTTAATAGATGGATCGCGTAATACAGTTTAATGGTGCCATATAGGCTGGCATCATCAAATTTATTTTAGCTTTTCAAAGTATGCAAGTAGTGACTTGTAATCATCACAAACTTTATTGAAAATATCCATAATTGGTTGAGTTAATTGGTTACCTTCTTTTTTGTTTTTATATGCCGCAAACAAAGAACTAATAGCAACGGTACTCATAAACATCAGGAAAATAATAAGTGGAATGACCCTTGCTTCGGGGGCGAGTACAAACATACTTGCTACTGTAGCTGCAGCCGATAAAGCGACAACACACTTAGATATTTCGCTTATTTTACCATAACTTAATACTGATTCTGGTTTTTTAAAACGACCTTTGTTGAGGTTTAAGAAATACTGACCATAGGTTATTTGATCCTGCCCTCTTCGTAGTTGAGAATAACCAATTAGCAGGTAATCTCCCACATCCGTTTGGCTCAATATTGATTCTGGTAACCACTGCTCAAACAGTTCTCCTTCTCCATCTTCTACAGTTATCTTACCCGATAATTCAGATTCTCTGGTACGGTAGGTTCTCGTTTCATAACTATTACTATTACTATATTCATTATAAATACGTACAGTTTGTGTATAGGTCTTATCACTAATATTGGTAGTCATATTACGATCAATAACTTGTACCATATAGCACCAAGATGAACCATGGTGTTGCTTGTTTTTCCTGAGTACGTGACGATACAGATATTTCTGAGTGTGATTAAAATAGAACTCCTTCATTTTTGTTAGACGCATTTCACGTATGTTTTTTTGGGGAGTGGGATCTAGAGGAGCAACTTGAGGTAGCATTAGAGTGGTGCTCCCATTGCATTGGGCTGCATCATTATCCTCCTCTACGGCTACTTTTTCTGTATCATTGATTACTTGTGTAACTAGTGGAGTTTTTTGATGGTAACCGCAATGATTACAAAAGCAGATATCAGCATGTATACGGTGATCACATCGAATGCAAAGAACATCATTATCTTTGTTTAACCGTTCAAACCTGTGATAGCCCAGTTGATACTTACTAATGTTGTTAACCTGTGAAATAACTGTTTGTACTCGCTCTTTGCGTTGTAAATTATTCAGGTAGTTTTTTTCTCTGGTGACATACCAAGCTGTCATAGAAAAAGTACTAATTAGAATAGACGATAAAAGAGAAACTTCACCATTTTTGCTCATAAGGAAGATAAGCAATGTGGAAAAAAAAAACAATAAAAATCCCATTGAAACTGCGCTTGAAATGCTAGGTTCTGTGTCATCGTAATGTTTTGTTATGGTCGACAATTGACCATCATCATTATGCAATATAACACTGGCAGCTAAATTATTATTGGTAATGAACTGTTCTGAACCAGAGTTAATCTTAAAGCTTAAGGTAATAGTATCTGGCTCTAGGACTGTGATGACATCGCCGACTCTCATTGAATCAAATGCTGTATTCTCTGCATCGATACTTATTTGCTTAATTTCACCTTGGGAGTTTTCTAATGTTATCCACCAATACGAATTAGTCATGTTTAAGCGTGCGTTTGATACATGACGTTTGTAGTAATAGCTTTTTTTTAGTCGACCTGTAAATAATGTAGGTTCAGGACATGATTGGCTTAATTCCTCAAATAATCTTGGTTGAAGATCTAACACTTGAGTAGCTTCTCTGGCTTCATTAAGCTCCTCTCCACACTGAGTGCAAAATTCATCTTGTATATAAAAATCATTACCACAATGGTGCATTTACTTCCCTCAATTAAATCAATATTTTTGTGGGACGAAAGTCTATAGCATAGGTGAATGCTATAAAAGTATATTATTTTCAAAGGTATAAATTCGTGAGGCGGCTCTAAAATATAGAAGTAATCGAGTCGTATAACTTCGTTCAGTTTACACTGCATATTCCGGTTATTCCGGTAACCTTTATTTTTCGGTCACCGCCCACAAGCCACTCACAAGCTGTTAAATTATCATGAAGGTACTTGCGATTTGTTATGACAATTTCAAGCATAGCGTTAATAATTTTGGAGGATACATCTCATTACCAAACAGATATTTGGGGGTGAGATACCAGGTACGAAGTTCAATGCCACATTCAATCTAGCAGTGTTAGCGAACGATAAAATGAGCAGGGAATTAGTAGGCAAACTTTATATAAATATGTCGGACCTGACGGTAAATTCAGAGAACATGGCAAACTAGTTTTGGCTATCTAAAGTGGCTCATTACTTTTAAAAGTGTTTGGTTAGACTTGACCAGTACAATAACTAAAAGTATGGAAAATCACTCAACTCGGTATCCAGTTTTGATTGTGCAAATCAACACAATCAAAGCTGGTTACTATTTCGGCGTGTCTAATTTGTTTCGGGCACCAAATACCCTAGAAAATAGGCTGATCCCACTGCACATTAAGTTGGATAACCAAGCACTCGGACTTCGCCAGTTTTTTCAATAATGATTTCTACTTCGTTTAGTCGTTTTGATCTTTGCTCAACGCTTGATTTTTTTGGATAAATTAGCTCTTGATTTTCCGAACCATACCATTGGTTATTGGTATTTCTATGTTGTTCTTGGTATCGACCAGACACTAATAAGTCAACGCTATCTTCAATGTTAGGCCATAGCTGTTTCTGTTCAATTTCTGATTTGGTATATCCGGTATATAACATCACTGTTAAGGACGAGAGGCGCTTAATTTCTTGTATTAGCCATACTGTATTTTCTGCTTGCTCGAGTGGCTCTCCACCTAAAAGAGTAATCCCCTCAATGTCTTGCTCAGCGAGAATCTGAGCCAATAGCGTTTTCCGATCCAATAGTTGGTTGGCTTTAAATGACCACATTTCTTTATTCCAACAACCTTTGCAAGCGAGCGAGCAACCTTGCAGCCACACGGCAAAGCGCCTGCCTGGCCCATAAATATGGGTGGCAGGCTCAATGTGCGAAATATTAAACTGAGTACCGTATAAATTCTTCATATTATACTGAGCGGGTTAGTACCAGCTGGATTTTACCTCTGATGTGTTTTTCTTTGACGCTGTAACCTTGCGCCTTCGCTTTGGCAATTGCCTGCAGGCGGGTCGCTGCTACCCGCTCAATTCGCTCTTGCTCAATGCGTTGGCGTTCAAGCTCTGCAATGTTGTCGAGATGTAACTGATAGCAGCCTTGATAGGCACCATTTAACTCGTTTAAAAAGCGGCTCACTGATTGATACTGCTTTTGCGCCGCAGATACAATGCGAGTGGCGTATTCATCTTGATCATGTTGCAGTTGCCAGACATCGCCATTAAAACAAAATAGCTGTAAGCCGTTATAATCTCTACGGTTGGTGATGATGTCGCCAATGGCAACATTGGACCGCTGTCGAAAATTATTAATATTTTCAGCCGTAATTGATACAGGCTCTGCGCCCAGTGCTGCTAACGCTGCAAGTAGCACCTCACCAATAGTAAATGGGGTGGTTGTTTTGATCACTGCACTCATTACTTAATTCCTTAGCTTAATCGTTTCAATGCACTGAACCGCTTGTTGCTGGTGATACTCATCGGTGGTTTTTACCTGAATAAGTCCTGTAGTATCTCCTAAGATCTCTTCAAGCGCTTCTAAGCAGGCCTCGCCTTTGAATCCGTTTGTTTTGGCGGTTATAGCGCCTTCCTCATCGATGGTTAATGTGATTTGTTGCTCAGGCATTATATATCCTCTCTTGCTTGCTGTGGTGCGCACAGTTTGGCGTTTAGACGTTGCGCTTCCTGTTGTGCCTGCTCTAATAAATCAAGCGATGATAAGGTGAGATAGCGTTTATCGTTTGCTTCAAATAACTCCAGTTCATGAAAAATTGGCAGTGCTTCATCTGGCCAGCTGATGTTTTTAGCTTGGTTCTTTTTTTTCTTATTACCCAGTTGCTTACTAAGTTCATCGCTTTCATTGGTATTACAATAAGAAAATGCAGAACCGTGTTTATCAAGTGAGTCTAGGGCTATATTCTTGTCATTAAGGGCGTTATCTAGTTTCTTTTGTGCTGAATCTAAATCTCGTGTCACTTTGTTGCGGAGTTGGGTGTGGGTTTCCAGCGCTTTTTTCAATGACTTATTGGTGTTGTTTGTCAGCCACTCACCCAACGCGGCAGGTTCCATTGAATAGATTTTGCTAATTTCTTCTTGTTGTTTATTAAGCGTTTGTTTGCATTGTGTTTTCCATTCAACCATGAATAGATCTTCATTAGCTAAAATCTGCCTCTGGCGTTGCTCGTTTTCACTTTCTTTGGCTTCTTTTGACATTTTTTTACTACTGTGCGAACTTTTAATCTCCTTTCCTTGCATAGAATGATACGTTAATAACTTGGCTAATTTCGGATTGCTTTTGCTATTTTTATTGAGCCATTGAGTTGCCTGCTGTAGTGTCATTGTCGCTAGTTTTTCATTATCTTGAGCCAGCTGTTGAGTGAGTGTTGCAGCTGCTTTATCCCGACTTGCAACAAATTCATCATACGCTAGGGTATATTTGCCTTCTTCCCCTGCTTTGAGGGTATCTATGTTGAGTTTCTCTTGTGAATAAATATCTTCTTTATGCTGTAAGATCTTTGTTAATTGGTTTTTTTGGTCGTGCCACTGTTTTTCTAGCTTTGCTTTTTCTATCGCTTGGTCGGTAGCATCATCATCGTGAGAAAGCTGTTTAAAGCAGTCAAGGTAGTTATTTTGTTGCTCTGCTCGTTCGGCAGGTGTTGCCGTGATCATGTCTAACTGACTAAGTTCAAAAATACTCTTTTTGAGTTTCTTATGTTGGTGTTGCTGACCAAGTGAAAAACTATTGAAAAAAGATAAAATTGATTGCGATACCGATGTACGTTTTGTATCAAGCTTATCAAGTTTGACTTCAAGATCTGCTAATGCAGTTAACCAGTTGTTATTGGCGCTGTCCCAGTTGCTATACAGCTGGGATTTACTGGCGTTTT
The DNA here is from genome assembly GCF_030547465.1 of Shewanella sp. 5_MG-2023. Classification (NCBI taxonomy): domain Bacteria; kingdom Pseudomonadati; phylum Pseudomonadota; class Gammaproteobacteria; order Alteromonadales; family Shewanellaceae; genus Shewanella; species Shewanella sp. 5_MG-2023. The sequence goes on from NZ_JAUORC010000009.1 coordinate 120,966, forward strand.
TCGGGCAGTAAGGAGGGTGGCGTTGCACGTTATAATGAATACTCTTGGCTAGATATTCACGAGTTAACTCTGTGTGTGAACTGGTTAGATCTTCAATATTATCATATAAAAAACTATCCATATTGTCAGTGTAAACGGGGTCTAAATCAAGCTCTACAGATTGCTCGCATTGATAAATGTTATCCGCTTCATCAACAAACCTAAATGATGAATCTAAGCTCTCAATTGAGCGAGATTGGTCTAGTTGCCATTGTGCGGCTTTAAAGGCTTGGTTGAGGCTATTGGTTATTTCGGCGGACTGCTGGTGATTTAACTTGAGACTCCAATTGGCTTGTTGATTTGTTGTACCATCAGGAATGAACCAGCATCCACTGTTTGTGGCCACTATGTTGGGAATATTAAAGTCTGTGAGTGCCACATTTTTATTATTATTAACTAATGACTCAGCTAATTCGGCCTTATTAAGATCTAGAATGTTGTTAGTCGCCTGCAATAGCTTGCTTACTATTACGGCATCTAGGTCATGGTGATTTATTTGGCTAAATTTTATGTCACTTGCCTGAGAAAAATTAGCTGCTAATTGTTCTGGCAGCTGGTATTGATGATTAACCACAATGGTACCAGCAGGGTTTGCTACCGCGTTGTCTAATTTCTCACCTTGTTTGATGACTTGTTTTTCACTTTTATCCCAAAATAAATGGCAGAAACTGCGATAAGTATCTTGGATTTGCTCTGCTGTTAATATAATCAAGAAATTGTCATCGTCCTCACTGTTGGTAAAGACAGTCGATGAATTTAAGATATGACCAACTGGTGAAAATGTAGCATGATCGCTAATTAACAATGCTCCTTGTTGTGGTTCACCAGTACGGATTAAGCAGCGACTGGATAGTGCACTAATCGCCTCTTTGTTTTTATGTTCATTTCCTAAATACAAATAAATTCTGATGCCTTTATCGGCGGAATTTTGTAGTGCTTTAATTATGTCTGCGTTAGTTAGTTGATCGGCTGCAAGTAGTAAGGTAAGTCGAGTACTATCAATTATGCTAACAATTTTTTGTTGTTCTACGACTTCCATGAATTCAGGTAAACTGAGATTGTCTTCGGCTGTACAGCCCTGATCGATAAATATAGGCGGCAATAATTGATCATGATAATGCTTAGTAAACGATTCTTGTTGTATCTCTAATGTACTCATTATGCTGTTACCTCAAGCGTGTTGTGTGCTAGTACACGCTGTAAATATTCTGGAAGTTGCTCAATCACTATTGGAGTGAATGTTGGGTAGCCGTGAGCGTAATAATTGGAATCATCGCCGATTAGAAAATCCAAGCTAACGGTACATTTCCAGGCGGTAATATGGTCATTTGATTGAAATATCCAGTAGCGGTCATGATTGTCGGCATGCTTAGAAAACGATTCTATATTCCATGGTTCAGGACATTTCTCTGCTAGTGCTTCCGCGTCACTTGATTCCGTAAAAATGGTTATATCAGAGCTGCTTAATGGCTGTGCAATTACCTTAAGCAGTGTTTGTTGACGGTTAGTTCTTATGTACCTGTCTGAGTAAATAAACTTAGTGCAAGTCTTACCTAAAGAGAGTTTCTTAATGAGTTGCTTGATATCGACTGGCTCTTTATCAATTAAGGTTAATGGCAGTGCTGCAATAGACGACAGGCTTGGGGTTAAATCATTGATTGCGGAGTAGTGCCAATAAGCCTGAGGATTCCTCTCTTTAGATAAAGTCCCAATAAGGTTATTGCCCGATAACGGCACTAATTTGTATTGCTTAAGTGCTAGCTGAGCAAGCCATGTTCGTTGATCTGCTTCCGCGATCCCTGTTTCTTTAAAGCTGCTGGCATGATAACGCTCTAACCAGGCCAAATGCCATTGACTGGCTTCTTCTTGAATTGGTTCAACTGGCAGGTGATGAATATTGACATAGTCAAAGTAACCATGTTGAGTCTCCATTTTAAATTTTGGATAATTATTTAAGCTAAATTGACTCAGCATTCCCTGATATTGTTTAGTTAACGCAAACGGAACACTAGCTCGCATGACCTGCTGTTTCCAGTGACCACCCAGGTATGCTGCCAGTGACGAAAAAATAGTAGGGGATTTTGAGAAATATTCACTCTGTTGGTATTCGAAATCGATCGGACTATCTTGCTTTAAATCACGCCCTGATAAAATATTTAATGGACCTTTGAGTGTGATGCTTGAACTGTCTAAAGTAAGGTCCCAAGTTAAGTTGAGCGTTTTATTGTCGGTGGCACTACAGATAACCTCAGGTGAAATAGAAATAATATCTTCAGTGCTTAATCTGTTGTTATTTTCTTTTTCGCAACCCGAAAATTTAACAGTTAGTGTTTTAGAGGTATTTTCCGGCGGATTAATAGCAAAGGTTGATTGCGCTGCATCTCGGCCTTTATGCAATATTTTATGTTTTGGCTCTTTAAAGGCGTTATCACGTTGGATTAATAATACTCTAGTACCTAATAGTGGATCGTTATCGCTATACCAAATATGATAAAGCCCACGCTCGCTAATAGGCATTTTTCCGGTGGTACACACTCGTTTAGCTTTATTAGTTAATGTGTTTTCATTGTTGAGCAGGCCTTCCATTTTTAAGTAGGATGTTAATCTTATCGGTAAATTACTCGGATTTTGTTGTGCCTGCTTGAGCAAGCTAACGACATCATCTCTTTTTTGTAGAAGACAAATAGTCGCGATAACTGGATAGCGCTTAACATTGAGTTGGCGTGATAAACGTACTGAAAACTCTCGGTTACTCTCATTTCTTAATGCACCATTATTTGATTGCTGTTTTTCAGCGGAATTTCGCGATTTTTTATTTTTAGACGCTGAATTTTTTTTATTAGTAGTACTCACTTTTAATTTTTCAAGTTCGTCAAAACCACTGCTTGTTTTTTTCGGTCTGTTGATTGGTTGGTTCATTTATATATTCCTTAGCGCATCGTCAGGCATGTTTTTGCTTTAGACAGCTGCTTTAATTCTGGCGAACGAGACTTGCTTGAAAAATAACTGTAATGCCCGACAATCGCTAACTGGTATCTGGCACGGGTGATCGCTACATTTAAGCGATTTGGCGCATCTAGAAATCCATCTCGTGTTGTGTTAACCATACTTAGCATGACAAAGTCAGCTTCTTGTCCTTGAAAGTAATCCACCGTGGCCAATTTAATCTGAATGCCAAGGTAATCAAATTTTGCATAGGATCTGTTATTGCCTGTTAGTTTTTGCAGCCCTTCTCGTAAGGCTTTTTCTTGGCCTTTGTAAAAGGTGAGAATTGCCATGTCATAATGCTCATTTTTTTTATTTTTGACCTTACCTTGTGCCCACTTACAAAAACGTTCAATTTCATCGGTGATGCGATTTATTTCATTGCTGTTGGAATTTTTATATACGCTGCCCTCTACATCAATCCAGACATTATGCTTGGCAAACCTTGGATAACTCCACTGGCGTCCAGCACTGACCTGGTTACCATCAAATAGCGAATTGTTGTTATAAAACTGCTCGCGAGGATAAGCTGAAATATCGGGATGCATCCGATGCTGGTAGGTTAATGTTGTATGACGCTGTGATTTTTCAGTGCGATGAAAACCTTGGTTTAAGGTAGTGGCAGAGTCAATTTTACGTTTGACTAAACCATCACCTGATAGTGCCTCTAATATCGACGGAAAGGCGATATTCTTAAGTCCGTGTACCCGCCCAAGTACATTAATGGCGACGGGGAGCAACCTGTTGATCTGAGTTTCAAGCCCTTTGGTTTTTCCTTTTCCTGATGATAAGCGTAACCAATACTCTCGCTCTAATCGCCAGCACAACTCTTCAGCCCAGTTGGTTTCTTTAAATCGGCTTAAGTATGCTTGGTTTATATCGGTCGATATTTTCTTGTGGTCTTTTCTAAAATCAACACTTTGTTTATTTTTGTAATTAGTATTATGAATAAAAGCATGGCGCTTAGATTGCCAGTGTTCACTCAACATAATTGCATCAACCGGTAAGCAGTACTCCAATGTGTTTAAAGCGCTTGGTGTGATAAAACAGATGTTATGTTGATAAAGTGGCATTGGGTTATTTAGGATCTGGGGTGTGCCATAAATGTTTTGACTTTCATTTTCTCGATCGCTAATAAGTAATAAATTATCAAGCTCGGCGCAGCTATTGGATCTCGCTTTTATTTCGTTACCTAATGCCTGCAATACTCCGGTTGAAACAGGTACGATTAGCTGGTTGTTATAGAGTTTATTTTGATCGCCTCTTAACTCTTCGAGTAAAAAACACGCTTGCTGAATATCTGGTGATAGTAACTCGGGTGCTTGGTAGTTGCGTGACTTCTCATGGCCACGACCTGGTTTTAGCATCAGCTGCTGTAAATTACATACAATTTGTTCGCGGTCAGTAAACGGCGATAATTGTTTTACATCGCCCACCAGAACAAAGCTTTTAGCGTATTGTGCAGGCACTAAAAACTCTTGAAAGGTTGTTTTACTACATTCATCAATAATCATAACATCAAACGGGTCTGTGCCATTATCTAGTGACAAGGTTCTCTGCCGAAATAGCTTTAAAATTCCAATGGTAGTCCCACAAACTAAATTAGAAGAATCAACTAATATTTGTTCAGAAATATCATCTGATAATGCGCTATTGATGCTGCTTAGTTGATTGTCATACTGAAAATGTTCAACATTTGTAGCTTTATTTTCATCACCAATACGTAGTGGGAATATTTCATCAAGCAGGTCATTTTCTTCAAGCCGCTCTAACACATTATTAATCGCAGCATGCGTCGAAGCACTTAGCAAAATTCGCTTACCTTGGCGTACTAATTGAACAATTAATTCTAAGATTGTGGTCGTTTTACCTGTGCCCGGCGGGCCATCTAAGATAGTAAAATCACTAGAGCCTAATGCTTTGGTGACAAACTCGCGCTGCTCTTTACAACCATCAAAATTAGGATCGCTTAGTACTTTCCAGTCTATTGATTTGTCGTAGGGAGTTAGGAGTGGCCACTGGATATTCTCGCGGTTTTGTAACAGCTTAATTAGCGTTGCCTGACCTTCTGATGGGCGCTGCATTAAGTTATTAATCGCATCTCGTTGCTTTTTTAGTTGCGATGTATCGACTTGCACTCGTAAGGTAGATTTTCCCGATATTTGAGGATACACCGACTTATGTCTTTGTTTGTCTATGTTATTTGCTAACAGTAACTGGCGCTCTTCCGGTTTTGATTTTATAACCTTATAGCCAGGGGCACGGTTGTTATGTTTACTATTTTCGCCATGATGAATGTTGACGTAGTCTTCAAAAAAATAATCTAACACGGATTTACCGTTGTCATCAGCATTCTCAAGCTCAATAAGTTGAATCCAATGCTCTTTAATTTGCTCTTTGTTTATCGTTAACTTGAGTTGGGGGTATTCGCTACAAACGAGGTCACTAATTTCTTGTTGATCTGATTGTTGTGCTTGCAGGCTAAACCCTGAGTTTTTTTTGTAACTAAGGTTCCACTCCTGTGCAATTAAAGGCTTTCCGTGATGACTAAAATGACTTACTGATAATTTATTTAATGAGTCTTGGGTTATATCAGTGATGCTAGCATGTTTGATTGCTGGCTTTGTTTTGTTAAATACTAACCAGCTGTTACCATTTTTAATCGGATTTAATTTTTCTAATTGTGCTAGAGCGCATGTGCTCCGGATGATAAAATCATTTTCAATGTCGTCAATGGTGAGTTTAGATGTTGGGGTGATTAATCCTGATATGGTGACGGTATTATTTTTAGTGGTAGCTGTATGTAAAAACCCATCGACTTTAACGTTGTTGAGCGTGCTTAGATCTAAGCTCAGTGGTCGTAATGTTAATTGATAGCCAGACCATGTAATCGTTTTTATTTCTGCCAGTTCAGGCAGGAAAAGTTTGTATTTGCCACCGCTTTGCACGAAGTCATCTGCCAATATATCAAATGACTGCCGGTCTTTGCCTTTGCCGACGGTAATTTGATCATCAGAGTCTGGCATAAAATCACCATCAAGTGGTGTGCCGTCGACTTCTTCAGTTATTTCATACCAGCCCAAATTGTTGTCTTTAATTTCAACAACAGAAATTGGACTGACTTGATAAATGTTTTGTTGCGGAATTAGTTGGTAACTCTCATAGGCTAATGGTTTCCAGTGGCAACTGACCTGTTTGCCTTCTAATGCTTTAATGCTATTTTCTAGGTAATGCCTAAAGGGAATTAATGTATCTGTAGCGCCTTTTGATAACTTAGCAGCACTGATGCCGCTGTTGTTCTCAAGCGCAGAAAAAAAAGGGTTTTCCATAACTACTTCTACTTCCATTTCTACTTATAAAAAGGGGTTTTCGCCTTCTTGCTTTAAACGTACTTGGCTTGATGGTTTTTTGTCATCTAACCGTTCTGGTTCTTCACTGCTAGCAGGGACTGCTCGTCCTTTTGCCCACTTTCTCGTGTTATCAATTATTTCGTGCATAGTTAATGATAATGGTGAGGTATTTTGTATAGCGTTTTTTAAATACTCGAATGCTAATGGTCGGCCGGCATCAAATGATAAAAACATAGCTTCTTTTACTGCTTCTTCAAGCTCTGCACCGGTAAATCCCTGACTAATAATGGCCAGTTCTTGAATTTCTGGCTGAGAAAAGTCATCAAGACGGTCACGGTTTTTAAGATGAATATTGAGTATTTCGATCCTATCAATCTCGACTGGTAGATCGACAAAGAAAATTTCATCAACGCGACCTTTCCTTAGTAATTCCGGCGGTAATTGTGCTATGTTATTAGCGGTTGCGACGACAAATACCGGCTTTTCTTTTTCTTGCATCCAGGTTAAGAAGCTACCTAGTACCCGTGCTGTTGTGCCGCCATCAGTTGAACCGGAACTTTGCATGCCAGATAGACCCTTTTCTATTTCATCAACCCACAAAATGCTAGGCGATAGCGTTTCTGCTAGTTGTAATGCTTGCCGCATATTCTCTTCAGACTGACCAACTATGCCGCCGTATATCTTCCCCATATCGAGCCTTAATAGTGGTAATTGCCAGGCGTTAGCCACTGCTTTAGCCGCTAAACTTTTACCAGTTCCGGGTAATCCTAGTAGTAGCACACCACGTGGTGTTTCTAGACCATAGTTTTTTGCATCTTCACTAAAAGACTGCTTGCGGCGATTGAGCCAAGATTTTAAATTATTAAGACCACCGATATCATCAAGAGTCGCTTTAGGGTGGAAATATTCTAGGTGACCACTTTTTCTTATTACTTGCTCTTTCTGGCTGACAATAAGAGGAATTTCTGCATTTGTTAACCGTTGCTTTTCGCAAGCCGCTTTGGCAAAAGCAAGCTGAGCCTCACTCGTAGAAAGGCCCAGTGCGGCTTCTAATAACTGCGGTGTTGGAATAAAGTCACGATCATCTAGCTTAAATCGCTGTTTTGCTTGTTGTGCTAACTTTTCTAAATCTTGAGTGTCAGGCAAAGGCATCATCATGACTTGAACTTCTTTCTCAAGTTCGGCCGGTAATTGGGGATATGGTTGTGACAAAATTATCGTGCAATCGGTTATTATTCCTGTTGAAACTGAGGTGGAAAAATTTCTTAGCCTGCTAATTTGTTGATGCTCATGCTCTTGTAGATTAGGGTGAAAATCTTCGATTAAGAAGATGCTACCTTCTAGCGAAATTTCATCGTCATCAGCATTATTAATTAGCTCCAAAATTTCATGAGGTTGCTTATAATCATTAGACAATGCTTCTATTAATGAATCTTTGTACTCTCTGAGTCCATTTGATCGATCCCAAATATAGACAGAAGCATCAAGTTCACCTGCAACCTTAAATATTGCTGCACGGATGCGTAGTGTTTCATGGCTAATTATTTGAATTATTGGGGCGCCTGCTTGAATGTTTAATTTTAATTGGGCACTAAAGCTTTTTGAATTCAATATTTAGTCCTTATTATAGTAAATTTTATTCTTTGTAGTCTTAAACGATTTTCTGCGATTTGGTGACATCTTTTAACGAATAAGGATAGGCCGCGCGTAGCCGCGTCCTTATCTGTTAAATGGCTATTTTGCTTTATCGAACAAATCTATAGCTTTTCTGTCCCACCAACAAATCTCATCTGTTTTTCTTTAAATATATTAAACAAAATATCTTGAAAATGTAGGAATTCATATATTCCATTTCCAGCATCATATTCGTTAGTACCTGTTTTATTTACTGATGAACCTAACAAGTCTGCAGCTTCATCTTGCATCTCAGATAAATCCCTGTCTAAAATTAATTTTGCATTTAACATATCACGCAACATATTGATGTAAAGAGACTAACATCTCAATTACCAACCACCTTTAAGATTAACCTTGCCGCAAAGTTGAGAAAGAACATTTATCAGCTCCATTGTTACTCCACATGAAAACTTAAAACATTGAAAAATATAAGTTATACTTTTATGTTCAAATATATCGATGCTATTTGAGCTGATTTTTGCCTCTCTAATAATTAAAAATTATTATAACTGTGCGAATACACAGTGTGATTAAGTTTTGGGAGGCGCACCTCTGAAGATGAATTTATCGATTTAATTTGTGACAGTTAAAACTAGCTTGTAACTCACTTTGAGGTAAAAGTGAGTCACTGTGACGCCATGATGATTGTCGTTACCATTAAGTTGAATGTAAAAAAGATCTTACCAACTAGAATATATCCTACACCCACTGGCTATTATTATTTACCTGTAACATTAAGTGGTGGAGTAAGCAGTTTGATAAAGTACTCTTCTATAGCCGGAGCTTCAAATTCATGACCATCATCCATGGGGATAGTAGCTATTTGAGTAACGTCTGAAAATGTTAGATCTACACATGAATTGTTTTTACTTGAGAATCTCACTCCAATTCGAGCACCAATCGAAGAACTCATTGAAGCCTTACCAATATACTGTAAGCCGTCATTTTTATCGAAAAGGAAGTACACGCCTGCACGATCGGCATTTTGCCACATTTCCATAGTATCTATTGGACTTAGAATATCTAAATCAACTCGGCAAGAACGTGGATAATTTACTTCAAACTCACTAACTAGCTTTTTTACTTGGCTGTATGTTGTCATTCTATCTTCCAATCAAAGTTAATTAAAATACCCTTACAACTTAACCATAACTCAAAGCCGTGGTAATAACGATTAGCATTAAGTTGATTACAGCTTAAGCATCTGCTTTAATCCTTTTAAAAATCATCACACTGATAACTGATGCCTTGCTAGTCCATTCACATGTTCCATAGTCAACTTTAATCCCTTCGCAGTATCTTCTAGTATGAAATCAATGGGGGCCTTTCCATCAAAGGGAGAGTTGTCATTGATCATACCTACATAGCCATAGATATTCACTGGATTAGAAAAAAGCACTTCAAACTAGCATAGATATTAAGAATATAACTTAGCCAGATCATTAGATCTTCACTGAAATATTACACACTATCAGCATTAATTGATTCATACTAAACACCAACTAATACTTCAACTTGTGACGGATTGCATCTGCATTTTTCAAGAATAGTTAACACTACTCTAAAACCAATTTGAGCCTGTTTGAAATCCATCACATCAGAATCAGCCATAAACGCTCCCTAAATTAACTTGTTGTAAGAAGCTTTAGTTCATTTTTATCCATAAGAATCGATAAATTTAAGATCCTATATCAACTCAAGTACATAAAGTAATAAATGGAAATACATGATTTTTTAACCAACTTCAATAACCAAAAAACACCTATCATCAAAGAAGGTGTATTTTGGTTATTGAAGTTATATGAGTGCTAACTTATAACGATAAGCATAATTGAAAACCTTTTGACTCAAGGTGCTTTTGCAATTGCTGTTCCCACCACAACAAGTCACTACTATGCTCTTGTAAGTAAAGCTTATTTATCCAGCTCACTAAAGCAGATAAATTATTATGTGATTCAGAAAAACCTAAAGCACAACTTAGCTCCCTTCCTGTAGGTTGGCAATAAAAACGCTGGCATAAGTAGTGAGCTAAGTTAAGTCGAATTTCATTATTCATGATGTTTCTCCTGTCAGTTTTTGATTTAAAAATGCTTCAAAAGCACTGCCGTCACGGCGAGTTAAATTAGGTACATAGCGTGAATACACTGTAAAAAGCATATTGGTATTAGCGTGACCCATTTGCTTAGCAATCCATTCAGGTGACTCACCAGACGCTAACCATAAGGTGGCCGCGGTATGTCGAGTTTGATATGGGTTTCTGCGAGGGATGTTTAAAATATCTAATGTGGGGTACCAAACACGATAAGACATGTTTTTGTTGTTCATTGGCTTGCCACCAGCGGTTTGAAATACAAAACCATGGCCATCTGACTGCTTGTAATGTTTAGTTAATGATTCAAAAACCAACTCATTCATATCAATTTCACGTAATGATGTTTTGGTTTTCACTGGGCCAAGTTTATTTCGAACCCACGACTGGCGAACTAGAATTTGTCTGCGTTCGAAATCTATATTCTCCCACTGCAAACCATCTATCTCACCGGTTCTAAGACCACTGAAAAAGCGTGTTAAGAAATAACAACGAAAATCCGGACGGACAAAATCTAGGAACTTAAAAACTTCATCTAAGGTAAATGGGTGAACAGGCTTACGATTAACAGGTAGTGGCTTGATTGACTTCCAAGGGCTAGTAAAGTCATATCGCTCTGCCGCATCATTCAACACTACACGCAGTGGCGATAATATTTGATTGATGCGTGAAGCTGATAACTCTTTTCCAAACACACTCCCATCCACTAAATCTGCACGAAACTTTAAAACTTCTGACTTTGTTATCGAATTTATGGCTCGTTCACCAAAGCGAGGCAATATATACAAAGTCAGAATATCCTCAATAGTACGAAGTTGAGATGGACGCCATTCAGCTTTACGCTCAAGCAACCATTGCTCAACAAACACTCGAACCAAATCAGAACCAGGCGCCCCACTCCCTTTACCTTCAGCAGCGACTTCATAAGCGGCAAACTTCAGTGCATTTTTACTATTAGGAAAGTGTCGAGAGTACTCAAACTGATTTAACTGAATTTCAGCCTCTATTCGCTTAAGTACCGCGGCAGCTCTTTTACGATTTGCAGCTGTATCTTCTAAAGTGGTCATCTCACGACAGCGAACACTCTTAAACCGAAAATCGAGGTATAACTTGTTATTACGCGCATTTACACTACCCATTGCACACCTCGCTATTTAGTTGGCAAAACGTCTGAATAACCAAACAACATGAGATCTTCAACACTCTCCCAGATGAACAATATTTTGCGACCACCAAATGGTCTAATGTAATGGATACCTTCGAGAAAAATGGCATCCTTTAGTTGGTCACGAATCGTTCTCGCATCATATTTAATGCGTACAGATAACTCTTCAGCTGTTAAATAAGTATTAGACATAATATACTCTCCGATAGGTCATTTGATTTCACAGAAAGCTTTTTCGCTCTCCTGTAGAACAAATTTATGCTCATTTATTATCTTTTGCAAGCTTTTTTAACCTGCAGGAGAACATTTTTTATTATTGGAGCTCATTTTGAAGTGTAATCTTTCCAGAATACTCGGTGAGAAAAGACTTAAAGTTTCTGATGTGGCAAGGGATACCGATATCAACAGAGGCACCATCACCCGTTTGTACAATGAAACGGCCACTCGTGTTGAATTAGATGTGCTTGAAACGCTGTGTAAATATTTAGATGTGGAAATTGGTGAGTTACTGGAAATAGAAGAATGACATCTCAATCCCTTACCTTACTTTCTAGTCAAATTAAATGCTTTAAAGTCTAATTGTTCGAGTTCTAGTGGCCAACAAAAACTAGCCGCTACAGGTCATTACCAAGCCCCCCACTCACCACATTTTGGGGATTTCATATTAAAAGGCTCTATTGCACGAGCCGAATGATAACTCCAATAAAGTCCATTCTTGATTAAACGGGTATCTGTAGTTCTGCAGTGATTAAATATTTGGTACTGCTCGCATTCTGTACACCTCGTCCATACTGAACGTGGAGTTCTCTCAACCCATTCGCCTCGGCTGTTTTTATATGTAGATGTTTTATCTATTATTTCTACGTGAGTCGAACCGCATCGAATACAGATAGGCACCGCTACTGTTTTGTCATTTGTGTTTAATCGCGTATTTGAATCTTCGAGTTTGTATTGCAAGAAAAGCCCTAGGAGCCTTTGTAGTTCATCATTATAAAGCTCTCTATCAATAGGGTTTAAAAGGATGCCGCCATAACAATGATTTGGATAAAACTCCTCACTTTCTTCGTTATTTATATTAACTTCACCTAAATAACTGTATTTCCCCCAAGACTGGGAGGTAACCCTAGTTGGTAATGCGTTAAAGCAGGGGTGAATTAGAAAAACTGGATTTTGGTTATTTTCACTATAGTTTTTATCATGATATAAGTGTTTAATTACATTGACTAAGCCACCAAAGCGCTCAAATGTTCCTTTGTTATAAAATTTTGCATCCATAACAAAACGCTTATGGTTTGTGTGGGTATTGTTTATATCTTTTTCAGTAAACCAGATGAGATCCAATACGAAATCAGGCCTCTTACCGTGTTCTAAGGTTTTCTCATAAGTAAGCTTAATAAAACGTTTAGCATCTTGGTTACTGAGCGAAAGTTCGATGTCGGTCTTGTTTGTTTTAACAGTTTCAATCAACAGGTACTTCCAATTGTCTTGCAGGGTAAATCTAAATGATTCTTTAAGTATTTTTATGATTTGAAGTAGGCACCAACGTTCATAAAGTATTGGCATATTTATCAACCCAATTGCATCAATCTCTTCGAGACTAAGTAACAACTCTTCATCTGCTAAATTAGTAATGTCACGGAGTGTCTTATAGCCGTTATGAACACCTTGATAATGAGGGTTTTGGACAAAGGTCATCGAGTTTGGGAAGTGTGATGAAGGCTTTATCTGTAATTTTTTAAAAGCTTTAATCAGTTTGTCCAGTTGGCGTAGCTTAGGTGCTACTTTTTCATAAACATAATTAGACATAGTTTGATTTTTTTCATAAAAACCAATTCGATTACGTAAAGATGCCTTTTCTTTTTCCTGCTCTTCAATTTCTGAATTTGTCAGTTTTTTCTGCCAGTTCTGTTCACTTAGTTTTGTGCCTAATAGCTTTTCTTCATTAAAAGCTCGGCGAGCATTCATCATCGACTCTGAGCCAATTAACTTGATAGATTGAATCGAATCAAAATTAAATATATTTAATCTTTCGGTGCTGAAAAGATGACTTTGACAAGTAACCTGTAAGCTCATGCCATGCTGTAACACAGATATTAGAGGTGCATAATTTTCATTATGTCTAAATGAGATAATTGAGTGTTTGCCGTTCACATCCCCCCAGATACTACCGTCCCACACTTTGATAAAAAAGCCATCTCCCTCTCTTGTTAAGCTTTCTATTTGAATAAAAAAGTCTTCAAATTGACCATGTTCACTAAATTGAATACCGCTATTGTCGAGCTTATTTGTAAAAAGCTTTTGCCAGTAGTCTATATGACACCGCTCTGCAAGCTTTTTAAGATCATTAACGACAAGCTCCCTTTCAATCTGGATGCTGTCACTAAAGCTATTATGCTGATTTTCTAGTTTAGAGAGTGTGTCTTTATAACGTTGAGCTTTATTATTAGCTAATATAGTGACCTGTTTTACTATGCGATAGCACCTTTCAAGGGCGAAAAGTACATAACGGTTTTCAGCAACATTAAATGTTGATTCAGTTGCTCGACTGGTAAGGAACCGTTGGTTGGTTTTACTCGATAGTTCCATAAAAGTGCGATTAACGGGTTTAACCGCCTTCCTCGGCTTTAATGCCTGTACCTCACGAAGTTCAGCTTTCGGTGTAATTAAAACTTTTTCAGCATGGGATACCAAATTATTTATGCACTCAATAATTTTATCGTTTACTCCTAGCGTATTAGATGTTTTGGCGTTAGCTTGAACAGCGCTGCTTTCATCTAATATGAGCTCCCATAAATCATTTTTAAAAGAACTCAGATAAGATTCAAGTTGTTCTAGGGTAAAATCGGCGCCAGCTATAGCAAGTATGCAGGCTTTACCTTGCAATGAAAATTTTATGCTTCCGACGATATTTGGGGCAATACTCCGCCATATTTTGTTTTTTTGATCCCATTCATCTGCAACTATCCACCAAGTACGCCCTGTATCAATATCTTTAATTGGAGTTAAATACTTAACATTACCGTTAGGCATATCTATGTAGGGCTTGGCTATTTTGTTATTTAAAAAACGTATAGCAAGTTGGCCGCGAGCTACACCTTTTGCGTTATGGTAAATAGTGGTTTCACATTCAAATTGACTCTTAGCTTCATCATATTGAATCTGTAAACCACTGATAGACTCAGTAACTTTTGTAAGCGTATTTTTGTCATACCAGGTTAAATCAAGATACTTTATTTCAAAATGTGGCTTCATAAATTACGACCAGAAATTCACTACACCATCGTTTGCTTTGGCGTCCCTAACAACGGTTTCTAATGCCTTAACTGCACAAAATACATGACTATTGTTTTCATGATTTGGAAGTTGTAACTTAAGGCGCTCAGTTAGTACCCTCTCTATCAATTCCAGCTTAGTTTGATCACCAATACTTTTATTACCTTCAAAGTTAAATTTAGGTAGTACCTTATGCAGTAAAAAGTTGTTGATGGCTAGCTCACTATCAGGATTAACATCTTTAAAAAGCTCTAAATAATTTAACCCCTGACGAATAGTGCGCATACCAAACTCAACACCAATCTTGTGGAAGAACTCTTTATTAAGGTCAATAAAGAGTTCACAGAACTCATTACTTCGTTCAAATTTTGGATAACTTTCACGAATACCTAATGCTTCTACATCAAGTAATACAGGCTTGCTGACATCATCAAAACCATAGCCCTTGACCTCATCAAAAATGGAGTCCCAGTCAGATAAGAGCGGAGATTCAAATCGCATTATATGGGCGCGATCTAGAATCTTAGGAGATAAATAGTGTGTTGTTTCATCGATGTTGATGGCACCTATGATACGTACGTTTGGAGGCACTTTTATTGTTGAAGGTGTATTGATAACCCCTGACAACATACGGCGTATATCACCATGGTATTTTATCAGTGAATCTTTATCACTAAAGCCAAACGCACGCTTCATCTCGGTATTGACATCTTCATCTTGCATCAGCTTTACGAAGTCGACCAGCCCGTCTTGAGAGTACTTTTCTTTTGCCTCTGAAATGATGGACACGACCGCTTTAAGTTCTGATAGCACGTGTGCAGATTCATCATCAGAATAAAGCTGTATCTCAGGTGTTTTTTCTCGATCTTCTAGCTTTGATAAAAAGTCTGCAAAATAGTACTCAACCCTTGCTAAATTCATCTCATCCAAACAGATAAAGTAAGGAGTCTCTGGGTTTTGTTGTGCTTCAATCAGCGCTTCGAGAAATGGTGTTGCAAGGTATTTTTTCTCAAGTGGATTATAGTAACCAAGCAGATCTTCGGAACTGGTCCAGTTCGGCTTTACTGGAATAATTTTAGATACACCACCAACGGCTTTGGCAAACGACTGCACCAAATTAGTCTTACCTGAGCCTGAGTCACCTGCAAGAATGATAAGATCGTTTGAGCGAATAAGCGTAAGGTAGTTCTCAATGATATGCCTCGGATATAGTATCCCTTGTTTTTTAAGGAAGGCATGGATATAAGAAACTGTTAGCTTATAGTCTCTCTTAAACACTTCATTAAAACTGACCATTTCTGCAGTGTCACGCTCTTTTGCTGCATCAGAAATAAAGCTATCGAAATCGTCTTCATCGATGAACTCAAAGTCTTTAAGAAAAACAGCTTTTTCAGCAATATAAGATTTTAGTTTTTCAATTTTTTTGGCCATTTCTAACTGTATCTCTTTGTATTGAGCTTTAAGGGAGTTGAGTTCACTGTGACGTTGACGAAGCTGTGAGCTCAGCTTCTGGGTATTGTGTTTAAGCGCGCTTTTTTTTTGTTCTAATGCAGATAAAGCGATTTGGTTTTTTGCAAGAACCTTGTTAACCTTTACTAACTCAAGCTCTGCAAGTTGCCTCTTGCTATCGTGTTCGTCAATAATTTGATTGGTAGCTTGCTGTTGTTCAGCCTCTATGGATGCTATTAACTCATCTTTCTTACTTGCTATCTGGTTTAGATCTTGTTGAAGTTTTTGTTCAGCTACTGCCAATTCTTGCTGTAAATTTGCCATGTGAAAGTCATGTATAGACTTAACGATATAGCTGGTCTCATCACCTTCGATTAGCTGTGATTTATCAAAGGTAATTGGTAATGCTTGAAGCACTTCTGCAGAACCAAATTTGACAGTTAGTTCAAACGGGTTGTTATGCTTCTGGCGTTCTTTCAATGGGGAGAGTACTAACTCACACTTAACCCATACTCTTAGCTTGGTATTTAAAAGTGCCTTTGCGTAGTCATATGGGACATAAACTCCGGACTCGATTCCATGTCTAAGTTTTAACGGATAATCTATGGTTTGATTGCCAGCTATTAACCTAACCTTGTGTAAATTAATAAACTTGTGAGTTTGAGGGTCAACAAGTTCTCCCCAAACTTCAATCTTGCCATTGGTGATACCCCAACTATCAAACAAACGTTGATAAAGCTCGGCATCTGAAAGGTCCTTGACGACATCTAAACTATAGATAATGCCTGTGTTGCTCATTGATTACACGCCTGTACGACAATGACGCTGGTTAGGTGGAGTTGTGTTGTTTGTACTTCAGATAACCGGGCTTTGAGTTGGTCGCTAGCGGGCATGTTGAATTTGGTGATAATGTCAGTTTCAGTTAACTTTGCTTTATTAATGCTCATCGCCAATCCAGGTCCTTCTTAGAAGATAACAAACAGTTACGGACAATTTCCCCGTATGGATTGTGCCATAAAGCCATCATAAAAATATAGGGGCTAGGTCAAGGTTACTCCCAAAGAGGCCAAAACTCCGCTTAGCTAATCCATAATTCCAATTTAAAATCTAAGCTTAAGTGGTGTCTTTATTGATCTTCTTTATTTCTGCTACTTTTTTCACCTAAAGTAACATACAGCCAAAAGGCGAATAGGCCAACAATACTTCCAAAAAACAGTAACCCTCCTTTGCCACTCGAATCATATGCTAGCCATGAAATTAAAAGTAATATAATAGCTAAAATACGTACTAATATTTCTTCAACATAAACTAGCCTTCACTACAACTAGATAGCTCGGCATAACATTCCTGAACTCCTGCCCCCATAAATGTATCATAAAGGCTAATAACAGGTCGTCCAATTCCTGAAGAATTCAAGTCTGTTAAGAAATTAAATTCAGCAGCAGGCTCATCAAGCCAAATCCATATTGCCAACTACCTCCATTTTTAATAGGAATTCCCTTAGCGATTGAAGGAACAATAGACATTGAGCTACCAATTCCGGGACCTACTCGAGCACTCATCACTTGTGCTTGTAGTTCCCTTTGGAAGAATGACATCTCAATCCCTTACCTTCTAGATCAATCAGACACAACTGGGTAATTTGCATCGCCCCAAAGTTGATCTGAGCTATCCATCATGATGTTGATAATAATAGGCACAAGCTTTGATAGAAAGGCAACGCCATCTCGGATTTGATCACGATTAGCAGAACTATTCCAAGTCGCCCCACCATGGATTAATTGATTTCTGAGGGTATATAAACGCTGCAGGATGATGGTATTAAGCTGGTCAGTTCTTTTAGTTGAAAGTGCCACGTTTGCACTGGCTTTAGCATTTGAAAAACGTAATACCCACTCTTCTTCTGTAAGCTTTCCGTTTTGAAAATCCCAAAAAGGTTGAAACACATATTGGTTGTCTAACAGCACCCGAATACAAGAAGAAAATTCAGACCAAACAAGTGAGTAAAGGTGATTTCCTTTATCTAGATCGACAAGTTTTGACATAAACTTAGCAAACGCTTCTGATTCTGTATGCCTTAACACTTCAGTGTCTTGAGCATAAGCCGCATTAAAGGCTATCCATAAAAAAATAAACTGACTATCTTTGTCATCATGACACTGTTCAGATTTTGCTAACCAACTCAATGAGCGATGAACCCGTAATGCCAAACCTTCAGGGAAACCTTGCCTAATTTCACGTTGCTTTTTTTTCAAAGAATCAAAGTCCATTTCATCGCCTTATTTAAGGTAAATTGACTCAATAACATCATCGAATCATCCAATAACCAGAAATAACATAACACTATTTTATTGGTAATAAATAGATTCAAGTCAATATCTTACTTTTAATATTTTCTATTAAGCGCTATGGTTGGAGTGATACTCTATGAAGGTAAGAATAAATTGTCTGAATTTCATCTAAGTTCAAAAGCAAGTAAGCATTTCAGTTTTGAACAGCTGATTTTGTGTGGCAAAACCTTAGGGGGTAATCAAATTGATAATCTACCTAAACAGGCAGATTCATGGAGAGCATTAAACCAACTTGCTACAAAGCTACTCGACCCTGTATACGAGCAATTCGGGCCACTAGAATTAACTTACGGGTTTTGCTCACCACAATTAGCAAGGCTGATAGCTAAAAATAAAAATCCACATATTTCCCCCTCACTAGATCAGCATTGCTCACACGAATTGAACCGAAACCATAAGATAATTTGTAATCGTTTAGGTGCAGCCTGTGACTTCTTTATTCAAGATAAATCAGTTGATATGCAAGTTGTAGCCAAATGGATAAGCCAAAATCTCAAGTTCGATAGAATGTATTACTATGGTAAAAACGCACCTATCCATATTAGTAATGGCCCTGAGATGAATCAGTTTTTGCAGCTAATGAAAACACACAATGCAACCAAGCGCCGCTCCCCTTCTTTTAAGGGACGAGGTGATAAAGTGATACAGCTTATTGATGAAGTGAGTTACTAATGGATAAGATAATTATCGACTCAGCGGCTGAAACGATCGAATACACTAACAGCCAAGAAACCATGAAGCTTCTCAAGGTAACGAGTTGCGAGTTGATGCATCTCAGAGTAGCCAATAGAATAAAATCTATAAAACGTGGAAATGGTTATTTCTACCAAGTGAACAGTTTAAAACAAATTAAATAAAACTAATCATGAATTTATTAGGATGGAACGTCTAAATGGATGCCACACTATTTAAGCAACTTGTATCAACAATGCCTATTGGTAAAAAGCTAGCTGATGCCCATTACATCCACAAAGACGGCTTAATGGAAGTTGCGACAGAATTGAGCTCATTCATCGATGCAGTAAGCCAAGCACTCAAGATAGATAGTCACAGCTGGGATTTAGTCAAACTCAACAAAAATGAATTCAAATTATCATTGCTGTCTTATCCAACCTTTTTTACCGAACCTTATCCAGCTTTAACTCAAAGTGTCACCATTGATTTAGTCAAGCTAACCCATAGAATCACAAAGTACGAAGAAAGTGATAACCCACCAATACTTCACCGTAAAGAAACCATGATACCCATTACACACGAAGCTTATGAAAGCTTTGTGCACATCACCCAAGAAGGTGAAAATGCAGGCTTGTATGAAAAAAGCCGGATGATTGGATTTAAACAGTCATGGGAGCGAATAATTACAGAGCATGGGTACGAACTGGTTGATGGCAGATTGTTTAGAGCCTCAGCATTAAATTCATCACCCAACAATGAAAGCACTATCGATAGACACAAAACGGCCTTAGTCAGACATGAACTAAGCTCACCAATGAAACAACTCGCCAAGCAAGGTTTTTTAAATGGTGACTACAGTCTATTTGATTATGGTTGCGGCCGCGGTGATGACTTACGCGAGCTTCAAGCTCATGGCCTTGAAGCATTAGGCTGGGATCCCAATTTTTGCCCCGATGCAGAGAAGCAAACATCCGACATCGTAAATATCGGCTTTGTGATTAATGTCATTGAAGACCAAGTTGAACGTTCTGAGGCCGTGATTGGTGCTTGGCAACTGTGTACTAAATTACTCGTTGTATCTGCAATGCTGGCAAATGACAGTTACATCAGCCAATTCACTCCCTATAAAGATGGAGTTATTACTTCACGTAATACATTTCAAAAGTACTACGCACAAGCCGAGCTTAAGGGCTACATTGAGAGAGTATTAGATGAAAATGCCATTGCGATTGCACCAGGTATTTATTATGTCTTTAGGGATAAAATAGAAGAACAACGCTTCCTTGCAAGGCGACATCAACGTCACCATCAATGGCACCAAATAACCACTCCAGCGCCAACAAGTGAAGAACAAGCTAGGTTACTGTTTACCCAACACCAAGATTTGCTGAGCCAATTTTGGGATAGATGCCTAGAGCTTGGGCGAATACCCATTGATGAAGAGTTTACCGATTCAGCCAACATCAAAATGCATTTTGGAAATGCTAAAAAAGCATTTAAATTACTTATGCAAGTTCAAGGAGAACAAGCTGAGCAAGAGTTTGAACAAGCTATCAAATTACGGCAAGAAGACTTGTTAGTTTATTTCGCGTTATGTCAATTTGAGCAACGCAAAGGATACGTACATTTACCTGACGAGCAAAAGCGCGATATAAAGATTTTTTTTGACACTTACAAAATCGCCGTAGCAAAAGCTAAAGCACTTTTGTTTGCGATTGCAGATACAAGCCTTATCGAACAGGCTTGCATTAAAGCACATGAAACTCTACCTGCAAGTAAGCTAAATGAAGGTCATTCATTAGAACTACATAAAAAGTTTTTAAGCTACTTACCAGCATTGCTGCGTGTTTATGTTGGGGCAGCAGTACAACTTTATGGTGAACTTGATGAAATCGATTTAATCAAAATTCATATTACATCTGGCAAAGTCAGCTTTATGGGGTATGACAACTTCGACACGACTCCACTTCCAACATTACGCGAACGCATTAAAGTCAAAATGTGGCAGCTTGATGTGGATTTTTTTGACTATGTAGATGCAGAACGTAGACCTCCCTTGCTATTTAAAAGTAAATTCCAAGATGACAGTTTTGAAGATTTTAAAAAACAAAAAGCATTTGATAAGCGCATTGAAAAAGAATTACTGCTTGAATCAACCTACCACTTCAATAAAATCACTGATATACATCAAGCACTTAAGTTAAAGTCAAGACAAGTTAAAGGATATAGGATTCATAAATCATGATATTTAGTTTATATGATTTTTTGCTGAAAAGTATACTGAAATTACTGTCCATAAATGTTCGTATCTACCAGCTCCACTTCTGACTTAGTAAAATTCAATACTGTAAGAGTTTCATTCTATTTTCATTCCCTTTCTGACTTCAGTTTATATTTTTTAAGTGAAAGTTATATCTAATTCAGGCGAAAACTCACTCGGATTCATAAATGAAATTTGACGTCTTACCATGCCTCTGAGCTCCATAGATGGCTTTAAAACGTACTCTTCATAATCAGCATCTTCAGGGTTGAGCATCAATAGCTTTGATAATCCTGATGATGTTCTTTCAATTGCTTTTGTGTCTCGAATATCCCCGCCTAACGTTGGAATGCGACCGTAAGGAAACTCCACATCACTAACTGATCGAAGTTGGTGTAGATATTCCCCAAATGCGTCTGCTTTTAAACCCACCCCCGTAGCAATTTTCTCTTTAGTGAATCTAGGTATTTCCCAGCCAGGAATAATTCCATGAAAACGATCTAGTAGCGCATCATCATGAAACATTTTTGGGAGCTCTCTAATATAATCTGGGCGCGTTGGCTGTGAGTTATGCAGCTCAATATTAGCGAGAATCATTAAACCACACTCACTAGTGACTTTCTCCCCACCACGAGAAAACTCTCCGGATTCTAAGTAAGCTTTGAACTTAGCATGAATGTCATTCTCACCCTTAAATTGAATTGACTGACCTTCGTCTAGAACTAAAACATCATTCGTAGCCATTAAACCTAGTTGTTTTGAACTCAAATTGTAGAAGAGCTGAGCCTCTGATAATGCGCCACCACTGTTGAGCCATACATAACGACTTAGATTTGAAAAAATGAATGACTTACCAGTTCCTTTCGGAGCCAACTCCATCATATTAAGATTGTTTTGAACCATTGGTAAAAGGCGCAAAATTAAGTAACGCTTTTGTCTATCGTTATAAGCACTAGGCTCACAACCCATAGTACGAACAAGCAAATCGATCCACTCTGATGTATTGAAGTTCTGACGCGCCAACACCATTTGCTCAAGATCTATTTTTCCTGATTGCATTGGCTTAAATTCAATGAGCTTTACAGCCTTCCCTTTGTTGTGTGAAACCGCGCGAAGACGACCAGCTCCCCATTGGCCTCCTGCTAGTATCTCTGGGCAACTATGAATTACATCTTCGGCGACTAACCCATCAACAAGATCTAAGCTTGGGATGCTGACAAACGTTATACCTTTTTTTAGATCAGTACGTACGGAGTACTTATCTAAAATTACCATTTCGTTACCGTTGCTCAAATTCCATTTGATTTTCTCTTTATCATTTTTACTAGGTAAATGCTCAGCCATGAATCTTGTAATCTTTTTACGAGTTTCAATTGGCTGCTCGGTCAAATCACTAAATTTAGCAACCAACCACTCTTCAACAAAAGAAGGGA
Organism: Shewanella sp. 5_MG-2023; assembly: GCF_030547465.1. Lineage (NCBI taxonomy): Bacteria > Pseudomonadati > Pseudomonadota > Gammaproteobacteria > Alteromonadales > Shewanellaceae > Shewanella > Shewanella sp. 5_MG-2023. The sequence continues at coordinate 143,712 of NZ_JAUORC010000009.1, forward strand.
TAGTTCTACTTTCTCTAATCTTCAAGTCAGCTACCAACTTCTTATTGATAGCCATACTCCCAAAATATTGTTCTATTTTGTTATCCATTAATTAAAAACCCAACATATCTTCAAAGGCACCAGTGTCATCATCTCTCTTAACTAGTGCTTTCGGGAAATCAACTTCCAGAGAAACTGTAGTTAATTGTTTCCCCTTAAAGTCCACATTTAAATCTAATGCTACAAGCCCTTCATGATAAATCAAAGAGCTTAGAGACAAGTGCAGCTGTCCATTGAGCGCGTCCCAGTTACCAATAACGGTAAAAGGAGAGCTAACCCTAAAAGAAATCAAATCCTCATCGACATTCAGTATTGCATTTAGTGTTATGTTCCATCTTCTCTCTCCGATACTATGACAGCTAACTTTTGTATCTGTTTGGAAGAACGGCACTTCCTTTGGATCATTAGAGGTAAATTCAATCCAAGGAATTAGTACCTCTTCAGGGGTGAGTCCACCGTGTGAAAATGCAACCTCATGAAAACTGTCTCTATTTTTTGGAATAATACATGTGCCTAAATTACGATAGCCAGTATCAAACTTATAAAGCCCTTCCGGTACTTCAAAATTGTTTGCGTTTAAGATTATTCGTTCTTTAACAGTGTCAGCATCAAATTTGATTCGATTAGATGACTTAGTTACACCGTGATCGGCCGTAACTATAAACTTAATCTTCTTAGACCAGCGCTCTGCTGCTGCAAAAGCTTCTTGCGCATGCTTAGCAATGCTGTTAACCACAAACTCTACGACATGCCCGTATGCGCTAAATTCTTCGTATTGCTTTCTCTCATGCAGACTATCATCAATCCTATTCTCTAGGTATAAATATAGATCTGTATTTTCATTTAGTCTTGCTGCTTTTCGGTGCTCCCAGCTCTTGTGAACGGCCAAACTATCTTCGGTCAACCCCTGCGCTGAAAATACTTCAAGCATAGCCTTCTCATTGCTATGTGAGAGGCTGTACGGTTTTTTTCCCGTCAATATTGCCGTTTTACCTACTTCTGTCAGTGTAGGAGTTGGGGCAAAACAAAGCCTGCTATTTTTATGACATTTGGGCAATTTAGCTGCTATCAAAGTTGTAACTTCGTCAAGGTGTATTCCGCTAAGTGCATCGACCATATACACAACAACAACCTCTTGGTCTTTTAGCGATTGCTGTATAGAAGCAGATACACCAGTCCAATCATACTTAGACCGAGATACTCTAACTCTATTTTGCAAATACCAATCAGAAAACTGCGTTTCTAAACCTTCTTGGACACTAGTTCCGTCCACCCAACTTTGTCTCAAAACTTGAAAGTAATTCCCTGCCCAATCCAGCGTTGACCCTATATCTGCATCTACTGATAAGTTATCTACGGAATGATTTAGTAATAGTTTATTCAGATCTTCATGGTATTTCTCTGGAATTATGTCCATGTTTGTGGTAACAAAATTCTCCATTAAAACAGAGTAGTTACACAAAATCGTACTAACTAAGCCGTCGAAAAAAGCCTCCACAGGCATAACAGGAAATCTGTCTAATACACTACTGTCATTCGTATTTTTTGCTAAATTGTAAGCTTGCTCAAATAGCTTATTAAGTGGTGCATTAAGTGCAGGGAAAGCTTTCGAATTAATAACAAAAAGCACATTATTCAACACATCAGAAGCCACAGGCAATGGCGGAAGCGCAACTGACATACTCTCGCTGTCAGCGAACCTTCTGAGTTTCTCTATTTGAGAAGCGTGGGCAAGGTTCTCTATATATTTGATACCATCAGCCTGCTGGTGTACATTTTCAATCAAAGCTCGGAAATCATCTTGTTTGATTTCCGAATCTAGAGACTTATAGACAAAGTTAAAACAAGTACACTCACTCAAAGACTCTGAATAAAGCTTAAATTTTTCATGATACAGCGTCATAAACGTGGATAAGTTCAACGACTTCCTATCGAATCCTAGTATCAGACAGTAAACATCATCAATACTTAGTCCTTCATTACTTTCTATAAAGTCTAATGCGTCAGATTGAAGTATTACGCAGTCCGTAACCCAATCAGGCAGTGTAGATTTTATTGCCTCAGTGATTCGCGCTCTTGGTGAAGGAGCAAACGTAACTTTCACACCCTTGATTCCGAGGTAGTCGGAGAATCGCTTTAACATGCTCTCATGGATGAGCCTAATCCGTAGATTTCGTATGCTTCCAGAGCTTAGGTTTTCATTAATCCTTACCCGTACCTCGCGTAACGATATTAGGTCTTGCTTAAGTTCAAGGTCATAGCTAGCACTAGCGATATTATAAGGGTCGATAAAAAACTCAATTGCCATAACCCTGCTTTCCTTTATCACGTAGTTGCCCAACAAAAAATTCTATTTCATCGAGCGTCTGGGGTTTTAATCCGTGCCCCTCTATCAAAGGCCAAATCATTTCAACCATAGCGCTCAACTCACTCTTCCTATCAACATTGATGTCTGGCTCTTGCTCTACCTCTTGCTCTATCTCTTGCTTTTGCTCTACCTCTTGCTCTGGCTCTGGCCTAGAGGGAACGAAGTTGCTAGCCGTTTCGAACAAAGTCTCAAGTCCTGCAAGCGTTCGTTGCAAATCTGTTTCTGTATATTTATCGAACGAAATTGATAGTTCTTTCTCTATTAGCACTTTTAGTGATTTGGCATCAACAGTAGTTATATTTGAATAAGCCACTACTAATCTAGACAATGTAGTACCTGTAGAGCTAATAAGTTGCCATTTATAATTCTCTGATTTTAGGCTGTTAAATGGATCCAACTTATCTCTAATTTGATACAGAATGGCGTCATTCGCTCTTTCAAATAACTCCTTGAAGCTGGCAAGCTTGTTAAAAATCTCACTGCCATCATCACTAGTTTGTATTTCAATTACCTTAATAAATTCTACAATTGTTTCATGAGTTGAGACGCCAACTCTTTTCAAATTCTGAATAAATTTCTTTATGGATGCGCTAACATCATCGCTCGAAAGCACTGAATCAGGTACATCTTTTAACTTTAAGACGAAAGCTTTTGCAATTTTTTCATAACTTTCTATGGTCAATAAACCGCGACTATTTTTGCTATAAGAAATATCGTAAATCTTAGCAGCTTCTCTTAATAACATTTTCTGACGAGCGTTAAAATCTGCGTAACGCAATGTGTTACTTTGTTTATAACATTCTTCAACCAGTTTTTTCGCAAAGTCTTTTGTGGCCATAGTCGGGCATCCCGACCACTTTAATGAAGTTAAAACGTCTCGTATTGCAAAGGCCATAAAGATCGGAAGCACTGTCCTAGGCACACCATGAGGAGCACGGTTGTATTTGGTAGCAATATCATAAACTTTGATCCCGTCTTGCTTTTTTGCGGTCAAAGCCTTTTGTAATTCAGAAACAAGTTCACCGGTTCCATCTTTTAGTTCTTCTGGCCTTGCCAGTCGGAAACCGTCAACTGTTGGTTTTATCAAGCTATTAAGACTAACGACACCATTCATAATCGCGCCAGCTTCACTCGTACACAACCCTTGAGAATTCTCTTTATGACCAAGATATTTTGTTTGATAAGAATTGTTGCTATCGAATGATAAAACTCGCTCTACAATGTCCGATAACATTTCTTTTTTGTAGGGTTTTAGAGTACTAAGGATGTTGACGTTTGCCGCTCGTACCGAAACAGGGTGTGTGTATTTTGATGCTAGTCCTTTAACAATTATACGATTCAGTGCCATCCAGCTTTTTATTTCGACCTTACCAGTCGAGCCAGCCTTCAGTACTTTTGTAACTCCTTTTTGCAATCCTTGAGCACCAAATGCATCAAGTATAAGATCTTTCGCTATACTTCTAAAAAACTCCGACTTAATCTCAACTTGAATACGAGCAGATCCGCTAACACTTTCACCAGACAAGATTTCTGTACAAGCCCAGTAACTACTTAATACGTTAGGTAGCTGGTAGCTTTGCTCGCCAATACGTTTACTCGCTGAGTTCAAGCTTTGATTAGGTAACCAAAAATAAAGTTCATCAGAGTTTTCCTCTGCTATATTTGATTCAATTTCAAGATTTGCATGTCCTGAATCTGCAAAAACTAGCTTAATAGTTGCGCTTGCGTTTAAGTTTGGTTTAAAAAAGTTTTTCTCGTCAGGTATAGCCATCAAAACATTGTAAGAATGAATAATTCCATCTTGATTGGGTGCTAACTCAAACTCTCCAAGAGTTGGTAAAAAGGTTTCACGTAAATCAGGTTGATAAATTAAAATATCGTGTACAGAGCGCGCTCTATGAGGAAACTCATTTACTTTATCTCGAATCAATTGGTCTATATTTAATGATGAGTCCCCCGCAAGCTGCCAGAATTTATTGACATCGTTTTGCCAAACAACACCCAACAGTCTTAAACTTTCGAGATGGCCATGCAATGTCATGCTAGAGGTCGAGTCATACAAAGCGCAACTTAAAAACTCTTCCGTTGGCTTTAATGCCTCCCCCAAAACACTAGAAAGAAAAAGCAGTGATAGAATTTGAGTCTGTTGCTTAATTTCATCACTGCTACCGACAAGTGAATTAACAGATTTTGAATAGTTTTGAAAAGCTAATTTATATTCGTTCTTTGATGACAACTCATCACTAAAGTAATCAACAATTGCATCAATACGAACAAGCTCACTAGTCCAAATGCTCGAACCAACTTCTCGATAAAAGATTTCATCTTTGTGCAGCTTTAAAAACGAGAGTGCTGTGCGACTCGCTTGGCTCAATTTTGATAAATTAAACAGAGTTAATGCTGTAGTCGGATGCAGTGGGTAGACTTCATCAACGAGAGTTTCAAGACTTTGAGATAATTTTGCAAATGAATCAAGGCTTCGGCAAGCGGTAATCAAATGCTGTTTGTTTTCTTGGCTTTGTTCACGTAAGACCTTACCTTCCTCTGTCCACTCCCTTTGCATTCCTATTAAATGATAGCCTTCTTTTTCTCCGGCACTTAAACGAATACCAAATGGGTGGTTGCCATTAAAGCGCCCAGCTATTTTTTCAAAAGCAGCACCTTTGGGGGATTTCTCATCAAATCCTAAACGCTGCGAATACTCTTGTAATGTGACATGAGTTACTCCAACAAAAATCGTATGCCCCACCTTTGGAGAACACGTGGATTCTACGAAACGCTGCAACTGTACAACTTCATCAAGTAGATTTCTGTCAGGGTTGTATTCAAAGTCTTCTAGGCAAGAACCAAACTCATCCCAAACAACCAAAATTCCAGCATAACCATGATGTTTAGCTAACTGCTCTCCCGCATGAAGATACACCTCTATAAGGTCAGCACCACCATGTTTAAGTGGATCAAAAAGTTGCCCCATAGTTACTGCTTTATGCCACTTTTGGAAAGACTCCAAGCTATCTGGGTCGCAATCCTCTAATGCCCTCTTTAGCTCGTCTAGATTGAAATAACTACTATCCTTAATTCCAAGAGTGTAAAAATCTTTTTCTTCATAAGTTAAAAAAGACTCAATTTCATTAATTCGTTTCAGACAAACTTCATGTTGAGTGGTCGGTAACACTTTTGTAGAGTCAATTTCTGAATATTTTTCTAACTCACTAACTAGAGCACCGATTAGCTGTTCAGCGATAGAGGGGGCTTCTACAGCATATAAATTCAATACAAAATACGGGTGTGCATCTGTGTCTGTTCGACCTAAAAAAGTACTAGTGAGCTTATCAGCAAGGGGACCGAATTTAGTAGACGAGTTTTCTAGTCGAGAAATAAAAGAAGCAAATCCAGGGTCAGTCGCTCCATCTCTTAGCAAACGAGAAAGAACAACCGCTAAATGACTTTTACCTGAACCATATGAACCATAGATATTTATAGCACGTTGATCCGCAGATGCCTGAGGGAGAACCGCTTCCGAAATATGGTTAAAGACTTTAGCGGCACTATCTGTCATTGCATAGCCAGACAGTAAAGAGTCATCTTGCAATGACTGCCCAACTTGAATCGCAGAGCTTGTTTTCTGATCTGTTAGCTTAACTACATTTTCAACTATCATTAGATTGCCCCATATTTAGCTTCAACTCGCTGTGGCACTAAAATATCCACGTCTTTGTCAACGGTTTTAATTAATTTAAAATATTGAGTATTGATGGATGTAAACTCATCACCGGCCTTACAAAGTAAAATCATGTGCGGGACATCACCAGAGAGCATTGACAAGGCTGACATAAACATTCTTTTAGAACGAACCCCCCACATTAATTGCCACTCTTCGGGCATATAAAATATGATTCCAGACTCTTCAGATGCTTTGATCTTTTGTAAAAGATCGTTTGCGTTTAAATTGAAATTTTCATTTGTCGAATCAAACCCATCCCAAACAGCATAATTATCAAATTGTTCTTTAATAGCATCAAGTAACTTCAAACCGACGTCTGCTTTTTTTGTAGTTACAATCGAAGTCCTGTAACGGTTGTTCGCTTTACAGAATTGCGTAGATAGAAATTTTTGTATAGTGGCTATCTCAATACTCATTTACATCCACCCATCGACGTTTTCTTCGAGCATATGCTTAAGCATGGTTTTGGGTATGCAGCTAGCTTTAATTTCAAGTGAATTGAGGTTCAGCGCAGGATCATAATTTATATACTCCCCCCACGTTATATGGCTACTTAGCATTTTCGTTTTATCTGACAACCACGCTTTAGAGCAACCTAAGAAATAGTGGAGGCCTACTTCATCGACTTTTTGAAAATCAATCGTTACACTTGTTGGGAAGAATTTAAATTTGAATAATGATAGAGCGAACAAAAACGTTGCGTCCGAAGGTTTTGTGAGCGTTCGAGTAATGTTTTGAATTGTACCAACTCCACCCTTTTGAATTTCCATGTCAAAAAGACCCAATTGAGAAAGAGGTAAATTTGGATCAAATTTAAAGCTGCCAATTACTCCACTATAAGGCTTTGACATAACGACTGCCTCTATTTGTTTTGCATTGCGTTCCAACTCATTAGCTTTCACTAACTCGAATACTCTACTCTCGTGCTCGGCTCGTGAAAGTGTTTTATTAGAGGTCGGTTCTAATATCTTAAAGCATTCCGGATAAGGTGATGTTTCCTCTGACATACAAAGTAGCAAATGAACCGCCCACCAAGTATTAGCCTTTGTAAACTCTGGGTCATGATCCAAAATCTCGAGTGCATACTGTGTTAAACTACCATGCTTACCCTGACCTAAGAGTGAAGCACTTTGCATCCATGCCTTGACTGCTGGAACGTAATTAGCCCCACGACAGAGATCTAACATTGCGTTTTCAAGGTTTTTTTTCTCAAAAAAATCAGGATTAGACCTGAGCATTTTGGTTGCAATTACAATATCTGAAGTTTTCAAACTAAATGTAGCATTGCTTATTAAAGCCATTTGTTACCTCTGCCAACTAATTTATTTTATAACTCGCCACACACGCAACGCCGCCTTTCTGCTTAACATAGATTTCATCCATAAATCTCGGTAAACAAAACCTACATTTACTTGTATAACTGTATTTCTCTTTAAAGAGGGCTCTTATTTATTATCATGCTCAGCTTTATATTTGAACAACCCGTTAGGATCTTCGAGCCTAGACAAAGGTGTATCTTTCCAACGCCAGTAAAATGTGTTTAAGAGACTTCATCAGAATTATTTTCACCTCTTCCTTTGACACCTTCAAAAATTTTTTTCTATTTTATTGAGATCCTCTTGGCGGTATTATCCTCTAACGATTTATCGCCATTCCTAGCAAAAGCCTCTAACGTTAATTAAGTCTTCATAATCTTAGATGTGTAGAGCCGAAGGTAGATTTTCGAGTAAGGATTTATTCTGCACATCCGCCTTGAGAGCAACTAATCTAAATGTTCTTGAGCTGCAGTACAATGAGGACCTGCATAGATGTTTCAGTTTTTCATCACAAGATCATCATTCAGCTAATCTATCAAATAGTCTCCAAAAACCTAATTTTGAACTCGATCGCATAAGGCATAAAATAAACACACCTAAATCTTAATGTAGGACACAACTTGCCCGATTCCATTCAGCGAAGGAACAATCAACAAAACACGATAATGTTCTGCTTTGAGTCAATGACGACCAAGTCTAAATGTAACCATCCCTTATATAGGTCATATTTTAAGAGAATTTTCCTCATTTAATCGCTCATACAGCTTGGGCGGAAGATCATTCAGTGATTCATGTGGCCGATCATAATTATATTCTTCAATCCAACTATCTGTGATTTCCCTAACTTCAGTCATGCTATTGAAGAAATAACAGTCTAATACTTCATTTCGATAAGTCCGGTTAAAACGTTCAATAAACGCATTTTGAGTTGGCTTACCAGGCTTAATAAAGTCTAACTTGATACCGTGTTGTTCAGCGCATATCTCAAGTGCATGTGAGATAAACTCAGGTCCATTATCTTGTCTTAAACGCTTCGGGTAACCGCGATAGGCTGCGATTCTATCCAGTACACGTATAACCCGTTGCGCAGGCAAGCTTGAGTCCACTTCTATAGCTAAAACTTCACGATGGTAGTCATCACTCACATTAAAAGTTCTGAACGACTTTCCTGAAAACAAGTTATCGCTCATAAAATCCATTGACCAGCATTCATTTGCCTTTACAGGAACGGCTCTGGCTCACGTGAAGGTAAGCGGTTTTTGCCGTTACGTCGATTTTATAATTTTAAAGATAAGCTAGTAATACAGTAACTTACCGGAAGTAAATTTCAATTAATGTCTAAAGAAGACCCGAGGTAAAGATAAAAATTAAAATTAAAATTAAAATTAATTGTAATTATTTTACAGCCATAAAAGAGTGACTTATGATTAGCTTTGTTACATTAATTCTAATAAAAAATGACATCTTGCAAGACGGAACTACAGCCATTACAAAGTGATACACTTGACAACACTATGTTAACTTAATCTTTTAATTCAGTAATTTAATTAAAATTTACTCTACCATGTGATTTAAATTAAAATCAATTACTATGAAATGAAATTCATAAAAAACACTGTACAAATAGAAGGGCTATCCATTTAGCACAACCAACAACTATATATTGTGGTTATCGATTTTTAATTGATTTGTACGTTATTGGCTTAGAACGCACTGCTTGTTCAAGCAATCTGTAGAATAATAATCCTCGAGAGTCTGACTTTCTTCTGTTGAAGCGAAATGTAAATTCATCTAAATAATAATCAAGTTGTTTAGCCTTTACTGCGCCTTGATATGTACCTAAAAGCCATCTTTTACATAATGATGAGACTCAATGTACCCCTGCCATCCATGGTTGATTTGCCCACATTCATAGCTTGAGCAGCTTCAACAATTGAGTAATTCTGATCTAGCACGAGTTGTGCAGACTCAAGTTTGAACTCTGCACTAAAAAGTCTTCTTGTACGTTTTTTCATAGTGTCACCTGTTAACTTATGAGGTGATGATATCACCTCTAACTAGGTGGCCAAATTAACTATGCCACTACATACCAGTGCTACAACTCATTAAGCTGCTGAATGTCATGGAAAATGTGAGTAAAATAACACTACGTAAACTAATACATAAATTCCACTACGTTTATGCTTTAGTAGTCCCCTAGTTTTGTATCCTTGTAAAAGAAGTTTGTAAAGAGAGCCCAAGAAGCTATCACCTACTTCTTAGTGCTAAAGTAAAACTCCTTAAGCATTGCAATATGCATAAAACAAGAGTTACTCTCTACAACACCAAATTAAAGAATAGCGTTATTAGATAGACATTAACGTTACTGCCAATATTTCACGGTGATTCAATGCTTTACCTTGATTATCTAGCTTCAACTCCCGTTTTACCCAATGTACTTGTTGAAATGGATCAAGCTTTTAAAAGCTGCTATGCAAACCCATCATCAACTCATAGTCTTGGTCTAACTGCTAATGAAGCGGTACAAGCAGCAAAAGAATATATTGCTGATAAAATAGGCGCATACCCGAGTGAAATTATCTTTACTAGTGGCGCAACTGAAGCTAATAACCTGTCCATAAAAGGCCTAGCTTTCGCTAACCAAAGTAAAGGTAGACATATCATAACCTCTGCTATCGAGCATAAATGTGTACTCAACATTTGTCAGTTTCTAGAAACTAAAGGCTTTACAGTTACATACTTACAGCCTACTAACCAAGGTATCATAACCGCAGAAGCTGTTAAAAATGCAATAACAAACGACACTATTCTAGTGTCCATTATGCATGTTAATAATGAGTTAGGCTCAATAAGTCCAGTTCAAGAAATCGGTGAAGTATGTTACGAACATGACATACTCTTCCACAGCGATGCGGCACAATCATTTTGTAAGTTAGACATCGACGTTATAGATATGAACCTTGCAGCAATGTCAGTTTCAGCACACAAATTTGGTGGTCCTAAAGGGATAGGCTTTGCTTACATACGAGATGCAAGAACCTGTGAAATTGAACCTGTTATTCATGGCGCTGGTCAACAATTAGATATACGAGGCGGTACACTACCCTCACCTCTAATCACTGGCTTACATAAAGCAACCGAATACTTCAAATTTAATCACGATGAACTATTAACAATTCGGAAAGATTTTTTAGCTTTACTGGAATCGAAAGGAATACAGTTCAAATTAAACTGCGAAAACAGCCTAGTAAACGTCATTAACATTCAGTTTCTAGATGAAAGAGTAAGTAACATTTTAAGTGACTCACTAGATATCTGTGTATCAAAAGGTTCTGCTTGCTCATCTAGAGAAATAAAACCTTCGTATGTTTTAACAGCTATTGGTTTAAGTATTGAGGAAGCAAGAAGAAGCTTTAGATTGTCTTTCTATGATGAATCACTAAAGATATTGGTACGCATAATCAGTAACGATTGTTAAATAAAAGATAGGGCAGGTTGAAAAACCTACTCTATCTCGCGTGTATTTTATTAAATCGACCTTTTACTTATAACAAGTCACGCAGGCGCCGCCACCTTCTTGCTCGTCATACATTTCATCCATGAAATCCCTATCAACATCTATTGATATGACTTTAAGTGGATTAATACGTTTTCGCTTCAAAAAGCGTGTACGCTTCTTTTCATGTTCTGATTTGATTCGCGCTACTCGATCAGGGTCTTCTAAGCTAGATAAAGGGGTATCTTTTCCTAACCAATAAAACGTACCGTTGCCTTTATCATTTTCAGCGGCTTTTTCATATCGTTTAGCTTCTTTAAATGCCTCAGGGTGTAACTCACTAAGCCTTACCCATTCGATCTTTCTTTGGTAAAAACAGAATGTACAACCGCTTCGAGAACGCCAGTCGTAGTAACCAGGAAGCCCTTTCGCTTGCGACGATTTAGGGTTGTTCTTTGCTTCTTCCGTATCAGAAAACAAATCTGCATTTTGTAGAATATCTTTAACACCTAGTAGATCAATGTCATCCTCTCTAAAAGGCATTCTTACAGTAATATTCTTATTTGCAGTAACTTGATACCCTTCGCGATATGGCTCATCAGAACGAATACCGACATAAGTTACCACTTCATAACCATCATCAAGATATTGTTGGATCCACTTTTCAAATGGTACTAACTTCATTTGAATCGTGCACCAGCGAGCCTGAGGAGATGGTAAGTAATTATTATGCTGTTTTAACCAATAATCGAAATCTTTTCTCTCACGATTTGAAGTGCAGATTTCCTCATATGGATCAATAATTTTCTTACCGACATAACCTTCTAATCTATTCACGAAATCAATAACTTCCGGCAGTTCTTTGCCCGTGTCAGTAAAATAATAGATTAAATCGACTTCAGGGTGTTTATCACGCATGTATAGCGCCAAAGCGGCGCTATCCTTACCACCAGACAAACCAAGTACATGGACTTGTTTATCATTACTCATTAACTACCCCTAAAATTTTGTCTAACTGTTTGCGTAATACAACTGTTTGTTCAGCTATTGACATACCACTAAGTATCTCATCAATCTTATTTTGCTGTTGAGTGTGATCTTTATTCTCTAGTTCCGGAGAAGACTTAACGCCTTTGTCTGCAAAGTATGCTGCTTGGTTAAAGCGCTCTACATATTTAGCCAGTTCAACTTTTGCTTTCTCAATAGCTAGGTCATTCCAGTTACGTTCTGCTTTACCTGATAAGAAAGAAATTAAACTGGACACCCAATCAAACTCACGTGCTTTATTCCATTCACCAACTCTTCGCGCAAAAGTAACTAACGAAGAATCTGCACTGTAGTCTTCAACGAGTTTTGCTACTCGAACTAACTCATCGTCTAAACCGTTAAATGAATCACTAACCAATGAAATAAACCAATTCAGCAATTCATTATGACGAAGAGTTAACTCTGAAATAGTCGTTTTAATTTGCTCAATTAATGCTTCGTCAGTATCTGTTTCAAATAGCTTTGGTAAGTCTTCTAGCAAAAACTTATTAGGGTCATTTGCGGCAAGTGCCACTCTTCTGAACTCTTTAGTTTTTGAAGACATTGTCTGTGTGCTTTTTACAAAAGGCGATAACATTGCAACAAAACCAACAAAGCCTTGAGCTACTGCTAGGGTTCCATTTTCATGGCTTTGAGCTGACAGAACTCTATGTAATGAGTTGATATGCGATGCTTTTACGCCATCGACTTCATAGTAACGAACGCCGACTTGTTCAGGTGCTCTTGATACTTTATTTACAAACTCGTCATCCGGCTCTGTGATAAACGCAAATTTATTGGTTACGTCTTTATCATAAAAGGCAAGTGTATCGATTTGCGACAATAACAGTGCCAAAGTCCATATAGGGACTACACCTAAAGAAATTCCGTAAGGTTCACTATTCCAAAGCTCGTAAATCTCTTTTACTGTTACGATTCTTTGTTTGTTAGCTTTGATTAACTCTAACGCTGCAGCCCAAGCATGGTAAAGATTTTCATCTCTTGATTTTAATGGCGCTGAGAACTCACATTCACCAGACTCAGCTGTCCACAAGTGTATTCCAGAATTTTTCAATACTGACTTATACATTGCCATCTCAGGCGGATAACCGACGATGCCTAGGTTTTCTTCAAAGTGCTCATTAACCATCAAAGACAGGAGTTTATTTCTTGCGGCAATCGCAGTACCTGATGGTTTCGCACGGTTAATTAATTCATTAATTAACTTTGGTGACTTATTGAACACTTGATCCGCTAATTCGCTAGCAACACTTGAAAAGTTCTTTACATTTAGCCTTTGCCCTTTGAAATACCAATTTGCTTGTTCAAAAAACTTCTGGTGTAAAGTATTAAACTCTACCCTCAGTAGCGAGAGTTTCGCGTCTAATTCTCGTTTCGCAATATTGTCATGCTGTAGCGTTGAATTAGTCCTAGCTATATGTTCTAAACCTAAAAGGTCTAAAATAATACTTTTTATCTGCTCTTGAATGCTCGTAGATCTACCAAAAACGACATTGTGATTGTCAGCAGACAACTTCGCAGCATCATCATCTAGCAGCAGAATAAAGGCCGAAAACTGCGATGAATTTAGATTTTTCTTTGAAAACGATGCATGATCATATTCTCCCACACACACTGTTTTCAACATCCAACGAAAAACACCTTTTTTATGGTAATGCCCTTTCGCTACAACTTGGTCTGCTTCATCAGAAAGGCGCGTTTTCCATTCTTCAGAGTTTTCATTTTGAGTTCTAAACTTTTCCAGCTCTTCTTCGAGGTCAATATCACTACCTTCAAACACCGCATATGAATTTAGGTGCTTTCTGAAGATAATGATTTTTTCCCTAATCAACTCATCTAAGTAATCTTTGATTTTGATTGTAGATAAAGACTCATCCATCGCAGACACAATCACTTCTGTTGAAGCGAAGATATTTGAACGACGGCCAAATAAGTTAAGTAATGATATTATTTTTACGATTTCTACTGAATCCGCATTATTACGACTCTCAGCTCGCTCTACTGCATCTTTAGCAGCTGCCCATGCTCGCGAATCAGGTGAAGCAGCAATAAGGTGTTCTAGGTTAGTGTTCAGAAAATCATAAAGATTTGATAAGCGGTAGTTGGTATCTAATGTACTTGACCCCTTGATAAAATCTTGGAAACCATTAGCCTCTGCAGAACTCAAAAAGCTGAATGTGCTTCTCTCATTCTGACTAAAACGTCTCTTAGAGATAGGACCCAATAGCAAAGCTGAAAGTGGATGCAGCGGTAAACACTTAGCTAATTTGATTGAAATTTCATCTTTTTGGGCAATTGAACTTGAACTTAAAGCACGCAGAACTTTTTCTACAACACCAACTTTTGGCTCATATCCATCTTTATGGACAATGCTACTTCCAAGTAGTGTAATGGTTTCGTCTTCTGAAACATTAAACAGCAAATCGGTATATCGACCTTGAACTTTTGCCCAACTATCACGTGAAGATTGGTTAGAACCTCTTGCATATTCAGCAAACGCTTGATGTAAGAACCCAACAAAAAGGCATTGGTAATCTAAACGTTCTACATTTTCTGCAAGTTCTTGGAAAAACTGTAAATCTGCATTTTGTGAATTTAAATAATCTAAAGATTTACCCATTTCATCATACAAAATGATAATGCCGTCGAATTGTTTTTCAACTTCGACTTTTAGACTCTTTAACTGACGAATAAAATCTTTAGTGTCAAGTACACTTGCTGCAACAGCGATACCGTGAGCACTACATTCTTTTGATATAGCGCCCCATAAAGACGTTAAAGGATCAGAAAAGTCACTAACAAATTTAACAGTTAGCCATCCCTTTTTAACCTTGATGTTTTTATAGAGCTCTTTTGCATAAGTATCACCAACAATCGTCTTAGCTACCTTTCTTAACGAACTTTTATCACTTAGCAGACCTGCAAGTAGCAGTGCAATTGTAGATTTACCTGAACCGTAAGGCCCAGTAACTGTAAACACTCTTCTTTTCGCTTGAGCATAATTCTCGCTAATTACTCGTAATGAATGAGCCGCAGTACCGTGAAAAACAAAACCGTTGAAAAACTGACCTTTAGAGTCCAAATCGGTGTCTATTCGCGTAGCACGAGAATATCTGATGTTAACGTCTATATGTTCTTTTAGATTTGACACTGCAGCCTACTTATACATTTTTTTTAAAAAATCTAGATTCGAGTCTTTTGAAAGCACACTTTCATCTGTAATTTGTATTTGACGCAACCCCTGCGTATCGGTCCAGCCGATTGCTCCATTAGTCAGCCTTGTAACTGCGTCAAGTCTGCGTTCGACTTCTGACTGTGACATTCTGAAGATTCTCGCTGGACTTCCAGGTGCCATTAAGAACGAATCAAATGCAAGCGTTCGAGCCAATTTGTTTCTTTCTTTTAGATAACAAAAATACTCTAATACACAAAATGTAAATACTTCATTAGACAAAGTGGCGCGCTCTTCTAATTCACAAGAATATGAAGATTTATCAACTTGTTTAATTAAACCTAATTCAGAAAGTGGAGATGCGAAACTATCTTCAGTTTTCTTAGAAGAAGCACTGCTGGTGTACATCAAAAATAAAACGCCTAAGTCTTTCTTTAAGCTGCTATCTGATGGCGCTTTTAATACTTGTGTTTTCTTAGTATCTGCAATGAAGTTTTGTTTTGAGAACAAGTGTTGTAAGAAATCAAAGAAAACACTTCTATCTACAGTTAAGCCGTTGTAGTAATTGAAGAAAACCTTAATCGATGTAAGTTCAAAATGATCGTGACAAAGTAGCCAATGAATAATCCAGAGTGACTCGATATTTTCTAAAAATGGATCATTACTATGCACAACACTGTACGGGCCAATATCTTGCTCAGCACCAGCTTGGCGCGCCCAATACTTAATCGCTTCGACCATATTTTTACCGACGCCCCATTCAACCATGAGTTCATCTACATTAGTTAGTTTAGATGTGTCAGTTTCGGCATACTTGTAAAGCCACCCATAACGCAACGGGAAGGTCTGATGACCTGAAAATTTTGCTGTAAAGTTCGTCAAATGAGCCTCAATAATACATATCGAAAGGTAAATTTACGATACCTATTTTCTTCTGAATATTTTTATAATTGTACAGTAAACTTTATCAATTTCTACTCAGTTTGCTATTACTGTAGAGAAAGTAAAATCAGGGGATAATCTACAGCTCAATGTTAAACATTACGTGGTCAAACATCCTCACTGATTTTAGAGCTTAGAGATAGCTAATCATCCAAAGCTTCAAGTGTAATGGCCATTTAAGCTTTGGAGCAAATCAGCTGGGGTCAGTCGAATAATCTGTATTAGACGAATAAAGATTATCTCTAATTTTAATCCGATTACTGATCCACTCGTGAACTTCGCTTTCAACCCAAGCAACAGATCTAGCACCTAATGAAACAGGTTTAGGAAAGGAACCATCTGCCATATATTTGTAGATGGTTGATCTCCCCATACCGGTGGAGTCGATAACACTATTTAGTCTAAGCAATTTCATTAAATATCCAAAACTCTACTTGAACAGTCAAACATAAAAATTAGCCGTACCAAGAAAGCTGTGGTCACCATTTGGTCACCGTTTGGTCACCGAATAGAAAATGCTTCATATAAGTGGTGTGGGTTTAAAAGTAGTTTTGTAGTGACTAAAACAATAAAAGCCAGAAAAGACAAAGGCCTAGCATTTCTGCTAGGCCTTCTAAATTTGGCAGGGGTAGCAAGACTCGAACTCGCAACCATCGGTTTTGGAGACCGCTGTTCTACCAATTGGAACTATACCCCTGTTGACGGAATGCATTATGCTAAAACCACTGCGAAAGGTAAAGCATTATTTATCACAAACGTACTGACTGTGGGTTTTTCAGCCAAATTAAGCAATTTATAATCTACTTTGCTATTTTGGCAATGCGAAGCTCACTTACATACGGTATTTACATGATGTCGGATCACATACTCTTCTTAAACAGTTACGTAACTGAGCTTAAGGAGACTTACAAATGACTTGCTTGAGTACAAGCAGCACAATTACCAATCGCAACGAATAGTCGCTTATAAACACTTACAAGTGGTATGAACTGCATTTAGAGCTATTGCCCTTCACCAGTTTAGAACTAAAGTCTTTAATAGGTCATAACGGCTTAGGTGAAACGGCTTTAGATATCGTTAAAACCTAACGCTTCGAGTTTGAGAAACAAGCTAAGAATTTACGATTTAGCATAAGTGAGAGGAAATATAACAATTTACAACAGTAGTAACATCAACAAAGTTGAACAATAAACACTCAAATTAATGATTTTAAAATACTTCATAGTTATTTAATTAATCTAAAAAGTAAAAATATCACCATTGCTGACATCTGGAATAAATGCTTAATATTAAAACTAAATATCATCATAGAATGATGATATTTATTCGACGCAACGAAAAAAGCCTCATCTTTCGATGAGGCTTTCGTCTTTATGTTGGCGGAGCGGACGGGACTCGAACCCGCGACCCCCGGCGTGACAGGCCGGTATTCTAACCAACTGAACTACCG
>NZ_JAUORC010000090.1:0-773 GCF_030547465.1 Shewanella sp. 5_MG-2023
GAAGATACGGGTACAATTCAAGCAATCGATGACAAGATTACAGCGCTTGATACAGAGCGTGGTAATTTAGGTGCGATTCAAAATCGACTAAGCCATAACATTGCAAATAATGCTAATACACAAGCCAACGTTGCAGATGCTAAAAGTCGTATTGTTGATGTGGATTTTGCAAAAGAAACAGCTGAAATGACTAAGAACCAAGTATTACAGCAAACTGGTAGTTCGATGCTTGCGCAAGCGAATCAATTACCACAGGTTGCGTTATCTCTATTGGGATAAGCTCTTAGTATTTTAGTTCTACTCTTTAAAATCCATCATAATTTTTTATGATGGATTTTTTTGTGCCTGAAATTTAATTTAATTTAATTTAATTTTCATTTTGTATTCTTCCATTTTTTATTCTGCAACCGCCTGTTATGCCTAGGGTTTAGGGTGTTAAGTCTCATAAAATTCAAATTGTTTAAAAAAAAAGCTAAAGAATAAAAGTATGCTGCCGTTACAGTATTTGTAACCCAATAGACCCGCCTGGCAATAAAGACAGGCAAGTTTTTAAGTCAGGCATAAAGAGGAAATCAAATTATGGCGATTACAGTAAATACTAACGTAACATCAATGAAAGCTCAGAAAAATTTAAACGCTTCAGGTAGTGCTTTAGCCACCTCTATGGAGCGTTTGTCATCTGGGTTACGTATTAATAGTGCAAAAGATGATGCTGCGGGCCTAGCAATTTCCAATCGACTAACTTCTCAAACAAATGGTTTAGAAGTGGGCAT
>NZ_JAUORC010000091.1:0-709 GCF_030547465.1 Shewanella sp. 5_MG-2023
TTTTTATTTGACCGCAAAAGCAGTCAAATAAGTTAGGCTCGCCTATTGACTGGCGGAAGGCTCATATGTGTTAGGAAGAGGTATTGTGCACAACTCTTTGCCAAAAGCATTACCTGGTTCATATGCGGTTAAATACCCGCTAATACCACACTGTTTTTGAATTCCTTCGATAATTGAAACATGTATATAATTTTTATTGTTTATTGAAACAATATTCATCGCACTAGGAGAACCACCACCACAACGATCTGAGCCAAAGGATTCTTCCTTTCCTCCGTTCAAAATCTCTAGATATGGTACTTGCTGAGTTCCACCGTAAAACTCAGCAACTTGCTCCATTTCGCCATCATTATCGATATCGACCGACAAAAATAATTGCTTGTCCTTTGGTCCTACGAGATTCCATGGAACATTAATTTTAAACCAAGTTTCTCCTTGCTCCTCACCTTTTGCTATTTCATTACAGACATCAGCAGCCTGTACAGATACATTTAATATTACAAGTATAAATGCGAGTGGTAGTTTCATAACTCTTCCTAACAGCTTATTCATTAGCAGCACAATAATGTTCCAGGCTGCTCAATTCAAACTTCAAAGGTACCACCGCTAAGTCCTTGTTGTAAATCGAATATTTTCGCGAATACGTAAGTAATGCTCAAAATACTGCCGGAAAAAGAATGCGTCTTTGTTTACGAGGTCTATACAACAC
>NZ_JAUORC010000092.1:0-684 GCF_030547465.1 Shewanella sp. 5_MG-2023
CCATTAATGGTGACAGTGACTTTCTGCTCAGTGCCATCGACTGAATGAACTATGAGAGTATCCGTTAATGATTCGCCTGTTTTCAGGCCTTGAATGTTCGGCTGCGAGTTATCAGCGGTGTAGGTCCAGTGACCTAACTCATTGATTGATAGAGTACCAAACTGACCTTGTAGTGAGGTGGCTTGGAATTGATTTTGTCCCGCATCAACATCAGTAACAGTGAGTGCACCATCGACGCGGAGTTGTCCACCGTGAACGTCTTTATCTTCGGTTAACTGTGCTGTTGAAGTACCCGCAATCACCGCTTTGTCGTCAGTACCATTGATGGTGACAGTGATTTTTTGTTCAGTGCCATCAACACTGTGAACGATTAAGGTGTCAGTAACTGACTCACCTGTTTTAAGGCCTTGAATGGCTGTCTGTGAGTTATCAGCGGTGTAAGTCCAGTGACCTAACTCATTGATTGATAGAGTGCCGAATTGACCTTGTAGTGAGGTGGCTTGGAATTGATTTTGACCATTATCCACATCAGTAACAGTGAGGGCGCCGTCAACGCGAAGTTGCCCACCGTGAACGTCTTTATCTTCAGTTAAGCTGGCGGTTGAGATACCCGCAATCACCGCTTTATCATCCGTGCCGTTAATGGTCACAGTGATTTTTTGCTCAGTGCCATCAACGCTATGA
>NZ_JAUORC010000093.1:0-665 GCF_030547465.1 Shewanella sp. 5_MG-2023
TATTTTTATTAAGAGCACGGCGGTTTCACTTTAATAGCCTTCTAAAGTGTTACTTATAGGTCTTCGTTATATTAGAAGTAAAACAATATGTCCGGGTCCCCTTCGTCTAGAGGCCTAGGACACCGCCCTTTCACGGCGGTAACAGGGGTTCGAATCCCCTAGGGGATACCACAATTTTAAAATTATTGGTTTATTTCGATAGTTTAAAACAAGCGTTAAGTTTTAGCCTACAGAACTTAATGAGTTATTCACTCTTTGCAGAGTCTAATGCAGTCCGGGTCCCCTTCGTCTAGAGGCCTAGGACACCGCCCTTTCACGGCGGTAACAGGGGTTCGAATCCCCTAGGGGATACCACAATTTTAAAATTATTGATTTATTTCGATAGTTTGAACAAGCGTTAAGTTTTAGCCTACAGAACTTAATGAGTATTCACTCTTTGCAGAGTCTAATGCAGTCTGGGTCCCCTTCGATTAAAGAAGAGATGCCTAGGACACCGCGCTATTTTTATTAAGAGCACGGCGGTTTCACTTTAATAGCCTTCTAAAGTGTTACTTATAGGTCTTCGTTATATTAGAAGTGAAACAATATGTCCGGGTCCCCTTCGTCTAGAGGCCTAGGACACCGCCCTTTCACGGCGGTAACAGGGGTTCGAATCCCCTAGGGGA
>NZ_JAUORC010000094.1:0-661 GCF_030547465.1 Shewanella sp. 5_MG-2023
CAGGTATTGGTGAAGTCACCGCAACAGCCGTGGTCGCCACGGTAAGTGATGCTAAACACTTCGCAACTAGCCGCCAATTTGCAGCTTGGATAGGCTTGGTACCTAAGCAGTATTCAACAGGCGGTAAGCCTACATTAGGCAGAATTAGTAAACGCGGTGAGAAGCATATCCGCACCTCATTAATACATGGTGCTCGCGCAGTCATCGCAAACTGTACTAACAAAATAGATAGAACCAGTTTATGGATTAAAGCCCTTATCGAACGTCGAGGTTTTAAACGGGCGGTCATCGCCCTCGCAGCAAAAAATGCACGATTAATTTGGTCATTACTTCAATCAGGTAATGAGTATCAAGTTAACTATGTAAAAACGTAAAAAGGTTTAACCCAAACGGTTAACCCCACCGAGTCGACGCATTAGCAATTGACGATAACACGGTCAGACCGAGAGCAATTGAATCTGGTTAGTTGGGAAGTACATCATTCTTGAAAGAGAAAGTAATACTGTTTAACGAATGAGATCTTTGCTCAAGCGCAAATCATCAGGGCGATAGCCAAAAGCTGTTTAGGCAGCAAGCTAATCAAACGCCGAATGTAGAGCTGCTGTCAGATCCACTGTTGTTGTGGGATTACTATTGCTTGACAAAGGGGAGTCCATGTAGC
>NZ_JAUORC010000095.1:0-655 GCF_030547465.1 Shewanella sp. 5_MG-2023
TTTTTTAAATTTTATTAAACTTCTCTGGCTTGGGTTTACAACATATTTATTGTGGCAAATTGACAGTAAAGGAATATCTGCTGAGCTATCTGAATAACCGAAAATTTGAGAGTAATTATTGATATTTAAAAGTTGATCTAATATTTTCACCTTATTCTGTTCAAAACAATGGAAACGGCTAATCATACCACCAAAGAATCGTTGTTCATCTGATCCTAATATTTGCAGTTTAGGCACATCTATTGTTTTTATTATTCCTTCAACCATCCATGTCGAAGCACCGCTTATGATTATTACTTGATGACCTTGTTCAAAATGTTCTTCAATTTTAATTAGTGCATCTTTGTAAATCATTACTTCTGGTGAATTTACATAATGGTTAATAAAACTTGTACGAAGTTCTTGTACTCCAGATATAGAAAGACCTGCGGTTGCGACCCATAAATAGATTGAGTTTCCGATAAATCTAGTTTTATTTGAGAGAAAAAATAGTAATGAGATAGGTGTAATCAATAATGCAAAAAAGTAACGTAGGAGGTTTTTCTTTAATGCATACAGAATAAAAGATAAACAAGTATCTTTGTTTATAATCGTTTTATCGAAATCAAAGAGTGCTATAGGATTCATATATAGGAACATCGCCTTTGGGTATAAC
>NZ_JAUORC010000096.1:0-644 GCF_030547465.1 Shewanella sp. 5_MG-2023
TTTATGCCCCTTTGTTTGTTAGAAAGGGATTGAATCAAGTTTTAAGACTTAGAAGTCTGGCTTGCTTTTCCTCAAGTCGAAAACTCTACCTATGTGGCCAAATGAGCTGTACCACTATAATATATTTAAGCGCTCCTCTCTGCTGTTTGAGGTGGATTGGTTTAAGTCGAAAGCGTCATCCCAGCTCAAGCAAATAATGCAAATTAAGCAGCCAGTTTTGTGCAATTCATCAAGGCTAGCGTTCGAACTACGCGCTCAAAGGGCAAGGTGTTGTCGTAGCTGAAAAAGGCTAAGACCCCGTATTCATGTTACTTAGAAGGAGAAAGGCTAGGATGAAAATTGTTTATATCGATATGGACGATACGCTTTGTGATTACAAATCCGCATTTCAGCAGGCTAGGCGCTTGCGACCAGATATTGAATACCCACAAAGCCAGCCATCTTTCTTCATTAACTTGTCACCACTACCTAATGCCATCGATGCGATGCAGTTCTTTTTGGCCGATGAGCGATACGACCCATATATACTGACTGCGCCGTCAGTCAAGAATCCACTTTGTTACACAGAGAAGCGATTGTGGGTAGAGGAGCATTTGGGTTTTGCTTATGCCGAACGGTTAATTATCTCGCCAGTTAAAGGCCTG
>NZ_JAUORC010000097.1:0-641 GCF_030547465.1 Shewanella sp. 5_MG-2023
TGAGCGTTATTTACGTATTCGCGAAAATATTCGATTTACAACAATAACTTAGCGATGGTATCTTTGAAGTTTGAATTTAGCAGTCTGGAACATTATTGTGCTGCTATTGAATAAGCTGTTATGTTTCAAGGAGAGAGCCATTAAGAATCGCAATCACCTCTATCTTTTTTTGGGTTTAACCTTTTTAGGGATCGGAATGGGATTTCAAGGTTGGGCGAATTATAAAATAGAGCGTCAGTTAAATATTTTTGAAGAATCAACCATTCAAGATGCCACATTCTATGGCATGGTTACCGTTGCTTTAAAAGAACTTGATAAAGGAAATTACGATAGCGCTGAAGACGCGCTTAAATTGTATAAAGGTAATTTCAAAGAAAAGGTTCAAAAACACTTGGCTAACCCCAACTTATCAGATAAATATAAAAATCAAATTAAATCGCTGGTAAAGATGGCTGATCAAGATTGTGAAAATGAAACATAACAAGCTAATAAATAAGGACAAAAAACAGTTGGCTGTTTTCGTTCCTCAACATTTTAGCCAACAATTTTTTGCCCATTATTAGGGCTACATGGACTCCCCTTTGTCAAGCAATAGTAATCCCACAACAACAGTGGATCTGACAGCAGCTCTACATTCGGCG
>NZ_JAUORC010000098.1:0-624 GCF_030547465.1 Shewanella sp. 5_MG-2023
CTTTGTTTATAATCGTTTTATCGAAATCAAAGAGTGCTATAGGATTCATATATAGGAACATCGCCTTTGGGTATAACAGCTTATTGATTAGCAGCAGGATAACCTCCTGCTTTCTTGTAAGTCTTTTCTTCAAACTATCACTTGTAAGTATCTGTTGTAAATATATTTTTTAACAAAAAATACAGAAAAAATATGACAATTTAGAAGATAAAAAAGATGCATAGATGTTTACGAGGTCTGCATAACACTTTTATAAATATTACAAACAATTGATAATAATGAGTTAATTTTTAAAAGTTAGTATTATCGATGCGCCAATCAAACGATTTATGCATCTTTTTCATAGTAATTATCTTAACTTGAACTATAACTGTATATATATACAGTTCATTGGTGAGGCGACGGTTATGGGGCAATTAACATTTTTGGAGGCTATACGGGCAGAGATCAGGGTACGCCATTACAGCTATCAAACAGAAAAATCCTACCTCTATTGGAACCGTTATTTCATTCGACATTGTAATATTCGTCATGGCGCTGATATAAGCCCCGCTTTGATTGAACAATTTCTCTGCTTTTTAGCAGTCGAGTGTAAAGTGTCGGCGAGCACCCAGAAACAGGCCC
>NZ_JAUORC010000099.1:0-603 GCF_030547465.1 Shewanella sp. 5_MG-2023
TCATCGGTTGTCGGCAACAAGGGCAAGGTCGTATGGCTTGAGTTTTAGTGGTGTTTTCGAGCGGCGCAAACACGGTGCCAGCAACGGCTAGCATCAAGCGTATTCGTTGCCGCAGCCTGGCTGAACCTCCTCTGAGTAATCCAAAATCTCTGACTCGCCGTAAGCCTTTCGGCAGTACATGTTGCAGTACCAACCATAGAAATTCGACAGTAGGTAATGTACGTATTTCAGTGGTGTTGGTTTGGCTATTTTGATACTCAAAACTAATTTGTCCGTCGATATTACTGACGATATTTTTATCGGGTAACACGCCGCGATAAAGGTATCGCGACAGGTACTTTAACGCTGGCAGTCCTTTACCCACATGTTGGCAGTCTACCACCCACTTTTTGGGTATTGAGCTAGGGAGTTTTAGACTCAGTTTTGCCAGTTGCGCCAGCAGTCTTGCTCGCCACACTTTGGCCAGGTTAAAGGCGTTGAACAGGTATTTACCCTTGTTCTTTTTCCACTGTTTTTTGTGCTTATTAAAGCTGCCTGCCGGAATGATGAAGTGGATATGAGGATGCTTCTTATAACACAAGGGTCACGCCTTCGGTTATGGGT